>NZ_JBVAYW010000027.1:0-35550 GCF_055412845.1 Pseudarthrobacter adonitolis | reverse complement strand
GCGGCCCGGCCGCAGGATCTCAGCCCCTGGGCAACGCCCGGGGGCTGAGTGCGTCCAGCGGAAACTGAGAAAGGCCGTCACAAACGGGGAATCGTCCCGCCCCGCGTAACTCTTCAATAACGTCGCCGTCGGTGGCTAGGTCCGGGGTGGGCCGAGTGGCTACTCTGAACCCGTTAGCTGCGGTGTCATGGGGGTGGGGCGGGCTACCACCTGACCAGCGCTAACGAAGGACTCCCATGGCATTTGCAGAGCACGAGGTGCTTATCCGGTGCGACGCAATGACCGTGTACGCGTTCCTGGTCGACGGAACGAACCTTCCCCAATGGCGCAAGGGAATCCGCAGCATCGGCCTGATGTCCGGTGCCGCCGGAACCAAGGGCGCTGTCTACCGGCAGACAACCACCGGTCGGTCAGGACGGACCATCCCTGCCGATTTCGAAATAACCCAGGCCAGGCCCGGCGCCGAGATTCAGTTCCGCGTGATCTCCGGACCGTCGCAGCCTACCGGCGGGTACTACCTCAGCACTGAACCGGCCGGCACCCGGGTCAGGTTCGCCCTCGAATACCAGCCCAAAGGCCTCCTGGGCCTGATGAACACCGGCATCCAGCGCACCATCAAGGCCGAAGTATCCCAGCTCGCGCGGCTCAAAGATATCCTGGAAGTGCGGACGGCGGCCTGAGGGCTACTGCGCCAGCCGCTGGCCTGTCCAGCTTCCGGTGACGTTCGACGGCGACGCCAGGCTTCCGGCGCTCAGGTCCCAGTACTGCACCACATCGTTGGCCCGGCGCAGTGCCACTCCGGTGGAGTTCAGGGCTGTCACGTCGCGCAGCGGACGGATCCCGGTGACATCCTGCCAGCCGGTGGCGATGGTGGGCCGGGCTTCGACGCGCGGCGCCGGAGTGCCGGCTCCGCGGTAAAGCTGCACGGCGCCGTCGGACTTGATGGCCAGTAGATCCTGGAAACCGTCGGCGTCATAATCCACCATGCTCAGCTTCCTGGCCGCTACTCCGGTCGCCATGGTGGTGCGCGAGGACATGTCCGCCAGGCCCACATTCGGGTAGAGGAACAGGTTTCCGGCGGTATCCAACGCGACGAGCTGGGGCAGGCGGTTGTTGGCACACCAGCCGCCCACAGCTAGCGTCAGCGTTTCCCAGCCGGACTGGCCCAGTGTTACGGAAGCCCCGAAGCCTCCTGCCGCCAGTCCCGGGTGGAGCGTCAGCCGGCCGTCGTTCCACTGGGTCAGGAGGTCATAGGCGCCGTCGCGGTCCCAGTCGGGGGTGAACACTTCCTTGGCCGTTCCGAACCCGGAGCCGATGACCTTGGCAGCCCCGTAGGACCTGTTCCCCGTGGAGGGGCGGTTGATGAGCTGGCCGGCCGCGTTGATGGTAACAAGATCGGCGGCACTGTTGATCGCAGCGCTGGCCAGATTCAGGGTGGGCGGCATGTGTTTGACGGCCGGATCGCACACGGTTGGCGTTGGGGCGGGGAAAGCGCCCCCGCCGGCTGAGCTGCCCCCGGGGGACGTGACGGTGCCCGCGGGCAGGGTGGTGTAGCCGAAGAAGTTCACCACACCCCAGATGGTGTACAGGCTGTTCGTGTAGGAGATCCCGGCGCCCATGACGTTGAAGCGCGGGTCGAGCAGCATGGCGTTGTGGCCGGGAGAGCCTTTCCACCACTCCACCAGCTTCGCCGCGTCGCGGTCTGTGCGGATGGCAATGACCTCGCCGGCACCATTGTTCGGGTTTAGGGCGCGGGGGTCTGTCCAGAAGCTGGCGCGGTGCTCAATGACTTCCCGGGAAGCGATGCTGTTTGACCATTCCTGCGCCATGCCGGCCACCGTGGGGTGGTACTTGACCGGGGCCAGGCTATTGGCCGCCCGGTACTTATTGATTTCGTTGAAAACCGTGAGGATGGCGGCCGTGTTGCTGTCCGGCACCAGGGCTTCGGTGCCGAGTGATTCGGTGGCCAAGGATTCCGTGGCGAGGGCCTGCGGGGCGGGAGCCGCGGATTTGTTCTGGGCAAGTTCGGCGTCGGGGGCCCAGAGGGGCGGCACGGAGGGCGGTTCCGGCGCGACTGGTTCGGAGGCGGTAGTCACGGGGGCAGTCACCGTCGCCGCCGACTGCACCGCGGCGGTGCCTGACGTGCCTACTTCCCCGGCGGGCGACGCCGGTGTGATCACCGGTTCCACGGCTGGGGCGAGCAGGGAACCGGTGCCGGTGTCCGCGTCGGCCGCGCCGCCGTCGTCGTCCGCTGTCCCCGCCGGGCCCAACGTGACTGCGCGCGGCCCCAAGGCCGCCTGGACCGAGGGCTCATCCACCGGCGGACCGGAATACATGCCGGCGGCCGGGGACACGAGTGCGAGCGCGCACAGCATCGCCACAACGGCGGGCGCCGCAAATTTTCTCAAAGCCAACCCCAGATCAGTTCAGTTGTACCAACCGGGAGACCATCCGGCGGCTGTCATTCTGAGGCAACATTAGCCCCACGCCGCGACAGCGACAATGCATGCGGTATTTTGGGAGGCGTGCTGATCTCTGACCGCGACATTCGTGCCGAACTAGACTCCCAACGGATCGTCCTCGAACCGTACGATCCCGAGATGGTCCAGCCGTCCTCGGTGGACGTGCGGATCGACCGGTTTTTCCGGCTTTTCGACAACCACAAGTACGCGCATATTGACCCCGCGGAAGAGCAGCCCGAGCTGACGCGGCTGGTGGAGGTGGAGAGCGGTGATCCGTTCATCCTGCACCCCGGAGAGTTTGTGCTGGGCTCCACTTACGAGACCGTCACGCTGCCTGACGATATTGCTGCACGGTTGGAAGGTAAGTCCTCGCTGGGCCGCCTGGGCCTGCTGACGCACTCCACAGCCGGGTTCATTGATCCGGGATTTTCCGGCCACGTCACGTTGGAGCTGTCCAACATGGCCACGCTGCCCATCAAGCTCTGGCCTGGCATGAAGATCGGCCAACTGTGCTTCTTCCGGCTGACCTCTGCTGCTGAGTTTCCATACGGCTCGGGTGAATACGGCAACCGCTACCAGGGCCAGCGCGGGCCGACAGCCAGCCGCAGCCACCTGAACTTCCACCGCACCGAGGTGTAGCGCCCGGGCTGCGCCGCCATCAGCGCCTCGGTGCTGGCGGACCGGATCGGAATCCGGAAGGTGGTGACGGCGTCGTTCATCCTGGCCTTCGTCGCCATCCTCATGCTGAGCCTAAGCGCCGAGACCTCACTCATCGATGTAGGGCACCAGGGCAGGGAATCGGGCTACGCCCGGGCGGGCACCGGGGGAGGCCGCGTGAACAACTTGACGATCGGCTCCACGTAACGCGCTGCCAACGGGCCCAGAACGGCCATGATCAGCACGTAGGCCGTGGCCAGGGCCGCAAGCTCGTCCGGGACCACACCGGACGCCACTGCCAGGCCGGCGATGACGATGGAAAACTCGCCGCGGGCAATCAGTGCCGCACCTGCACGGAAGCGGCCGGGACGGGCAATGCCGGCGCGCTTGGCGGCCCAGATGCCGGTGAGCATTTTGGTCGCGGCGGTGACAACGGCCAGAACCAGCGCCCAGCCGAGCACTGGCGGGATCGAGGAAGGATCCGTGTTAAGGCCGAAGGCGACAAAGAAAAGCGCCGCGAACAGATCCCTCAGGGGCTCCAGGATCCGGGTGGCGCTGTGGGCCGTGGCGCCCGAAATGGCGATGCCGAGCATGAACGCCCCTACGGCTGCCGAAACCTGCATGGCCGAGGCCACGCCCGCCACCAGCAGGGCCGCGCCCAGCAGGTTGAGCAGGAAGACTTCGGAGTTCTCGCTGTGCACCGCTTTCGACACGCGGTGTCCGTGCCGCAGGGCCACCATCAACACCACGGTGACCACCGCAAGGGAGATCGCCACGGTGGTGAGCCCGCCCAGGAAGCTCACGCCGGCGAGGGTGGCGGTGAGGATAGGCAGGTATACGGCCATGGCCAGGTCCTCGAAGACCAGGATGGACAGCACCGCCGGGGTCTCGCGGTTACCGATCCGGCCCAGGTCCGTGATGACCTTGGCGGCGATCCCGGACGACGATATGTACGTGACGCCGCCCATGACCATCGCGCCCACCATGCCCCATCCAAGCAGCAGCGCCAGTCCTGCGCCGGGGATGAAATTCAGCACCAGGTCAAGAACACCGGCCTGCCAGGACCTGCGCAGACCGGTGAAAAGCTCGGCAGCCGTATATTCCAAACCGAGCATAAGAAGTAGCAGGATCACGCCGATTTCGCCGGAGAGATGTGCGAATTCCTGCATACCTTCGAGCTTGACCACGCCGCCTGCGCCGAATGCGAGTCCACCCACGAGGTATAGGGGGATGGGTGACATTCCGATCCGTCCGGCCAGCCTGGCCAACAGGCCAAGGCAGAACACAACGGCCCCCAGCTCAATGAGGGTCAGGGCCAACGGGTCCATAACGCTCAGCCGTTGCGCAGGATGTCGGCCGCCGAATCGAGGCCTTCTTGCGTTCCCACTGCGACGAGGAGGTCACCGGCGTGAAGTACGACGTCGGGTCCCGGCGACGGGAGCACCTCGCCTTCACGCATGATCGCCACGATCGAGACTCCGCAGCGCGTTCGGATGCAGGCCTTCCCCATGGGCTGATTCTGGAACGGGGATTCCGGAGCGATGGAGAACTGCCGGGTCACGATGCCCGGGATCTCCCTGTGCTCTTCACTCAGTTTCATGGCCAGGTGCTGCCCGCCCAGGAGGTTACCCAGGGTGGCGGCCTCATCCCCGGTCAGGGGAATCGACGCCTGGCAGGTGTCGGGATCGTTCCAGGTGGAAACGATGAGTTCCATCGTGCCCTCCCGCAGCTCCACAACGCCGATGCGGCGGCCGGAAGCCGTCATGAAGTCCTTCCGCCGGCCCAGGCCGGGGAGGTCAGTCTCGTCCACGTTCATGCCACCAGCCTAGTCTCCACAGGCGGGTTTCGGGTGGGTGTGTGACGGCGGCACGAGCGGACACTTGCGGCCCCTGGCCCACAGGGTCAGCCGGGGCTTAAATGTCCGTTCGCGCTAGGAGACTGGAACGACGGCAATGGCGGTCTTGTCCGGCGACTTCACCGGGAGCAGGACCAGGAGGCCGGCGAGCAGCACCACCATGATGCCGAGGATTCCCCAGCGCTGGGCCTCACCGGGGGCCACCAGGGGAGTGGCCAGCGTGATGCACAGGGTGAACAGCGCCGGAGCCAGGAAGCTGACGGCACGGCCGGTGGTGGCGTAGAGGCCGAACAGCTCGCCGGATTCGCCGTGGGGTGCCAGCCGGGCGAGGTAGGCCCGGGACGAGGACTGGGCAGGCCCCACAAACAGGCACAGGAACAGTCCGAAGACCCAGAACGTGGTGCTGCCGGCCCACGCCGTGCCAAAGAAGACGTAGTCTCTGTTGCCGAGCACCAGGATCATGGTCCCGGCGACCAGCAGCCCCACGAGGGAACCCACAATCACGGCCTTGGGCCCCACCCGGTCGTCCAGGAACCCGCCGATGACCGCGCCCACGGCCGCCACGACGTTGCCGAAGATGGCGAAAAAGATGACCTGGGACAATTCGAAGCCAAAGGTGCCGGCCGCGATGATCCCGCCGAACGTGAACACTGCCGCGAGGCCGTCACGGAACACTGCGCTGGCCAGGAGGAAGTAGATGGTGTGCGGGCTGGTGGCGTAGATTGCCTTGATCCGGCGGATCAGCAGGCCATAGGAGGCCAGGAAACCCGGCGGTTGGGCCCGCGCCGGCCGCGGGAGTTCCGGGACAGCGAATAGCACCGGCAGGGCAAAGATGAAGAACCACAGGGCCGAGAACACAGCCACCAGCCGGATGTTCAGGCTGTCGTCAGTGGAGGCGCCGAACCAGTCGAAGCTCGGCTGCACAAAGAGCTGCAGCACAATCAGCAGGGCAACAATGCCGCCCAGGTAGCCCATGCCCCAGCCGAACCCGCTGACCTTGCCGATGTTCTTCGGGGTGGAGATCTGGGCCAGCATGGCGTTGTAGTTGACGCCGGCGAACTCAAAAAACACGTTCCCCAGCGCGATCAGGGAAACGCCCAGCAGCAGAAACTCCGGCCGCGGGAACACAAAGAAGCACAGGCACGTCAGGATGGCGACAGCGGCCGTATTGACCCCCAGCCATAGTTTGCGGCGCCCGCCTTGATCCGAGCGCTGCCCGGTCACGGGAGCGAGCAGCGCGATGGCGATGCCCGCAATGGCCAGGGCGCCGCCAAGAACGGCCGAGGCCTGATCCTTGCCGCCGAAGGAGTTGGAGGTGAGGTAGACGGTGAAGACGAAAGTGGTCATGACCGCATTGAAGGCCGCAGATCCCCAGTCCCAGGCGGCCCAGGCGAGCACACGGCCTTTGCCGGTGGCCTCGTTTCCGGACGCAAGTTCCGATGGCGGCTGCATGGCCTCAGGAGCGCTGGCGGTGTTCATAGGCTGAATCGTATCCGCCCCTGGCGAACAAGGCGGTGATGGTACGCCGGACACCCGGTAAATTCCAGGGACCCACGGCCCGGAGCGGGAATAGTGCCAAGGGTGCCTTGATAAACTGGCCACCGAACTTTACGAATGACCGCCTGCCCTAACTTTTGACAATCGAATCCCTGACGTTGCGGAGATCCAGTGATCACAGTCCTTGCCGTGCACTTTACGGTGGCTGCTGTGGCGCCATTTCTGTTCAGGGCCTTAGGCCGCAACGCTTTCTACGCGCTGGCGACTGTGCCCGCTGCGTCCTTTGTCTGGCTGCTGTTCCAGCACAGCGCCGTGTACTCGGACTCCGGGGCAGCCACGGAGGTCTTTCCCTGGGTTCCCGGGCTGGATCTTGAATTCGCCTTCCGGCTCGATCCCCTTGCCTGGGTGATGTCGCTCCTCATCCTGGGCGTCGGCGCCTTGGTGCTCGTCTATTGCGCCCGGTACTTCAGCCTCAAGGACCAGGATCTCGGAGGCTTCGGCGCCCAGTTCCTCGCCTTCGCGGGAGTGATGTTCGGCCTGGTGATCGCTGACGATCTTCTCCTGATGTTCATCTTCTGGGAACTCACCACCATCCTGTCCTACCTGCTGATCGGCTTCGCCCGCACCAGGCTGGCAGCCCGGCGCTCTGCGCTGCAGGCCCTGATGGTCACCACCGCGGGCGGGCTGGCCATGCTGGTGGGCCTGATCATGCTGGGCCACAGCGCCGGAACCTACCGGATCTCGGCAATCCTGGCGCAAGCTCCCACCCTGATCAGCGGACCGACAGGCGCAATCGTTGCCGCCGCCGTCGTACTGATCCTGGCGGGTGCCATCAGTAAGTCCGCGCTGGTTCCGTTCCACTTCTGGCTTCCGGGTGCCATGGCGGCCCCCACTCCGGTGAGCGCCTACCTCCACGCCGCGGCCATGGTGAAGGCCGGGATCTACCTGGTGGCACGGCTCGCCCCGGGATTTTCCGACACCGCCTACTGGCAGGTCATCGTGCTGGGGCTGGGTCTGGCCACCATGCTGGTGGGCGGCTACCGGGCGCTCCGGCAGACCGACATCAAACTTATCCTGGCCTACGGCACCGTCAGCCAACTGGGGTTCCTGACCATGGTGGTGGGGCTGGGCACGCCGGACGCGGCACTCGCCGGCCTCGCAATGCTCCTGGCCCACGGACTGTTCAAGGCCACCCTGTTCCTGGTGGTAGGCATCATCGACCACCAGGCCGGTACGCGCGATATCCGCCAGCTGTCCGGCGTGTTCGGGTCGTCGCGGTCGCTCGGAATTGTGGCCGGCATCGGTGCCGCCTCGATGGCCGGCGTCCCATTGCTCGCCGGATTTGTGGCCAAGGAATCAGTCCTGGAAGCCTTTGTCCACCACGCTTCCGGCGGCGAGGCCTGGAGCATGCTGGTGCTCGTCGGCATCGTCCTCGGGTCCATTCTCACGTTCGCCTACAGCGCCCTCTTTATGTGGGGAGCGTTCGCGGTGAAGCCGGGAATTGAGCGGACAACGTTCAAGGCCGTCAAGCCGTCCTTCCTGGCAGCCCCCGCCCTCCTCAGCCTCCTCAGCATCGTCTACGGCCTCTGGCCGGCGCTGGTGGACGCCTGGGTCCAGCCCTACGCCGCGCTGTTCGCCTCCACCGCGTCCGACGCCGGCACACCTGCCGAGCAGGCAGGCCACCTTGCGCTGTGGCACGGTTTCACCCCCGCCCTGGGATTGACCGCCCTCACGTTCGCGCTGGGCCTAGCGATGTACTTCGGACGAAACCTGGTGGCACGCGCGCAGTCCCGTGTGCCTGGCTGGATCGACGGCGATCGCGTCTATCAGCTCATCATCGGCGCCCTGGACGACACAGCCGTCTGGATCACGGGCCGCACGCAGCGTGGTTCCCTGTACTTCTATCTCGCCGTTATCCTCACCATGGCGTTCGCTCTGCCGCTGACGGCCATGGTGCTGGCGGGCAAGCCGCTTCCGGACAACCTGTACTTCATCGATCCGTACTCGCCGCTGCAGCCTGTGGTCGGGGCAGGAATTGTGATCGGCGCGCTGGCCGCGGTCAAGGCCAACAAGCGGTTCCTCGCCGTGCTGATGGTGTCCGTGACCGGGTACGGGATCGCCCTGATGTTCGCGCTCCAGGGCGCCCCGGACCTGGCCCTCACCCAGATGCTCGTGGAAACCATCATCCTGGTGGCCTTTGTCCTGGCTATGCGCAGCCTGCCCGCCGAACTCCGTGACCGCACCGGCGGCAAGTACCGGGTGATCCGCGTGATCATCGGGGCGGCTTTCGGAGTCACCATGGTCTTCGCCGCCATCCACGCCATGGGCGCCCGGGTGGCCGTGCCCGTGTCCCTGGAATTCCCCCGGCTCGCCTATGAAGGCGGCGGCGGGCTGAACATCGTCAACGTGACCCTGGTGGACATCCGTGCCTGGGACACCTTCGGTGAAATATCCGTCCTTGCCCTGGCCGCCACAGGTGTTGCCAGCCTCATCTTCGTCCGCGGCCGCGGCGACCGGAGCAGGGTCTCAGAAACCATTGCCGAGGGCAGTGTAGGCCGCCAGGTTGCGGTGGATCCCGGGTCGCGGGAGGCAGCGGCGCTGGCCATCAGCCGCAAATTCGCAGCCTCCGCCCGGGATGCCTGGATCGTGGCGGGGCGGACCCTGGCACCGGAACGGCGCTCCATCATCTTTGAAGTGGTCACGCGGCTGATCTACCACTCCCTGATCATCTTCTCGCTCTATCTCCTCCTGGCCGGCCACAACCTCCCCGGCGGCGGCTTCGCCGGCGGCCTGACTGCCGGGCTTGCCCTGGCAATGCGTTACCTGGCCGGCGGCCGGTTCGAACTGCGCGAGGCCACCCCCGTGGGCGCCGGTACCCTGCTGGGGATCGGGCTCGCCACTGCGGCGGCGTCCGGCGTGGTACCGCTGCTGCTGGGAGGCCAGGTATTCCAGTCCGCCATCATCGAACTCTGGCTGCCGGTCTTCGGGGACATCAAGTTCGTCACGTCCACCATTTTCGACATCGGCGTATACATCGTGGTGATCGGCCTGGTGCTGGACGTCCTGCGCAGCCTGGGCGCCGAGATCGACGAACACTTTGACGAGCAGAGAACTGCGCCCGCCGAGGACGAGCCTGCCGAGGACTCGCCAACCGATGACGCCCCTGCCGCTGCCCAGGTGCGGGAACCCGTGGGCGTCCCTGCCGAAACCACCGCGAAGGGCCAAAGATGAGCGTCAACCTGACCCTGCTGGCCGTCATGGGTGCCCTGTATGCGTGCGGCATCTACCTGATCCTGGAACGCAGCCTCACCCGGGTGCTGCTCGGGCTGATGCTGCTGGCGAACGCCACCAACCTGCTGATCCTGGCCACCGGCGGCCATGCCGGCCTGGCGCCGCTGTACAACAAGGACACCGGCGCCCAGGAATACGCAGACCCGCTTCCGCAGGCCCTGATCCTCACGTCGATCGTGATCTCCTTCGCCGTGACGGCATTTATGCTCGGCATCATCTACCGCACATGGGTCCTGGCCCGCCAGGATGAGATCCAGGACGACGTCGAGGACCTCCGCGTCGCCGAGACGCCCCGCTTCGACGCCGAAGACGACGCCCCTATTCCGGCCGAGACTTCCGAGTTTCCCCTGACGATGCTTGGCAGCGACGGGAGCTCCGTCTCGGACCACGCCTCGACGTCGGACGGCCCGGAAGCGGCCGGCGATTCCGTCACGGCCGGTGCCAAGGAGATTCCTGCCGCGGATGCCGCCGCTGAAGAGCAACCCGGCTCGCGGAATGTAACCCCTGGTCCCGAAGGAGGTATGAAGTGAACATTGCAAGCTTTGCCCCGCTCGCCGTCGTGCTTCCCATCCTCGGTGCCGCCCTGGCCTTCCTGCTGATCCGGGACTCCCGCGCCCAGCGCGCCGTGAGCATTGCCGTGCTGTCCCTGACGCTCCTGCTCGAGTGCGCGCTGCTTGCTTCGGTCTGGAACGGCGGAACCGCCGCCGTGAACATCGGTGGCTGGCTGCCGCCGTGGGGCATCACGATGGTGGTGGACCAGTTCTCGTCCCTCATGCTCGTGGTGTCGTCCGCCGTCAGCCTCGCTGTGCTGGTCTACGCCACAGGGCAGGGCATGGCCGACGGCGACCAGGACGCTCCAGTGTCGATCTTCCACCCCACCTACCTGATCCTGGTGGCCGGCGTGTCCAACGCGTTCCTGTCCGGGGACCTCTTCAACCTGTACGTCGGATTCGAGATCCTGCTGACGGCAAGCTATGTGCTGATGACACTGGGCGGAACCGGCCCCCGAATCCGCGCCGGAGTTACCTACGTGGTGGTTTCCGTGGTGTCGTCGGTGCTGTTCCTGATCTCCATCGCCATGGTCTACGGCGCCACCGGAACAGTGAACATGGCCGACCTCGCCATCAAGCTTTCGGACCTGGACGAGGGAACCCAGACCCTACTGCACGTGATGCTCCTGGTGGCCTTCGGCATCAAGGCGGCCGTGTTCCCGCTCTCGTTCTGGCTGCCTGACTCCTACCCCACGGCGCCGGCGCCGGTCACGGCCGTGTTCGCCGGCCTGTTAACCAAAGTCGGTGTCTACGCGATGGTACGCACGGAAACCCTGCTCTTCCCCGGGGACAGCCTGAACACTCCGCTGATGGTGGCGGCGCTGCTGACCATGGTGGTGGGAATCCTGGGCGCCCTGGCCCAGAGCGACATCAAACGTCTGTTGTCCTTCACCCTGGTGAGCCACATCGGCTACATGGTGTTTGGCCTGGCGATGTCCTCGGTGGCGGGGCTGGGGGCCGCCGTGTTCTACGTGGCCCACCACATCACCATCCAGACCAGTCTCTTCCTGGTCACGGGCCTGATCGAACGCCGCGGCGGCAGTTCCTCCGTGGACCGGCTGGCAGGCCTTGCCAAGCTGTCACCCATGCTGGCCCTGCTGTTCTTTATCCCCGCCATGAACCTGGCCGGGATCCCGCCCTTCTCCGGGTTCCTGGGGAAGGTGGGGCTCATCCAGGCGGGCATCGAACTGGGCACGCCCCTGGCCTACGCCCTGGTGATCGGCGGCGTGGCCACCAGCCTCCTGACCCTGCTGGCCGTTGCGAGGGTCTGGAACCGCGCGTTCTGGCGCAAGCCCTCGGACGCTGAGCACCCGGACCCGGTCCTGCTGGCCGAGCCCGAGGATTCGGATACCGGCAGCCGGGCCGGCCGCAAAAACGTCACGCTGCTGCCCCGCACCATGGTGGGCTCAACCCTGGGCCTGGTGGTCCTTGGTGTGTCACTCACGGTCTTCGCGGGCCCGCTGTTCACCGTCTCGGACCAGGCCGCCCACGAAATGCTGGACAGGTCCGCCTACATCCAGGCCGTACTGGGCGAGGACACGCAAGTTCCCCCGCTGGCCCTGAAAGACGGAGGGGGCAAATGAGCCGCCGCCGGATTTCCCTGCGCCAGGAACTGCCCCTGCTGGTATGGCTGGTGATTGTCTGGGCTGCCCTGTGGCAGGACTTCAGCCCCGGCAACCTGCTCTTCGGCGCGTTGCTGGCCGTGCTCGTGGCCCGGATGTTCTACCTGCCGCCGGTGGAACTCAGCGGCCGCTTCAACATTCTGCACGCCGTGCCATTTGCCCTGCGTTTCCTGGGCAGGGTGGCGGCTGCCAGCATCGAGGTCATGTTTCTGGCGGCTGTCCGCGGCCCGAAGGTGATCAACGCCGTCGTCGCAGTCCCTTTGCGAAGCCATCAGGACCTGATGGTCACCGCCACCGGGCACGTGATTTCGCTGATCCCGGGCTCCCTGGTGGTGGAAGTGGACCGGTCAACGTCCACCCTGTACCTCCACGCGCTCAACGTCAGCAGCCGGGAAGAGATCGAGAACCTGCGCAAGGAAGTCCGCTCCATCGAAGCGGGCCTGATCAGGATCATGGGCACCCGCGAAGAACTCGAAGCAATCCGGCAGGAGGCCGCAGCATGATGCAGACCGTCCTGGCTGTCACGGCAGTCATTCTTTCGCTGGCAGCGGCGGGAGCCATCATCAGGATCTCCCGCGGCCCCTCGCTCTTGGACAGGGTGCTGGCCTCCGACGTCCTGCTCGCGATCCTCGGCGCGGCCCTGTGCATCGACATGGCCGTCAACCGGCACCTCAACAACCTCATGCTCCTGGTGGCGCTGTCCATCGTCGGCTTCATCGGTTCGGTGACCGTCGCGCGCTTCGTGGCCGACCGGCGGGAGCAGGCCAATGAATCCTGAGGCCAGCGTGATAGATAACGTCATCGATACCGTGTCGGCGATATTCCTTGTGGTGGGTGCCCTCATGTCGCTCGCCGCCGCCGTCGGCCTGCTGCGCTTCCCTGACCTGCTGAGCCGCATGCACGCGGCCACAAAGCCCCAGGTGCTGGGGCTGTTTCTGCTCCTGGCAGCGATCGGCCTGCAGCTGCGCACCTGGTGGGTGTGGCCGGTGCTGCTGGGGGCCTGGATTTTCCAGCTGCTGACGGTGCCCGTTTCCGCACATATGGTGGGCCGCTCCGGCTACCGCACCAAACACCTGCACCGCGAGCTGCTCAGCTCCGATGAACTTGAAGCCGTGGTTCAGAAGGCGGCGCAATCCGCCCGGGACGAGTCAGCCCGGGATGAAGCATCCGACGGCGACCGCCGGGACTGAGCGTCACTCGCCGCACGCCCCACGTGAGTTATTGTCCAGATAACACGGCGTCACGGCCGATTAGAGGCAGTTATCTGGACAAAAACTCAGCGGTTGCTGGTGGTGGGCTTAGACGATGTCCTGGGACTTGGCGAAGCGCACGATGGCCCGCTGCGTGCCGCGGTTGGCGAGAACCTGGATGATGGTGCTGACCGAGGCTGAAATGAGCGCGAAGGTGAGCGCCGAGCGGAGGCTCGTGGGGGTGTCTTCGTCTCTGCCGGTGGGTGCTTTCCTGCCGGTGGACTTTTCCCATACGGTGTTGACCATCTTGGTGCCGACGAATCCGGCGCCGAGGCTGATTGCAGTGCCGAGCAGCTTGATGAACAGGTTCATTCGTTGAACTCCTTGTGAGCGGATCCGGGACTGTCTTTAGCCTAACCCGGCTGCATGGACTCCAGAATCTCCCGCAGGGCTTCCACCACGAGATCGTGGTCCTGCTGCTGGGGCAGGCCCGAAACCGTCACCGTGGCCACGGCTCCCACGCCGGCGACGTACACCGGGAAGCAGCCGCCGTGCGGGGCGTAGGTGGACTCGTCGAACCAGCCGTGGTCCTCGATCCGGCCGCCGTGCAGCCTGCCGCGGAGGCCCACTAGCAGCGACGGGATCTCATACCTGGCGGCGGTGCGTTGCTTCGCCCGGATCCAGCGCTCGTTGTCCGGGGTGGCGCCGTCCAGGGCAACGTGGAAGAGCACCTGCTCGCCCTTGGTGATGTCGATCGGGATGGGCAGCCGGCGCGATTTGCCCAGCTCCACCAGGAGCAGCCCGAGGTTGAGGGAGTCGTCCTTGCTGAAATGCGGAAACTGCAGCTCGTTGATCTCGGCTTCGACCCGGGCAATCAGGGCCTCAAGCAGCCCCGCCGGCTGGGGCACCGTCGAATCGGGATTGAACGCAGTCACAGTCGGGTTGTTGGCAGTCATGGCCCACAATCTACCCCGCCCGCGGTGTAAACTGGATCACGCCCATCAGGGCAGATTTATTACGACAGGGGAGCGCCGCCGTCGGACATCACTGGCATTGCCAGGGAACCGCAGGTGGGCGCTGAGAGTGCGGACAGCCGCAGACCCTCGAACCTGATCCGGTTAGTACCGGCGCAAGGGAGTCGAGTTCTCGAAGTGTCCGGTATCGGCGGCAGCGCCGCACGCCGGGGCACTTTCCCCTCCTGTTCCTCAGGAGGACCGAATGACAACTGCATCAATCAAAAAAACCGGCAATACTTGGCGCGTAGTGGACATTGTGGTGGCGGCGCTCATCGCGATCACCGGCGGCGTCATCTTCTGGGCCTGGTCCCAGGGCGCCGGAATCGTTTCCGCCCCCATGAACGCGGTTTACCCCCCGCTGACCGGCTTGATCGCCGGCGGTTGGATGATCCCGGCTGTGCTGGGCATGCTCATCATCCGCAAGCCCGGCGCGGCGCTCTTCTGCGAAACCGTGGCCGCCACCGGCGAACTCATCATGGGCTCCCAGTACGGCGCCACCGTGCTGATCTCCGGGCTCCTTCAGGGCCTCGGCGCCGAGCTGGTGTTCTTCCTCCTGGTGTACGGCAACTTCCGGTTCAAGTCCTTCCTGCACCAGAAGTACAACCTCATCGCCGCACTGCTGGCCGGTGCCGGGGCGGGTCTCTTCTGCGGCCTGAATGACTCCTTCATGCCCTGGGGCTGGAACATCGCGTACGAACCCGGTGACAAGCTCGCCTACATCCTGTTCTGCACCCTTTCGGGTGCGGTCATCGCCGGGGCGCTGTCCTGGGTCGCCACCCGCGGCCTCGCCAAGACTGGTGTGCTGAGCTCCTTCGCATCGCGGAAGGCAGCTTCGGAGCCTGCGTTCAACTAATGACCGCTTCCGACGCCGGTGCCGCGGCAGGGGTGCGCCCCGCCGCGGTGTCCGCCCGTGGCTGGGGCTGGCGGCATGCCGGGCGTTCCGCCCCCGCCGTCCACGGGCTCGACCTTGATATCGCTCCGGGCGAGCGGGTGCTGCTGCTGGGCCCGTCGGGGGCGGGCAAGTCAACGCTGCTGCATGCGCTCGCGGGGGTGCTGGGTGATGAAGGGGACGACGCCGACGAGACCGGTTCGCTGCTGATCGACGGCGTGGTGCCCCGCGGGCAGCGCGGCCGCTCGGGCCTGATGCAGCAGGACCCCGAAACGCAGGTGGTTCTTTCGCGGCTGGGTGACGACGTCGCCTTCGGCGCCGAAAACCTCGCCGTTCCCCGGGACGAGATCTGGCGGCGCGTCCATGAAGCGCTCGACGACGTCGGGTTGCGGAGTGCGGGTGGTGGCGCTGGTTTGGGTGGCGCTGGTTTGAACGCAGACGGCGGGCCAGGTGCCGCCGGGCTCCCGCTGGACCACCCGACGTCGGCCCTTTCCGGGGGGCAGAAGCAGCGCCTGGCGCTGGCCGGGATCCTCGCGATGCGGCCCGGGCTGATCCTGCTGGACGAGCCCACCGCAAACCTCGATCCCGCCGGTGTGATGGAAGTCAGGGACGCCGTGGGCCGCTGCCTGGACAAAACCGGTGCCACGCTGGTGGTGGTGGAACACCGCGTGTCCGTCTGGAAAGACCTGGTGGACCGGGTTGTGGTGCTGCAGCCGGGCTCGGCAGCGGGCTCCGCAGGAAGTTCCGCCGCTACTTCCGCAGTCCTGCTGGACGGACCGCCGGACCAGGTGCTCGCGGAGGCACGGGACATGCTGATCGGCGCGGGCGTCTGGGTGCCGGGCTATGTCCCGGCAACCCGCCGCCGCGCGTCCACAGGCTCCGGTGACCTGCTGCTGGCCGCCGAGGACCTAGCCGTCTCCCGCGAGCGTCCGCGGCGCCGCGGCTTCCGGACCATCCCGCCCGTGCCGGTGCAGTCGGGCATCACGGCCCAGGTCCGTACCGGCCATGCACTCACCGTCACGGGGCCCAATGGCGCCGGCAAGTCAACGTTTGCGCTGACGCTCGCCGGACTCCTAGCGCCGGTAGCGGGGAAGGTGTCCGCCGCCGTCGAGCTTTCCGAGGGCGCGGGGATCGATCCCTTCAACTGGAAGGCCAACCAGCTGATTTCCCGCGTCGGAACAGTCTTCCAGGAGCCCGAGCACCAGTTTGTTACCGGCCGCGTGCTGGACGAACTGATGTTCGGCCCACGGCATCTGGGGCATGGCGAGGAGCGGGTTGATGAGCTGCTGGAACGGCTGCGCCTGACGCACCTGGTGGACGCCAATCCGTACACGCTGTCGGGCGGCGAAAAGCGGCGCCTGTCGGTGGCCACGGTCTTGGCTGCCCACCCGCGTGTGCTGGTGCTGGATGAGCCGACCTTCGGCCAGGACGCCAACACCTGGGCCGAGCTTGCGTCGTTCCTCTCCGAACTGCTCGACGCCGGGACCTCCGTGGTTTCAGTGACTCACGACCAGGAATTCAGCGCCGTTCTGGGCGGTGCCGAACTGCGGCTTGGCCCGGCCTCACGCGGCGGCGCCCGCCAGGAAGCAGGTGCGGCATGAGGGATGCCCTGACCCTCCGCGGCAACCACGCGCTGCTGACGCGCGCCAACCCGCTGGCCAAGTTCGCCGTTGTATTCCTCATCACCCTGGTACTGGCGCTCTCCATCGACTGGGTGTCCGCCACGACCGCGCTTGTGGCGGAACTGGCGCTCTTTCCGCTTGCCGGCCTCACCCTCCGCCCGTTGTGGCAGCGTGGCTGGCCGCTCATCATCGCGGCAGCCCTGGGCGGCTGGAGCACGGCGATCGTCGCGGCGGACAGCGGCGCTGTATTGCTCGACGTCGGGATCTGGTCTATCAGCGAAGGTTCCCTCCAGTTGGGAATCGGTTTTATGCTGCGCGGACTCGCGATTGCTCTACCGGCGATCCTGCTCATGACCTGCACAGACCCCACCGACCTCGCCGATGCGCTGGCCCAGAAGGCCCGTCTGCCGCACCGGTTTGTCCTTGGCACGCTGGCCGCGATGCGCCTGGTGGGACTTATGGCCGAGGAGTGGCAGACAATCGGCATGGCGCGGCGTGCCCGCGGCGTGGGCTCGCAAGGCAGCCCGCTGCAACGGCTGCGGGCCACTCTCGGGCAGAGCTTTGGGCTCCTGGTCCAGGCCATCCGCCGCGCCTCCCGGCTGGCCGTCACCATGGAAGCGCGCGGGTTTGGCACCGGGCAGCGGACGTGGGCCCGGGAATCCACGTATTCGCCGCTGGACGCCTGGGTGCTGGTGGGCGGCGTGCTGATCGCGGCGGCTGCTGTGGTTGCCGCGGCCGCGATGGGGACCTGGAACTTCGTCTGGCGCTAGTTGGATCTCGTGGGGCCGGCGCTGGTCAGCGGGTGCGCAGCGGTGCGGTCCGGTCGAACCTCTCACGCGTCAGGAACGCCAGCTGGGCTTCCTTTTCCGCCAGCTGGATGACCGGTCCCAACTCGAAGCACGTGACGTCGAGCCGGCGCAGGGCTTTGGTGTTACGGGCATCCGGCTCCACCACGATCCTGTCCTTTCCCGGCACGGAGAACATGTAATGGATCAGGGACGTGGCGAGCCGCGGCGTGAAGTGCGGGACGGGCCGGGTGGCCGGAGCCAGCAACAGGTGCATCCCGATGTCCTCCTCCCGGGCCGCGTAGGCCTCGCCGACGGGATCGTGCAGCGGCTCGTAGGTCTGGAACAGCGCCAGGGGCTCGCCGTCGAGCACCACCAGGAAGGCGTGGTGCGTCTCCAGCGAGTCAAGGAACTCATAGATCCCCAGCACGTCTTCGCGCGTGTGCTCGGTCATGCCCCAGAACCTGGCGCGCGGCTGGGTGACCCACTGGTAGATCAGGTCCAGGTCTTCCGCAGGAGCGAGCGGAACGATCCGCAGGGTGCCCCAGCCCTTGAGCTCTTCGGTGTAGATCGTGGTCCGCAGGGAGTAGTCCCGGATGGTGGTGTTCATGGCTTCCTTCGTGGGCTGGGGATGTGCTGGGGTGGCTGACGTGAGCTGGCTGCCGGCGTGCCCCTTGTCGAGGGTGAGCCGCGCCCAGCCCGTGACCACCGGGATGAGTTCCCCGGCCGCCCAGAGCGGCAGCTGGTCCGCAAAATGGGGGTGGCCCGGGTTCCCCGCGGCGCCGAACGGGACAATCCACCGGCTCTGTTCCCGGTCCGACAGATCCCAGACATACCGTGCAACTGGTCCGCGGAAACTTTGATCCTCAATGCCGGGAAGGCTTTCGGTGCTGAGCACGCAGCCGGAGTCGCCGGAGAGCGGAGCTGTGGGTGCGGAGTTGGCCAGGCTGCCGGGCAGTTCGTGAACGGCCAGAAGCTGGTGACGCTCGCCCCACACTTGGCCGGGAATGCCGGCTTCTTCCTGCAACGCCGCTTCCTGCAGGGCTGCCTTTTCCAGCGCCGCTGCGGCTTCGACGGCGGGGCTGATGCCAAGTTCCGCTCCGCGAAGCAGCAGTGTCTCAAGTCCGAATCCCACCCGCGAAGTCACCGACAACCACGGCCCAAACAACGGCGAGTATCCGGTCGGGACTGCCAGCTGTGCCAGCGCCGCATGCCCGGCCATCCGCCGGACCAAGAAGCCACGCCATGTGGCGAAGGCCGCCGTGTCCTGGCTGCGTGCATCCATGTGGCCGTTCCAAGCCAGCAGCCGGGAACGCAGGCCTGCCGCCCCGACGGTCAGCGAGTCGGCGTCGATGTCTTCAATCAGCCCGCGAAACTGAGGCCAGGGACCAAGCAGCGTGTCCGAGTGGATGGTCTGCATGTCATTAACGGTGAAGGCCGTGGCGCCCGGAGCTTCCAGCAGCTCGCGGATCCGCCGGGCGCGGTGGGCCGGGGCGAATTCCATGCCCACAGCATCGCCGCCACCGGCCGCGCGGTCGTTCGCGCTGACCGCAAAACGTGTCACCGCAGTGCCCGGCAACGGCAGATATATGCCGTTCCAGGAATATTCCGGCCTTGACGCCGGCACGGGAACCCGGCGATTGTTATGGTTCCGCTGCGGGACCAGCCCAGCGAGGAAATGACTCACGTTGCCCTCGGCGTCCGCTGCAATCACGCTGTTTACCGGCTCCACCCATCGCTGCAGGGCCGCCTCCACATCCGCAACGGAGCGGCTCCGCAGCAGCGGCAGGAGGGCCTCGAAGCCTAGCCGCCCTTCAACCCGCGCCGGGAACCGCAAACTCAGGGCGCCGCCGTCGGGCCCTCCCGCGATCACCGGGCCGCGGATGGTCTCGATGAGTTCCACTTCCTCCGACGCGCCGCCGCGGACGAGGATAGTGTCGAGTTCGACGACGGCGGATTCCCAGCCGAGCGGACCGCGCGCCTGAATCCCGGGCGAGTTTTCCCCTACCGGGTTGGTCCCCGTCGGGCCGCGGCGCAGCTCCTCCTCAAACAGATCCTGGTAGTCGGCCATGGCGTTGGTGATGGCCCACGCGGTGTGCCCGGTGTGGCCGAAGTGCGGCAGCCCCGGTACGCCCGGGAAGGCGAATCCGACGGCGTCGAACTCCGGGCAGGCGAGCCGCACCTGCTGGTACACGCCGGGCAGCTCGAGGAGGCGGTGCGGGTCGCCGGCGATGAGCGGCTGACCGCTCGCCGTCGCAGAGCCGTGGACCGCCCAGGCGTTGCTGCCGGACCACACGGGGGCCTCGATGCTGAACAGACTCACGGCGTCGGGTCCGAGCGTCCGGGCGACGTGGGCGCGGAAAAGTTTGTTGGGGAACGTGGAAAACAGGATGTGCTGGACAAGGAAAACGCCCAAAGGTGTCCATTGGTTCCACGGCGCGGGCGAGGTGCCGGATTCCTCGAACTCCGGCCCGCCGCGCAACCCGTCCGCGAGGGCCTCGTTGATGCCGGCCACGTAACTTTGGCACCAACGCCGGGTATCGGCGTCGAGCCTTTCGAAGCAGCGGCGCGCCGTGTCGTCCAGCCTGGCCTGGCGGGCAAAACGGTCCCAGTGCAGGCCGTCGGAACCCAGCATCTCTGCAGTCCGGCCCTCGGATCGCCAGCGTTCGAGCTCGATCTGCCAGGAGCGGTCCGTGGCTACGTTCTTGCCCTGAAGATGCGCGAGCGCGTCAGCGGAGTCCGCCCACAAATGCGGGATTCCCCACGGGTCACGGTAGGTGCCGGTGCCGCCTGCAGGGGCGGAATTTTGTGTCGGGGCAGGCGTCATAGTCAGGGCCGGCTTTCGAGCTTAGGTTAGGCTAACTTTAGTCAAGATAGGTGGAATTGGCCCAGTTCGCAAAATCGGGCCGGTTCCTGGAGGGGTGTTGCGTGAACCAACCATGTGGATCCGCCTGTGGTTCGACGACGCCGGCAACGGTCACCAGCGCGCCTACACGCTGGTTGATCCGGATTTGAAGGCCTGCACCTTCAGCAGGGACTTCGCCATGCACCACAGCATCGCCGCCAACTGGGCGCGCGGAGCGGAGCCCGGCGACACCATCGAAGCCACCGTCCAGGGTAGCGCTTTCGACTTCCCATACCCCATCCGCGCCGCGTGTGGATCGTGGGCGACCCGGCATCCGTGCCGGCCATCAACTCGCTGCTGGACGAGCTGCGGGTGGTGGACGCCGCCGCCGGCCGCCCCACGCCGGTGACCGCTTGCCTTCAATACCAGCACGATTTCGATCCGTCGCTTTGGGCTGCGAACCGGAGAGTCCGACGTCGTCAGCTGGATTCCGCGCAAACGCTACGGCGCTGCCTGGTGGATTCGGCGTGTGATGCGCTAACTGCGGACTCCGTTTCGGTGGGAAGGGACTACTTCTGGGTGGCCTGCGAGGCGTCCAGTCCGCGCGCCATCGTCAGGCACCTGCGTAAGGTCCTTGGTGTGGACAAGCAGCGGATCAACGCGTTGGGGTACTGGCGGGTGCCGTAGGGCTCCGCCGCGCGGCGTGTCGAGTATCGCATGGAGTGGGTATTCCGGCCGCCAAGCTGCGATATGAGGGCAAGGGACTCGCATAATAGCTCATTTGTGATATTTTTTGTTTATGATTCAGGAAACTGCCGAGCACATCGCCGCTACACTCAGGGACGCCCGGACCGAGAAGGGCTGGACCCAGGGCCAGCTCGCCGCTGCGCTGGGAACCAGCCAAAGCGCCGTCGCCCGGATGGAACAGGGCAAGCAGAACCTAAGCCTGAAAATGATCCACCGGCTCGAAGCGATCTTGGACCGCAGCATCGTCAAAGTGGGCATACCACAGATGACTCATTTGCGGATCGAAGGCGGCTGCACCCTGTCCGGGGCAGTGGATGTCAACAGCAGCAAGAACGCCGGCGTGGCGCTGCTGTGCGCCAGCCTGATCAACCGCGGCACCACCGTCCTGCGCCGCCTCGCCCGGATCGAGGAAGTCAACCGGATCGTGGAGGTCCTGACCAGCATCGGCGTCGAGTGCACATGGCTTAACGACACAGACCTCCAGCTCCGCCGCCCCGCCGTCCTGGACCTTGAAGCCATGGATGTGGACGCCGCGCGCCGCACGCGCAGCGTGATCATGCTCCTGGGCCCGCTCCTCGACGAAACCGCGGAATACCGCTTGCCCTATGCTGGCGGCTGCGATCTGGGCACGCGCACGGTTGAGCCGCACATGCAGGCGTTGCGCCAGTTCGGGCTCTCAGTGGAAGCCACTACCGGTTTCTACGCCGTGCAGGCTCCGCCGCGGGACACGCACGACCGGTCCTTTGTGCTGACGGAGCGTGGGGACACCGTCACGGAGAACGCGATCATGGCCGCGGCGCATCGCCGCGGCACCACCGTCATCCGCAACGCCAGCCCCAACTACATGGTCCAGGACCTCTGTTTCTACCTCGAGATGCTGGGCGTGAAGATCGACGGCGTGGGCACCACCACGCTGAAGATCACCGGGCAGCCGCTCATCGACGTCGACATTGAGTATTTCCCGTCCGAGGATCCCATTGAGGCGATGAGCCTCATCACCGCCGGGATCGTCACTAACTCAGAGGTGACCATCCGCCGCGTCCCCATCGAGTTCATGGAGATCGAGCTGGCCACGCTGGAGCAGATGGGCCAGCAGCTGGTGATTTCCGAGGAGTACGTGGCGCGCAACGGCCGCACCCGGCTGGTGGACGTGACCACCAAGCCGTCGGAGCTGCGGGCTCCGGAGGACAAGATCCACCCGATGCCGTTCCCCGGCCTGAACATCGATAACCTGCCGTTCTTCGCGGTCATCGCCGCCAACGCCCATGGCCAGACCATGATCCACGACTGGGTTTATGAGAACCGGGCCATCTACCTCACCGAACTCAACAGGCTCGGCGCCCAGGTGCAGCTGCTGGATCCGCACCGGATCTACGTCAATGGCCCCACGAAGTGGCGGGCCGCCGAGATAGGTTGCCCGCCGGCGCTCCGCCCCGCCGCCTGCCTGCTGCTGGCCATGCTGGCGGCGCGGGGAGTGTCGGAACTGCGGAACATCTACGTGATCGAGCGCGGCTACGAGGACCTGGCGGAACGGCTCAACACCATCGGCGCCAAGGTGGAGTACTTCCAGGACTAGGGTGCGTCGGATTCTGCACCATCATTCGCGCTGGCCCGGCTTCAGGCCGCGGCATTCCGTTCCACCCCGCTCGGTCCAAGGCATTGATGGAGCAGAATCCGTCGGCCCCGCGGGCTGCCACGTCCTTGTCCGTTGCAGCACAATATAAGCATGCGTACATTCGGCGTCGAGGAAGAGCTCCTGATCGTTGATCCGGACACGGGGGAGCCGCTTGCCCTCGCAGATGCGATGCTGTCCGGCCGCCGGATGGCAGCCGACGACGCCCCGGAACGTCCCTATGTGCTGGCAGCCAAGGACAAAACCGGTCACGACGACGGGACGGGCCTGACTGCCGAGCTGAAGCTTGAGCAGATCGAGACCCAGACCCGTCCCTGCCTCGAGTATGCAGAGCTCTTGCCGCAGATCCGGGCCGGCCGGCTGCTGGCGGACGAGGCGGCCACCAAGAACGGGGCCAGGGTGGCCGCGCTGGCCACGTCTCCGTTTGGCCTCGCCAGCCACACCACCCCGGACCCTCGCTATGCCCGGATGCTGGAACGCTTCGGCCTGACCGCGCAGGAACAGCTGACCTGCGGCTTCCACGTCCACACTTTCATCGAATCCAAGGACGAGGGCGTGGCCGTGCTGGACAGGATCCGGGACAAGTTGGCGGTCCTCACGGCCCTGAGCGCCAACTCGCCGTTCTGGAACGGGATGCCCACGGGATTCGAGAGTTACCGCACCCAGGCCTGGAACCGCTGGCCCACGTCCGGCCCCTCGGCAATTTTCACCACCTACTCCGCATATCGGCGGGTGGTAACGCGCCTGCTGGACAGCGGCGTGCTCTTGGACGAAGGCATGATCTACTTCGACGCCCGCCTGTCTCGGAACCACCCCACTGTTGAGGTCCGCGTGGCCGACGTCTGCCTCCGCGCCGAGGATGCTGGCCTGATCGCGGTGCTGGTCCGGGCCTTGGTCGAATCGGCCAGCCGCGAATGGCGCGACGGCGTGGATCCGGCCCCGGTGCCCACGGTGCTCCTGCGGATGGCGGCGTGGCAGGCGAGCAGCAGCGGCCTGAGCGGCGAGCTGCTGGATTTCGGGACCTTCAGGCCGGCGCCCGCCGTCGACGTCGTGCGGTCTTTGGTGGATTATCTGGCGCCCGTCCTCGCCGAGCAGGACGAACTTTCCTTGGCCCGCCAAGGCGTCGAGGACATCATTACCCGCGGCACCGGTTCAACCGAACAGCGCAGGGTGCGGGACGCGGCGCTGGAAAAAACAGGACCCGACGACGGCGGGCTGGGCGCCGTGGTTGCCCACGCCGTGGGCGTGACGATGCGCGGCACCTCCGGGTTGCTGGAGGCGGACGAAGTCCCGGAGCTGCTCCGGGTGCGCCAGTTCTGAGTTCACCCCGAATCTTTGCGCGAACCGGCAGGTAATGCCCTGTTTTTCGTGTTTTGGGGTCGTTATCTGCCAGTTCGCGCCAGTTCCAGCGTCAACGCCCGGGAAGTGCGTCCGGGTGGTCCTCGGAGGGAGCCAGGGGTTCCTCATAGCGCATCAGCTGGACACCCACAGCGGTTTCTACCAGGTAGAAAACGAACGGCGGAATATCCTTGGTGCCGGCCAGAATGGCACCGAAGACGGGAGCGCTGGCGGTCGCCGTGATGCCGGTCCAGGGTTTCAACGGAGTCAGCAGCAGCCCCGCCCCCAGGGCTGCGATCCCGCCGATATGCAGCCCTGAATACGTCAGGAACGGCCAGCTTGGACCCCGCCGATAGGCGAACTTCTCCAGGTCCGAGGCGCGGTCCGCGAGGGCCACCACGAACAAGGGCGCGCCCGCGAGCAGGGCGGCTGCTGCGCCGGCGGCCAGGGTCTTGGCGGGGCCGGAACGGATGGCGTGGGCGAACCGGACGAATCCGACGGGAACGGCCATGGTCCCGGCGGCCGCCAGGAATTGTCCGGCAACCCAGAGGCTTCGGTGGCGCTCGAGTATGGACAGCCTGATGGCCGGGTCGCGGGTGGCGTGCACGTTCCCCACGAAGGAAATTCCGAGTCCCCAGCAAGCGCCCGCCGCGACGATGACCGCTCCGGCCTTTTGGTATGGCTTGTTGCCCTGCAATGGCTGGTTTCCGTTCATGGCTGGCTCCCGGTGCGGCGGATGCGTTGGCCCAGCAACATCGCAGTGGTGACCATGAAACTACGCCGCACTGCCGCCGAGGTCAACGGCAGTGCTCGAACGGGCAGATACGGCCCTGGTTTTTTCGCTGGGTGAGGGCCCCAAGTGTCCGTTAGCGCCAAGAAACGACGACGTCACGCGCCGACTGCCAGGCGTATACCCAGCGTGAGCATGACCGCAGCGACGAGCCCGTCCAGGATGCGCCACGACGAGGGCCGTGCGAAGAAGGGCCGCAGGACCCGCGCCCCGAAACCTAGCGCACTGAACCAGGCGATGCTGGCGGCGATTGCTCCGCCCCCGAACCACCAACGCAAATCCTGGGCCTGCTGGTTGGCCACAGACCCGAGCAGCAGCACGGTGTCGAGGTAGACATGCGGATTAAGCCAGGTCAGGGCCAATACCGTGCTGAGGGCGGCGCCGAGGCCGACGGCGGGCTGCCGCCCGGACGCCGTTAATGTTCCCGGACGCACCGCCCGGCGCGCCGCCATGACGCCGTAGCCCACTAGGAAGGCGGCGCCGGCAAACCGGACCACGTCCACGATCACGGGGCTCGCCTGGAGCAGCGCCCCCACTCCGGCGATGCCCGCTGCGATGAGCAGCGCATCGGAGACGCTGCAGACCAGGACGACGACGGGCACATGCTCACCGCGGATTCCCTGCCGGAGGACAAAGGCGTTCTGGCTGCCGATGGCCACGATGAGGGCAAGGCCCGTGCCGAAGCCCAGCGCACTGGGGCCTAGAAATGCAGTTAGATCCATATCCTCCAACGTACGGCCGGAGTTATCATTACTCCAGCTAAATATTCTTAGCTATATTAAGGAAAGCTAATGAAGATGTTCCAGTTTGAGCAGCTCCGTACCTTCACTGCCGTCGTTGACGAGGGGACGCTGGAGGCGGCGGCGCGGAGCCTGTACGTCACGCCGTCGGCCATTTCCCAGCGTCTCAAGGCGATGGAGGACGCGGCTGGCCAGATCCTGTTGCAGCGCACCAACCCCGTCCGGCCCACAACAGCTGGGGAAGCCATCCTGCGGTTCGCCAGGCAGGTCCGGCAGCTCGAATGGGACGCCCAGCAGGAGCTCGGCGAGAGCCGGGACCGGCCGACGGCGCCCATCCCCTTGGTGGTGAACGCGGACTCACTCTCCACCTGGTTCATGCCTGCGCTGGCAAGTCTTCCGCCGGACCTAGGCGCGTGCTTTGAACTACGCAGGGAGGATGAGCAGCATTCCACCCAGCTCCTGCGGACGGGATCGGTGATGGCCGCGGTAACCGCAACGCCGGAACCGGTCCAGGGCTGCAGCGTGGAACCGCTGGGTTCCCTGCGGTACCGTGCGGTGGCAAGCCCCGGGTACATCCGGCGCTGGTGGCCCGACGGGCCGGAACTTGTTGCAGGGAGCCAAGCTCCGGTGGTGGACTTTGACCGCAAGGATGACCTGCAGGACGGGTTCTTCCGCACGAAGACCGGCACGGAACTGACCGCGCCGCGGCACTATGTGCCGTCGTCGGCCGAGTTCGCCCAGGCCATCCGGCTGGGACTGGGATGGGGGCTGCTGCCGGAGCAACAGTGCCTGGCAGACCTCCGCAGCGGCGCCCTCGTGGAGCTGGCCCTCGCGAACCCCGTTGACGTGTCCTTGTACTGGCAACGCTGGAAGATCGACTCCCCGGTGCTCAACCAGCTCACCGCCGCTGTCCGGGAGACGGCCTCCCGGCAGCTGCGCCAACCAGGCGCCTGAGCCGGCGTTCGCCTCACCCGCCATTCGCCTGACCCGTCCATGACAGGGGATGCGCCCGGCAACGCGGCATGCCATACTCAGGCCGTGACGTCGTCGTACTCCTTCCGGGCCGAATTGTGGCGCTATCCCGACGAATCCGGCTGGCACTTCCTGACCCTCCCTGTAGTGATCGCCGACGACCTCCGGGAAGAGGCAGCGATGTTCCGGAAGGGCTTCGGCTCGGTCAAAGTCGCGGCGGAAATCTCCGGCTACATCTGGCAGACCTCGGTCTTCCCGGACAGCAAAAGCCGCTCCTACCTGCTGCCCGTGAAGAAGGCCGTCAGGGACGCTGCGGGCATCAGCGACGGGGATGAAGTGGCGGTCCGGCTCGTCATCCAACCCGAAGGCGGGGCACGTATCGGGGCACGGACAAGCGGTACCGGCTGAACTCCGCCGGGAACGATCCAGCAAGGACCTCTTCTTCTCGAAGCACCCCGCGGTGCTGCGCCGGAAGCCACTGGAAGGGCGGCCACCAGCGGGATGTTGGACAGCAGCCGGCCCCAGTCCGGGGGTGCATTCCTACGGTCCTCCCTGCGCGAACGTGCAGATATGCCCCTCAAAACTCGTGGAACAGGGCATTATCTGATAGTTCGCGCCACCCGTTCGCGCCACCCGTTCGCGCGGATGAGACCTCCGCCAATCGGAACTAGATGTGCTTGAGGGCCTGCTCCAGGTCACCGATGAGGTCGTCCACGTCCTCCAGGCCCACTGACAGCCGCACCACACCGTCGCTGAGCCCGATGGCGGAACGGCCCTCGGGACCCATTGCACGGTGCGTCGTGGTGGCCGGATGCGTGATCAGGGACTTGGCGTCGCCCAGGTTGTTGGAGATGTCGACGATCCGCAAGGCGTCCAACAGCGCAAAGGCGGCTTCCTTGCCCGAGCGGTCACCCGTCGTCGCAAGTTCCAACGTGAGGACGGTGCCGCCGGCCTTCATCTGCTTGGCGGCGAGCTCGTACTGCGGGTGTGACTTGAGCAGCGGGTACCTGACCCAGCTGACGGCCGGCTGCTGTTCGAGCCATTCGGCCAGCCGCAGCGCGGACGCGGACGAGTGATTCACACGCAGGGCCATGGTCTCCAGGCCCTTGGTGAGCACCCAGGCGTTGAACGCGGAGAGGGCCGGGCCGGTGTGCCGCATGAGCTGCTTGACCGGGCCGTCGATGAACTCCTTGGTGCCCAGGATGGCGCCGCCCAGGACGCGTCCCTGGCCGTCGATATGCTTGGTCCCGGAGTACACAATCACGTCCGCACCCAGCTCGCCGCAGCGTTGCAGCAGGGGAGTGGCAAAAACGTTGTCGACGACGACTGTGGCGCCGGCGGCATGCGCCAGCTCGCTGACCGCGGCGATATCCACGATCTCCTGCATCGGGTTGGACGGCGACTCGAAGAACACCGCAGTGGTGGGCTCCGACAGGGCCGCCCGCCACTGCTCGAGGTCCGGCCCGTCAACGAACATGGTTTCCACGCCCCAGCGCGGCAGGATCTCGTTCAGGATCACGAAGCAGGAGCCGAACAGTGAGCGCGCAGCGACCACCCGGTCCCCGGCCGCCAATAGGGCACCCAGGGCGGTGAAAACCGCTGACATGCCCGACGCCGTCGCAAAGCACGCCTCGGTGCCTTCGAGCAGGCGGAGGCGTTCCTGGAAGGTGGCCACGGACGGGTTGCCGTACCGGGAGTAGACGAAGCGTTCGTCCTCGCCGGTGAAGGCACGCTCGGCGGCGGCGGCGGATTCGTACACAAACCCGGAGTTCAGGAACACGGGCTCGGTGGTCTCCTGGAAGTTGGTGCGGTCCAGTCCGCCACGGACCGCCTGCGTATCGGCGCTCCAGCCGGCGGCGTCTTCGTTGAAAGTCACTTGGCTATTCCCAGGTTGGTGGGGAGGCAGCGGTTCTTCCAGCCGTTGACGGTGCGCTCGCCGTAGCGGTCCGGCTCGCCTTCGAAACCCTCCAAGACGTTGTAGGAGGTGAAGCCGGCCTGCGTCGCGGCGATAGCGGCGGCGATGGAGCGCTGGCCCGAGCGGCAGAGGAATACCAGCTCCGTGCCGTCGTCCTCCGGTGCCTGCTGTGTCAGGTCGGTGATGAAATCCGGATTGGGGATACCACCCGGGAACGTCCACGGGATGAACAGGGGATCGTTGTCGGTGGCCTTCGTGTCGGGGATGCCGATGTGGGCCCATTCTCCTTCGGTGCGGACGTCCACCAGAATGGCGCCCTGCTCGAGTTTGGCCCAGGCTTCCTGCGGGGTGAGGTCTCCGGCGTAGCTCACGCGTGGCCCTCGCCGTCGAACTCAATGTCTTCCACGGCGCTGGCGACGGCGGCATCCGCGCTCGCGATGGCCGTCGGGAGGATCAGTGCCTGGGCAACAATGACCTTGCCGCCGTTGGACGTTGCGGCCGGGCTGCCGTGCAGGACATACCCTTCGGCGAGGGCAGTGGAAATCCGTTCACAGAAAGACCTGTCATCCGGCCCGGTGACAAGCCGGTAGGACAGTTTCTCTTCAGGGGCGGGTGCGTCAGACACGACGGAACTCCTTCTTTCACGCTTGCAGCTCGAATGGGTCGATATGCCGAGTATTCACCTGAGGCACCCCGCCGCGAAAGGGAGGGTTGCCGACCGGCCAGTCAGGGCTTGGCGCCGGTTCTCATTACTCCCCAAAAACGTAACACTCGCCCCGCCGCGCCGCACCGCCGCCGTCGTCATGTTCCGTAACCAACGCGTGTTCCGTGACCCCGCCGTGCTTCCGTAACCCCGGCGCTGACGGGACAATCGGGTCATGGGGAACATTCGGGGGCACTCACTGACGAGCGCCTGGGCGCGCGTTTTGGCCGTGGGGCTGTGCGCCGTGCCGGTACTGGTGGGGGCGACAAGCTGCCGGAACATTTTCGCGCCGCCGCCCTGCATGCCGCCGGAGTTTTCCGTCTCGCCAGCCGCCGCGAAACCCGGCGACCAGGTCACCGTCAGTGCCCCGGACACCACCTGCGATGCCCGCTACGGCGCCGACGCAAGGGTCCAGGTGGAATTGCTGGCTCCGTACGGCACCACCGTGTTGGAAGAGCTCGCCCCCATGACCGACGACGGCGGCTTCACTTTCGTGTTCACCGTCCCGGCTGGCATGGCTCCCGGGAAGGCCGGGGTCACCGCCTACCCATACAACGTGGACTGGTGCGACGACACCGGGGTGAACAACTGGGTGGGGGCGGGACCGCAGACCCTTGTCGGGGTCTCCTGTGCGCAGCGCCTGGTGCCGCTGGTAATCCTGGGCGGCTGACCCGCATGGTCAACGCAGTTCGCGGGTCAGGAGTTCCTGGAGAGCCGTACTGGGTTCGCTGGGTTTGCCGGCGCCGCTCAGGTAGAGCCCCATATGCGTGCCGTGGTACTCCCAATAGGCGAAGCTGAGGTTGTTCTCTTCGAAGAGTGCCAGCATGTCGATGACCCACTGGCCACCGCCCTTGCCCTGCATCTGGAAGGCTTGCCGGACCCAGGCCGAAACTCCAGGACCGACATGTGTGGATTTGATCGCTCTTTGGCGGCATTCTGTGATTGCTTGGTGTCGCCCCCAGGGATGCTGCTCGGCTAATCCTTGAGTGCCCGCGACCGTCTATAAAACGTTGCTCGGGATATTCCGAGATCGCGTGCAACCTGCGCAGCGGGTTCGCCGCTTTCTACCAGGCGCACTGCGCTTCGAATCTGGCTGTCGGTGACCCGGCGGGGCCGGCCGCCCAAGTCCTTTCCGGCTTCTCTACGTTTGCTGATGGAATCGGTGACGCGTTCGCGCTTGATCTCGTGTTCCATTTGAGCGAGAGCGGCCATGATCGTGAACAACATCGATCCCATAGGGGTTGAAGTGTCGACGTCGCCCCCGCCTAGGTTGAGGACGCGCAGGCCCGCGCCTCGGCTGCGGAGTTCGTCGGCGAAGGTAAGCATGTTTTGGGTGGATCGCCCGAGACGGTCCAGCGTTGTGATGACGAGCGTGTCGCCGTCGATCATCGCGTCGAGTGCCCGATCGAAATGGGGTCGTGAAGCCCTCGCCCCAGACACACCGTGATCAACGTAGAGGTCATCGCGTCGGACGCCGGCGGCCAGAAGGTCCGCCTGTTGCCGGTCGGTGGACTGCTGCCGGGTCGAAACACGTGCGTAGCCGATCAGTTTCGTCATGGGCTGCTCCGAGGTGTCTCGTAACTAACGGTGGATACAGCGATTCAACCAGAAGGTTGTGAGACATAGTTACGAGAATCGCCGACCTAGGACGAACTCGCAGGAATCAAGGAAATTTGAGGCCGTCCCGTCGTCGCGGTCGTTCAGTCGGTGAGACGTCTCATATCCCAACCGCCTCGAAACCCTAGCTGTACAAGACAGAGGGCGGGCAACTATGCGGTGTAGAGCCAGGGCCACGACAAGTGACTTTCTCTGTTCCTTGGTTTTAGAGGCCCGGTGAGCAGGTGCCGCGGCCGAGGGCTGCCAGCCCCGTGAGGTCGCCATCGGCGTAGGTTGGCCGTTGATAGCTTGCTTCGGGGTGCATCAGTTCGGTGGGGTCATCGACGTGGTCCAAGCCAACGAGGTGGGCGAGTTCGTGTGCGATGACTGAGGGTTTCAGTGTGGGGCCCTCGACGGCGGACGCTTCGGCGAGAGCCGGGGTGTTGAGGACGACTTGGCCGGTGACGTATACGTAGCGATCTTTGGTGCTGGGTGAGACGGCTATGCTGCCAGCGTAGCCGAGCGCTTCTGCGAATCGAATGCCGCTTTGTTCGCGTGAGAGTCTGGGTGATTCGTCAGAGTTGGACCATGCTACGAGGACGGGAACCCAGCGGTCGCCGTAGCTGTCCGGCTGGTACATGGGGCGCTCGTCTGATGGGGCTTCCAAGGTTTCACCGTCGTTGATGAATTGCAGGCCGGTGACCCGGGAGAGTTCGGTGAAGCCTTCGTTGATCATGTCCTGGCCGCGCTCGGGTGAGTTTGCGGCCCTCGTGACGTAGTGGACGGGGCGGCACGGGTCGTAAGCGACAACGTCCTGCTTCAGTTCCGGCAGGCCCAGGAATGCATAAGAGTCGCTTTGTGTTGTGAGCGGCGCTGGACTTCCTAGTGGCGCGGGCTGGGATTCCCTTCCAGGCGTAGGGGTGGTCTTGGAACGGCCAGCGGTTGCTAAAGGAGCAGCCTGTGTCGGCACCTCCTCTTCGCTGCCGGGAGAAGTAACAGACGAGGCTTCCGCCGCCGGCTGCTGAGTTTCTGGAACACGCTGAGTGTGGCCGTGCGTGGGAGCTGCGACTGGCCATCCGGGCGGCCAACCCCCTGCTTGATAGGCCTGCAGAGCTACAAGGAGGCCAGCCGTTACAAGAGCCCCAATCAACCAGCCGTAGGACCGCTTCTTCGCCGGCCGAGGCTGACTGCCATGAGGGTCAAGCTGCGCGCTCAGGTCCTCTCGAATCTCCCCGTAAGCAGGGCGCCGCGGGGTTGGTTCTGCCGGTGAGAAAACCTCCGCTCGTCTCGCGTCTTCGTCAACTTGCCACTGAGGGACACATCGCGGTGATGTTGGCCCTTCGGGGCCTTCGCCAGCCTTCAACGGAGGGCCAATGCGTGAACGTCACCCGCGGGGGCGTAGATGCGCACCGGAAGGCGTGCAGCTGAAGACTCTTTAGTGTCGCGGAACTCATCAGGCCAGCCACGACCTACCCGCTGCATCGCCCATACCCCGCTCTGGCCGCCCATCGACTCCCCCGTCTTCCTGATCGCTTTGGCTTTCAGAAGCCTACATTTAAAGGGCGACCTTTCCTGAAGCCGAAATACAGAAAACGAAGGCGGGCCCTTGGTGTGCTGAGTCACCGGCTTTCCAAGGCTTCCGGTAAGGGATTGCCATCCCTTACCGACAGTGGAAATTCTTCTTCCATCCGACGCGATGTGTTTCATAACCAAAGTGAGTCGAAACGCTACGGTTTCGGGATGCCAACGAACCCGGCTCCCTTCAGTTTTTGCAGGAAAGGTGGGCTGGTTGCCGGACAGGATCCGCACCTCATCTTGCTGCCAGTGATGCTGCCGTCCTCGCTCAATTGCGAAACGGCTTGGGCTGGGCTTTCCCCTCTTTCTAGCCTGTACGCCCCGCTTGTCGTGTGCAAGGATGACTGAACTAACCTCCGGGGGGATGGGGTATCAATGACGATCAGATACGGGCACAAGGTCACGGCAATCAGTACCGTAATTGGGGCGAATGTCTTTCTTTCAAGCTGCGCAGTGGACGCGCAGCAGGCGGGCGAACCCCAGCCCATAGCCACGCAGTCCTCAGCCGCTCCGAAGCTTGCGGCGTTCGGTTCTCTTGATGATGCCCGTCGAGCTGTTGCCGGCGTTATCGGCTGCGATGAGGAGCCCAAGACGGACCCCATCATCAACCCGGATCTGGCAGGTTTCACGGCTGAATACATCGTTTGTGCAAACCGTGTCCAGGTTGTGTGGTTCAAGACCGAAGAGGCCCGGAGTGCCGAGCACCAGCTTCACAGCGATTCGGCCCAGCCTCTGACCATCGTGGAGGGTGAGAACTGGATGGTCGTGGACATGTCGGAAGCACTAAATGAGGCTCCAAGCGGCAAAGATTTGAGGGCACTGGCTGGGGAACTCGGTGGCGATTTCCGGTACGTGAGCGGGGCAGAATCTTCCTGAATTCGCGGAAATCACGATCTGATCTTTTCCCGGTACGTCCGGTCAGGGTTCACCTACGGGCATTTGCCTGCGAGTCGCATCTATTTCTCGTCTGCGCGCTCGGGAGAGCGTTCCGGATGCTTAGGGTCTCTGCCGCGTTCGCGCCAGTATTCACGGCGTTGCCACAGTGAAAACCGAGTTGCCCAGATGACGAAAATCGTTGTCCCCGCAGCAAGGACGGCAAGCTTTATCCAGAACCAGGGCTGGGAATTAAGTGGCATGAAGTTCAGCGTGATCGTGGCCAAGGCCAAGACCACGCCGAAGTAAACTAAGCGGCTTAGCCTCCGCTTAACCTCCGGGTTCGCTTCGGCTCGAGGCGGGCGTGCCTGTTGCTTTCTCGGGAATTGCGATGCCATACGTGAACTGAAGCACGAACGGTAGGAATCCGGTAGCTCGATCGGTTGTAAGCGAACCCGTGGAGGGGTTGACTATCAGGACCCAGCAATAGCGGCAATCATAGAGACAGACATGCTGGCAATTGGCGTCAGGGGGACTACATGTGGAAATCGGGATTAATCCCATTTCTCATGGTGCTGCTGGCAGCTTGTGCGCCGTCCGCGCCAGCAGACTACCCGCGTGTCGCCTCTGCCGATGATCGCTGGGGTGTCGGTGTTGGTTTCCCCGTCTATGAATCCTTGGACCACTGCGAGGATGACCCGAGTGTCGAGAAGTCCGTCATAACCGCCGATATGCCTACTTCCCGCCTTGGTATACGCCTGGATGCAGGATCGGCAGAGGTCGACGCGGTGCGAGTCGCAAATTGCGTTGATCAAGCGCTAAGCAGCGGGAAGGTCACGATACTTTCCCCAGAAGAAGTCAGCCAAGGTCCACCATTGCCATCAACTCCGCCTTCCCCTGAAGCCGATGATGGGGCCGGCGCAGCCGAGCGCAGTGATTGCCGGGAGTCGTTCACTTGGCCAAGTTCTTCAACACAACTGCCTGCGCTTCCGACTACTTCTGCAACTGCCGCCAACTGCGGGCCCGAACCCGCCCCACTGACCGAAGAACAAATGCGCAGGGCCACGCCCGCCCCGATGCCCCTTCAACCTCAGCCCAATGGGGAAAGGGATTCAGCGGACTCTCAGGCCCAGAGCTCAAATGGAGAGCACCGCGAATGGACCTCCGAAAGAATGAGGAGCGCTTCGCCTGCACCAATGCCCAGCACTCCCTAACCATGGGAATCGAACAAACTGGCTATCAAGCTGCCGGCCGCCTACCAGGTCGGAGACGCGACGCGGCTGAGTGTGCCGATAAGGGTTCCCCGTCGAACTCGGTGTCTCGAAACCCCTACGCCTCAAAACCCTAGGGTTGTGAGGCGACGGGAGGTTTCAGAATGATTGCCCCCAAGCCCTTACTCAGCAGGCCTGACCAAAATTGTGCACGAGGGGTCAACATCGGCGGCCCAGGCCAGAGTCGGCAATTCTGCGCCCTCAAGACCGCCGAGTTCAAGAGCGGCTTGAGCTGAGAAATGTGCCGACTGAATTGATTGTCCGTTGGCCACAGCTGCATAAAACTGTGCGGCATAAGTGATGGCGTCCCCATCATTGATCTCATCGGCCATTCCGATAGCGAAGGGGGTGACCTCGTTCACGAGTTGGTCAATCTGGGCCGCTGAGTTGCAAGAGTTGAGAAGGACCAAGAGCGGTGGGTTATCCGTAGCCTTGACTGCGGAAGCAAACGCCCGGGCGCTAACTATGACGCCCTCATGCTGCTCGTCCTGGTCACGTTCGAACATGATGAGGTCTTCGTTGCTGTGACCGGAGAAAGGCACTACGTGAGGCCGGAACTTAGTAATTCCATCGAGCAGGTCTGAAGTGGTTGCTGCCGGCCGCACGTCCAATTCGACAAGATCCCGGTGCAGGGCGCTTTCTACGGCTGCTCGGATACGTTTCTGCTCCCTCCCTACGCGGAGGTCGCCCTCGGAAGCCGCACCAAGAATAAGGATCCTCAAACGCTCTGGCTTTGGAGAAGGCAGACTCCGCACAACACTGCTGGCCATGGCTTCAGCCTGAACGATCCGACGGTTAAGGGCGGCAGAGTCAGCCCCCCTACGGCGGTCCGTCTGCTGTTGCTCACGCTTTCGTTTGCGCTCGGCGGCGTCGGCCTCGGAGCGCTCGGCCGTCAACAACTTGCCCTGTAGGCTCAGTTCTTCCCGCGCGTAGGCAATCGCTTATCCTGCCAGCGGTTAGCTTCCTTGCCCGCCGCTGCGGCGTCATTCTCATAGCGCTCTGAACCGTGCCGGGTTTGATGCCGCTTCCTTTTTTGTGAAGGATTGCGATTATGCCCAAGCGATACCCCCAGGATCAGCGTGAGCGTGCCGTGCGGATGGTCCTGGACCATCTCG
>NZ_JBVAYW010000026.1:0-45986 GCF_055412845.1 Pseudarthrobacter adonitolis | reverse complement strand
CCTGGCCATGATCCCACCCAACGAATTCGAGCAAAACTACTACGCTCAAATAGACGCCTCATCACACGACGAGGACACCAGCAAGAAGACGGCCTAAAACCCGGCACGGTTCACTCAGACTCTCGTCGCTTACTTGACGCGAGACTTGGGCTTGTTGCTTTGTCTGCGGCGGATCGCGATTTGTCAGCGGCAGAACGCTTCACCGTCTCCTTATTCCGGTACTCTCCAGCTCTTTTCTCGGCGTCCATTCGCTGCTTGCGTTTCCGGTCCAATTGCCCGCGATACTGACTCGCACTCATCACAAACCCCCAACCTCGATAGATAATGTGCTTTTAAGGTGAGCCTACGTCCTGCCCCTGACAAAAGATCGCACAACGGACGGCCATCTGGATCCCGTGTTTCTCTGGCTACTTCGCCTCGGCATCTCCCGGTCTGAACCGTCCCGTACGAGGTTCGTTCTTGTGGACTGTGGAATCTTGTGGACGGTCGAACGTCCCTCGATGAGACCGAGTGGAAAGTTTCTCCGCAAAACATGGAACCTTTCCATGTGTGCGGACACTATGGGGTATGGGCGGAGATTTGGAAGGGACAGACGAGGTTCTTTGGAGGCTCGTCGTAAATGGAGACGGCGACGCCTTTGGCGCAGTCTTTGACCGTCATCGGGACCGAGTTCTCCATCATTCCCTCAGAATCGTGGGTTCCGCTCATGCAGCCGAGGACATCACGGCGATGGTGTTTTATGAGGCGTGGCGTCGCCGGGATTACGTGCGCGTGGTGAACGGCTCCATTGCTGCTTGGTTGCTGGTCACGGCGAACAACACGTTGCGAAACGAGCTGCGCCAGCGCCGGCGGTATAAGAATTTCCTAGCCCGGCTCCCGCCACCGGCCAATAGCCCTGACGTCGCTGAGGCGTTCGCCGACGACGAGCAGCAGGAGTTGGAGGCCGCCACGTTAGAGCAGGCTTTTGCACGCTTACGCCAAGTGGACCGTAACGTGCTGACACTGTGCGTGGTTGAAGAAATGAGCATCCGAGACGCAGCGATCGCACTCGGCGTCCCCGAAGGCACGGTGAAATCCAGACTAAACCGGGCCAAAGCAAGGCTCGGGGACCTATATGACGAAGTTTCCAGCAGGTATGCGCTCGACCGGCAGTCCGCGCAGGAACAGAGGCCCGTATGAAAACACACCAATTTCAACCCGACAGAAGCGATGCGCTTCGCCGACAGCTCGTAGGGATGGCGGAACAAGAACTCCCCCGGAAATACGCGACCGGGAGCTCGGCCGAAGAAGCAACCGACCAGGCGGCCAACGATCACCTCCCTGCGCGTAAGTCACGCCCCACGCGCCGGCTGGTAATGACAATGGCGGCGGCTGCTGTCGTAGCAGGGCTAATCGCAGGCGACGTCGTCGGTCTTGCCGGCTGGCGCGGCGGTGCTAGCGCTCAGGCCGCAGAAGTCCTCAACAAAGCGGCGCAGACGGCAATCAACGCAACCGACCCCGTAGTGAATCCCGGACAATACCTAAGAATCAAAAGCACCAACGTCTGGATGACTGAGTCCTGGGAAGAAGATGGTTCCAAATATCTGTGGCTGGACACCGAAAAATTCGACATGTACATCCCGGCGGATCGCAGCGACGAGTGGGTGTGGCAACGGTCAGGTCGCGTGCCCACAACCTTCTTCGAGGCCACGGCCAAGGAGTACGTCCGCGAACAAAACATTCGTGCGCATCCCGAGCTGCTGCGGGCACGAAAGGGAGAGTTCTACGGCAGCAGCGGCGGCTGGCTGACCGCGGACATGTCCGCTTTCCCCCGTGACCCTTACCGGCTCCTCAACAACATCTACAAACAGACTCTAGGAAAGGGACAGTCGGTAGATGGGCAAGCACTAGTGTTCATAGCCGACCTCCTAAGAACCGGCATCGTTCCTGCTGACCTGCGTGCAGCCCTCTATAAGGCCGCCGCCATGATCCCAGGCGTAACAATCACCGAGGGGCAAGCAAACCTGAACGGCCAGACCGGTGTCGCCATCGGCCACACAGACAGCTCAGGGTTCGGAAGTAAGGAGATCATCATCGATCCCAGGACTGGACAATTGATTGGTGAACGAGAAGTGCTCAGTCAGGCCTACCAGGTAATCCCGGCAGGGACGGCCGTAGCTTGGACCGATATTGAAACATCCGTTTCGGATACAGCCCCCTGATGCCTCGCGTGAGCGAGCTTGCTGGCGTCGTCCGTACCTTGAGTGCAGTATTCGAAGGGCTACATCATGTGGCTGATCGAACTGACGATTAAGGTTCTCGTTTTCCACCTAACAGATTGGGGCGCCATATGGACTTCTTTGAAACCATCATGTTTCCGTTCAAGTGGCTTGTTTCCATCATTATGGTGGGCTTCCATGAGGGCCTGAACACCATTGGCATGCCTGAGGCCTCCGGGTGGACCTGGACTCTGTCCATCATCGGCCTGGTGCTGGTGATCCGTGCCGCCCTTATCCCTGTGTTCGTGAAGCAGATCAAGGCGCAGCGCGGCATGCAGCTGCTCCAGCCCGACCTGAAGAAGCTCCAGGACAGGTACAAGGGCAAGACTGACCAGCTGTCCCGCCAGGCCATGTCGCAGGAACAGATGGCCATGTACAAGAAGCACGGGACCAACCCGTTCTCCGCGTGCCTCCCCATGCTGATCCAGATGCCGTTCTTCTTTGCGCTGTTTACCGTGCTGTCGGGCATCAGCGGTGCTGCCGCCGCTGGGAACGGCATCGGGGCGATGACTCACGCACAAGTGGTGCAGTTCGACCAGTCGAGCATTTTCGGCGCACCGCTGTCGGCGGTGCTGCTATATAGCGATGGACATGTCGCGGTTACGGTCCTGACCATCGCGATGATTCTGGCGATGACGGCCTCGCAGTTCATTACGCAGAAGCAGATTATGGCCAAGAACATGTCCGAAGAGGCCCTGGCCAGCCCCTTCATGCGCCAGCAAAAAATGATGCTCTACATCCTGCCGATCGTGTTCGGCGTGGGAGGCATCAACTTTCCGATCGGTGTCCTGATCTACTGGACCGTCACCAACCTGTGGACGATGGGTCAGCAGTTCTTCGTCATCCGTAGGATGCCGACGCCAGGGTCGCCGGCGGCGAAGGCCCTGGCCGAACGCCGGGCTGCCAAGGGAATGCCGGCACTGCCCATTCTGAGTGGAAGCCGGGACGAGGCCGCATCCCTTCCCTTCGTTACTGAACCCGCGGGTCAGCGCATCCAGCCGCAACGCAAGAACAGGAAGAAGAAGTAGCAGGAAGTTGCCAATCTGGGTGTCTCGAAACTTCTGCGCCTCGAAACCCTAGGGATATGAGCCTCACCGATGAGCGCAGAGGCTGACGGGTGGCTGTTTACTTAGTGCACCGTCGTAGATCTTGTCCAAGGCCCAGCTGACGGCACCAGCACGGCGCTCTCTGGCTTTTGTAGGGGAACCTTGTCGAGTTAGGTCCAGCGTTCAAGGTATGAGTCGACAGTCGGTGCACTCTTTGCTAGAACCGTTCTCCAGTCCAAGAGCTTGTCGATTTGTAGGCGGCCAAGGATCACTACGGGGTGTACGCCAGCTTGCTGGGCAACAGTCTGAATCCAGCCTTTTCGTATGACATTGGGTGGCTTGGGAAGGCCGCCTGGTATCTGCCATTCACCTGCCTGCCGATCGGCCTCTTGCTCCTGCGGTTCGTCGGCCTGCCCGGCGCCTTCATCGATGAATAACTGGTCCGGGGATACGTGGCCGAGAATTATATGTGCCACTTCGTGCAGCAACGTGAATAGGACGCCGTCCAAGCGTTTGCCGCGGCCCGACAGAGCAATGACCGGCTGCGCAGGGTCGTCATCGAGTAGGAATGAGGCTCCGTTTAGTTTGCTTCCCGGGAGGCCGTTCATGGCCTCTTGGCGCATGAGCCGGTCCACAGTACATCTGGCGACGTCATGGCCTACCCAGCGGAAATCGCGCCGGCTCTGACCCTCCCGGACGCCCTAGCCGCGGGCCTTCAGGATCAGGGCGTCGCCCTGGCCACCGCCGCCGCACAAGGCAACCACGCCTGTGCCGCCGCCGCGCCGGTTCAACGCGAGTGCCTGATGCAGGACCAGGCGGGCCCCCGATGCGCCCACCGGGTGGCCCAAGGCGATGGCGCCGCCGTCGGCGTTGATCCTGTCCGCGTCGATCCCCAGGTCATTGGCGGACTGCAGCACCACCGAGGCGAAGGCTTCGTTTATCTCAATGAGGTCCACGTCGTGAATGGTCAGCCCTTCAAGTTTCAGGGCTCGCTCAATGGCGCGGGACGGCTGGGAATGTAGGGAACCGTCCGGTCCGGCAGTCTGGCCGTGGCTGCCGATCTCCGCGATCCAGCTGAGGCCGGCCGCTTCCGCTGCTGCCTTGCTGGCCACCACCACGGCGGCCGCACCGTCGGACAGCGGGGAGGCCGAACCGGCGGTGATGGTGGCGGCCGGGTCCTTGGAGAAGGCGGGCTTCAGTGCCGCGAGCGTCTCGACGGTGGTTCCGGCGCGGATGCCCTCGTCGGCATCAATCACGACGGCGGGTCCCCGGCGCTGCGGGACCTCCACCGGAGCGATCTCCTCAGCCAGGATGCCGGCCGCCCGGGCGGCCTCCGCCCGCTGGTGCGAAAGGGCGGCGACGGCGTCCTGGTCCTCGCGGCTGATGCCCAGGCGGGCGTTCCCGGCGTCGGTGGCGGAGCCCATCAGTTCGCCTGAGACGGGGTCCTGCAGGCCGTCAAAGTTCAGGGAATCCAGCAGAGGCGCATCACCCATCGCCACGCCGCCGCGAAGCCGTGGCAGCAGGTGCGGGGCGTTGGTCATGGATTCCTGGCCCGCCGCCACAACGAAATCAGCTTCGCCGGCGCGGATCATCCGGGCGGCATCGATCACTGCAGTCAGACCGGACAGGCACAGTTTGTTGATGGTCACGGTGGGCACATCCCAGCCGATGCCGGCGGCAAGGCTGGCCTGCCGGGCGGGTCCCTGGCCAGCGCCCGCCTGGATGACCTGGCCCACGATGACGGCCTGGATCTGTTCCGGCGCCACCCCGGACCGTTCCAGTGCGTTCTGGATGGCGTGGGCACCCAGTTCGCTGGAGGTGAGCCCGGAGAGGCTGCCGCGGAACTTCCCGAAGGGTGTGCGTGCGCCGCCCAGGATGACGGGGACGTGAGCGTCGTTGCTCATGGGGTGCCTTTCGATTGCTGATTCAAGAGTGCTTGGGGCCAGCTTCGGCGAACCCTGAGTGCCGCCGATGTGCCCCAGCCGCTGTGGATTCGGCTGCGACCGCGTCAGCAGTGAAGGAGCAGTTGATGGAGCAGGTGGTCCTGCCAGCGGCCGGCGATCCTCAGGTACTGCGGCGCCACGCCGATTTCCCGAAACCCGGCGCGCCTGAGGATCTTACGTGAGGGCTCATTGTGGAGCAGCGTTGCCGCCTGGACCCGGTGGAGGCCCAGTTCTGTCCGGGCGTGGTTCGTGGCGAACCGGACCGCCGCAGATCCGATGCCCCTCCGGTTGAGGGTGGAATCAACCCAGTACCCGAGGTTGGCGTTGAGGAATGGCCCACGGACGATGCCGGTGAGGGTGACGGCGCCGATGATGTAGGCGGGATCGTCGTAGTCCACCAGCACCCACGGAACTTCCTGGCCCACGGAATGCTGGGCGAGCTTGGCCCGGATGATGTCCAGTTGATGCCTGGGAGTGAAGAAGGCTTCGTCCCGCTCCGGTTCCCAAGCCGCGAGGTGCTGGCGGTTCCGGAGGTAGGCCTCGCTCAGGCCGGCTGCGTCGCTCCGCCGCAGCACCCGGATCCGGACCCCCTGGACGAGCGGAGCGGGGGCTTCGCTGTCCAGAAGGTCGCCTGCGCTACTCGAAGGAAGCACGACGGCGGTCCGACAAGCGGGTGTTCCAGACGTCCGGTTTGGTGACCTGGAAGCGGCGGCCGGTCAGTGCGAGTGGCGTCAGCCGGATGTAGTAGTCCTTGGGTCCAGGCTGCCAGGGCTCCAGGCGAAGGGCGTCAACGGCGTCCTTGTCAGCCTGGGCCTCGATCACTTCGGTGTCTCCGCGCGCCACCACACTCCAGGCCATCTCCGTGCGGGGATCGTATCCATCGATCTCCAGCGCCGCGGGACGGTCCGCCTGGGCGCCCCACAATTTGGAGCCACCGGCGCTGCGGAAGACGATGCTCCTGCGGTCCAGGATGTAGTTGACCGGAAAGATCTCCGGATGGCCGTCCACTACAAGGGCCAGGCGTCCCAAGGTGTCATCGGCCAGCAACTCCCAGCATTCGTCAAAGTTCAATTTGTTGGTCGGCTCCGTGTAAGAGTTCATGCACCAAACCATACGGACCTGCGCGACGGACCAACAGGGCAGTTCCACCCGTCAGCACCCGGCCCGGGTCTGGGGCAGTTCAACTTAGGGCAGTTCAAGACGCTGCAGCAGGGCGTCCAGGATCGGAAGCTGGCCCTTGGCCAGCTTGCGGCGTGCATCGGTTTCCGTCACCCACCGGGCATCGTCCACCTCGGGAAAGTCCTGGATGATGCCGGATCCTTTGGGCCACTCCAGCGGAAACGTGTTGCTCACAATCCGTTCCGGCTGGAAGTCAGACTCCGCTGCGAACACCGTGATGATCTTTCCAGATGGTTGCCGGAAGACACCCAACTCGAAGTAGTCAACGGCTGGCGGCGGCGTGCCGATCTCTTCGGCAAACTCACGCCGGGCGGCCTCCAGGGGGTCCTCATCGGGAAGGTACTCGCCCTTGGGAACCGACCAGGACTGGGTCTGTTTGCGTGCCCAGAACGGTCCGCCCATGTGGGCTATCCACACTTCCAGCCCGTTTGCTCCCCGCCGGTACAGCAGGATCCCTGCGCTGCGAACCACCATGGCGTAAGCGTAAGGCCTCCCTACTGAATCCTGGAGAACTGCTGAATCCCGGAAGGCTACTGAATCCCGGCAAACAATGCGTTGAGTTCGGCCGTCAGTTGCTTCTGTACGGCAGGGGTCCCCACTTCCTTGCCGTCAATGTGGTTCACCGGCGCGAGCAGCCTGATGCTGGAAATCAGCCACACGGCGTCGGCGTCCAGCAGGTCCTGCGGTTCCAGCGGCCCATAGCCGAGCTCCCAGCCGGCTGCCTTGGCCGCCGCGAACAGTGCACCCTGGGAGGTCCCGGGGAGGATCCCGCTGTCCAGCTGCGGGGTGATGAGCCGGCGCACCGCGCGGGTGGCGCCGGCGCCGTCGTCGGAGGTTTCCAGATGTGCCAGCAGCACCGTGGACGTGGGGCCTTCCAGGACGCGGCCGTCTGAGGACGTGAAGATGACGTCGTCGGCGCCCTGTTTGTGGGCGTACCGCAGGGCGGCCATGTTCGTGGCGTAGGACAGGGTCTTGGCGCCGAGCAGCAGCCACGGGGCACGCTCTGCCACGTCACTGTCGTAGCCGCGGTCCAGGAGGATGACATCGATCCCTGTTTCGCGCTGGCGGCGGCCGAGGGCGCCCACCGGGGAGACCTGAACCCAGCAGGTGGGGGACTCTGCGCCTTCCGGGCCGCGGGTGACCACGAGTTTCACCACCAGCTCGTCCTCGGCGGGCGACGGAGCGGGATGCTGTTTACGGTGCTCCGCGACGCCCGTGGCGATGGCCGCCCGCCACTCATCCTGCGCCGGGATCACCAAGTCCAGGGCCTGGGCCGACCCGATCAGCCGGTCCAGATGCGCCTGCGGCTTCCGGACCGCCCCGCCCACCGCGAGCATGGACTCGAACACACCGTCGCCACGCGTGGCGCCCTGGTCCGTGGCCATTAGCTGGGGATGCGAAGCATCGGCCAGCCGGCCGGCCGGGAACACGGGGTCAAGGAAAACGAGCACCACGGGCGCAGGAGAAGTCATGGCTCCAGCTTAGTAGGGCCAGCCGCGGCTAAGCTGTGGTCATTGCCCCGCCGGAACCCGTCCGCCGGTGCGCACAACCCGGGGGGTTATTCCAGAGTGCTGTGGCCAATTTCGCTTGCCGGTACCGCGCCGACGTGGGTGGTGGTGCTGCTCAGCATTGCGGACCTGGTGATCCGGGTCCTGGCCATCGGCATCATCCCCGGCAACAGGCGCCCCACCACGGCCATGGCCTGGCTGCTGGGCATCTTCTTTGTGCCGTTCCTGGGCCTGGTGCTTTTCCTCCTGTTCGGGAACTTCAGGCTCTCCAGCCGCCGCCGGCAGCAGCAGGAGATCATCAACACCAGGGTGCGGGCGGGCATCTCCTCGCTCGCCGACGTCGTCAGTGAATACCCGGGGCCCGAATGGGTGACATCCGCCGGGGAATTGAACCGGCGGCTCGGCTCCCTCCCCATGGTGGACGGCAATTCAGTGGACCTCATTCCCGGCTATCCGGACTCGATCCTGGCCATGACCGAGGCTGTGCGCAAAGCCAAGAAGTTCGTAAACGCCGAGTTCTACATCATGAGCACGGACCACATCACCGATGACCTGCTGACCGCCCTCGAGGAGGCCGCCGAGCGCGGCGTGGAAGTCAGGGTGCTGTTCGACCACATCGGCACGCTCCGGGTCAAGGGTTACCGTAACTTCCTCAAACGTTTGCGGGCCGGGAAGATCCAGTGGAAGCGCATGCTCCCGCTGTTGCCGACCCACGGCCAGTGGCGGCGCCCGGACCTCCGCAACCACCGCAAGATCATGGTGATCGACGGCGAACTCGCCTTCACAGGCTCGCAGAACCTGATCGAGCCCTCCTATAACAACCCCAAGCACCGCAAGGCCGGCCGCGAATGGGTGGAGCTGATGGCCTGCCTACGCGGACCGATCGTCACTACGCTCAACGTTGTGTTCGCCACGGACTGGCTGAGCGAAACCGACGAGTCATTGGAACACCAGCTGCAGCTCCCGGCCAACGCCGAACCGGGCAACGTCACGGCCCAGGTGGTGCCCAGCGGTCCCGGTTTCATCACCGAAAACAACCTGCGCCTCTTCAACACCCTGATCTACTCCGCGCAGCACCGGATCTCCATCTGCAGCCCGTATTTCGTGCCCGATGATTCCCTGCTCTACGCCATCACCACAGCGGCCCAGCGGGGCGTGGACGTGGAGCTGTTCGTCTCCGCTAAGGGCGATCAGTTCCTGGTCCACCACGCCCAGCGCTCCTATTACGAGGCGCTGCTGGAGGCCGGCGTCCGGATCTACCTCTACAAAGCGCCCTTTGTGCTCCACGCCAAGCACTTCACCATCGACGAGGAAGTGGCTGTCCTGGGCTCCAGCAACATGGACATGCGCTCCTTCTCGCTGAACATGGAGGTTTCGGTGATGCTGCTCGGCGCCGAAATCGTGAACAACATGCGCGCGGTCGAAGACACGTACCGCGACATTTCCAACGAACTCCTGCTTGAGGACTGGCTGCAGCGCCCCCTCGCAGCCCGGTACATCGACAACGTGGCCAGGCTGACGGCTACTGTCCAGTAAGCCTGCCAGCCCCGGCGTTTTCAGCTGGTTTAGCAGATCAGTCCGTGCCGCCGCGATCTTGCCTCAAACCGATCTTGCCCAAAGATTAAGCCGGTCCGGACTGGAGCGCCGCAGAGAGGCGACGACTCTGGGAATACGGGTTCATGAATCTGGACCCGACTATCAGCGAACGGATCCCGCCTGTCTGTAGCCAGCGCCGCGGGGGAGCTGACAGATATGCCACAGACCAAAACGGCGCGGTTCTGGTTTCGAATGACCGTAGTGTCCTTTAACCCTGCTGACCACCGTCACCCTCCTGGTCATCAACTGAAGCCGTCCCCGTCATCGGGCCTGCCTAGCTGCCAGGAAAGTCCGCACCCAGCGCAGAAAGCACACCGTGCGCCTTCACGCGGATTTCGTCGTACTCCTCGTCAGGTACCGAGTCGGCAGTGATGGCGCCGCCGACGCCGAGGGTGAGTTCCGCCGTCGCCGCTTGTTCGCTGCCGTCCCCGGCCTCTTCCTTGGTTACCAGGGTGCGGATCGCCACGGCCAGGTCCGTGGCCCCGTTGAGGGAAAAATAGCCGATCGCGCCGGAATACAGGCCGCGCGGGCCTTCCTCCAGCCGGTCCAGGATTGCCATGGTGCTGATTTTCGGGGCGCCGGTCATGGAGCCGGCCGGGAAGCATGCGGCCACTGCCTCGGCCCGTGGCGAGCCGGGCAGGAGCCGCGCGTCGATGGTGCTGACCATCTGGTGCACCGTTGCGTAGCTTTCGATCTCGCACAGCCTGCTGACCGTCACCGATCCGGGCTCCGCGAAGTGGCTGAGGTCGTTCCGCAGCAGGTCCACAATCATGATGTTTTCCGCCCGGTCCTTCAGCGAGGCCGCCAGGTCCTCCCGCAGCTGCCTGTCACGCTCCGGATCAGCACCCCGGCGCCGGGTGCCCTTGATCGGTTCGGCGCGCATGCCGCCGTCGGACGTTATCCTCAGGAACCGCTCCGGCGACGTGCTGGCCACCGTCAGCCCGCCAAACCGCAGGTAGCTGGCGAACGGCGCCGGATTCTTCCGCCGCAGCGCGAGGTACGTGGGCCAGGGGGCCGCCGCGGCGGCGGGCAGCCGGGCCGTGAGCGTGGTGGTCAGGCACACCTCGTACGAGTTCCCCTCACGGATTTCGTGCTGGGCGGCCGCGATTTTGGCCAGGTAGGACGGCTCCGTGTCGCGGCTGCTGAACGCGGGCCCAACAGGACGTACGACGCCGTTGCTGCCGCCGGCGTGCGTGGTTGTCTCACCGATGGTTTGTGAGCCGAAGCTTGGCGTGCTGTGGGTTGCCGCGGCGACGGCGGCGCGGGCGTCGGTCAGCCAGCTGTCGGCGTCGGGCGCTTCCAGTGCAAGGAGCCATGCTGTTCCTTCAGCGTGGTCCAAAACGACGGCTCGGCCCGCGAAGATCAGGGCCGCGTCGGGAGTCGGCGCCGCCGCGTCCGTCCCGCCGGTTTCGCGCTTGAGCTCATAGCCCAGGCAGCCCAGCCAGCCCAGGGTGAAGTCGCCCGGGTAGCCGTCCGGCGTGCGGACCGCCCTGCGTCCCCAGACTGTGTCCAGCCAGCGGAAGAACGGGCCCGGCACGCGCGCCGTGGCGGAGCCTGCCGTGATGACGCTTTCGCCGGACCGGTGCGTGACCGCCTGGCCGTACGTCCCGCCGTCGTCCGCGAGGATGCTGAAGCGGCTGCGCTCGGTGGCGGGCGACTGTTTCGGTGGCGGCGGCCCGGCGGGTGTCTGCTCTCGAGGTGGCCCAGCGAGTGCGCCGGCGGGCGCGTTGGCGGAGTCTGCCTTGGCGATGTCTGCGTTGGAGGAGTCCAGCCAGACGGCGTTCGCTGAGCCGCCGTAGAGGTTATCGAAGAGGACGGCGGCGTCCGGCCTGGCGTCCAGTCGTTCTGCGCGTAGCCTGAGGCCGCGGCGGGCGGCAAGCTCGGGAACAAGCGCCGACCCGAGCGCGGGCAGGTAGGTGAGGGCATGCATGACGTCGGCGGTAGCGGAACCGTCGGCATTGTTGCGAACACGGATATCGGCTTCGTGGGGGACATCGTCGGCGGCGAGCCACGCGTCTTCCTGCTCAGCCCACTGGTCCCAAAACGGTTCATATGTGCCGCCGTCGCGGTCCAAGGCCCGCTTCCGGCGGATGTCGTCAGGAGAGTCGGCCCAGATGACAGCGCTGAGCAGGGGCCTGGCGTCGGCGGCGGCCGCCCCCACTCCCTCAATGATCACGATCTCCGCGGGCAGCGTGACCCGGGTGTCGCCGTCGTAATGCCTGTCCCAGTCCCAGCTGGTCCAGGTGGCGGGCTCGGCGCGGCTCAACGGCGTGAGCACGGTGGAAACGTAGCGCTCGATGCCCGCAGTGAGGCCGTTCCAGCCCGGGTAGATGTCCTCAAGGTGGAAGAGCGCGACTTTGTGATGGTTCCGTAGCTGCGCGGCGAGTTCGATGGCCAGAGTGGTCTTGCCTGCGCCGGATCGCCCGTCAATGGCAATGATCACAGGTGCGGGGGTCATGAAATAGAGCGTACCTGCTGCTGCATCAGCTGCGGTCGCGGCGCCGCCTGGCCGACGACCGTGCGGACATGCGCGACGATGCCTGGCACAGCGCCGCGGATCTGCTCCCAGGCGGTGTCAAAATCGGCATGGACGCCGTACCAGGGATCCTCGATGCCCCTGGTCCGGCAGTTCGCTGCCTGCAACAGCGCGGTCGAAGCTGCGGAGCATGCGGACCTCGTTCATGGAGACGGCGTCCGGCGCGCGGATCGATGGGCCGTCCTGCCTCATAGCCGGTAGTTCCCGCCGAATCCACTGTCACATCAGAGCCAAGGCCTTCCGCTTGGAAGGGCGCCGCCAGCGTCATCTCCACCATCGGTGACCGGCAGATATTTCCCGTGCACACAGTGATGATCCGGCAGGTGGCCACTTCATGACCATGTGCCGGGCAAAAATGTCAGACACGTGCGGCTGGCAGGCTTACCAGTTGATCAGGCCTAGTGGATTAGCGCGAGGAGAATTCCCACCGCCACAAAGAGCACCCCGAAGATGCGGCTAAGGATCTTCTGGCCGCGGGCGTTGTGCGTGAAGCGCTGGAAGGATTTGGCGGCAAAAGCGAAGAAGAACCACATGACCAGGATGTCGATTACCACCACGGTGGCCGTGAGCACAAGGTACTGCGGCAGGAGGGGCTGTTCCGGGCGGATGAACTGTGGCATAAACGCGAGGAAGAAAACGATGGCCTTCGGATTGAGCAGGTTGACCCAGAGGCCGCGCCGGAACATTGACCAGGCGGGCTCGTTCCGGAGGGCGGCGGCTTGTTCCTGGTCCAGCTCCGGTTTGCTCAGGAACTGGCGGATGCCCAGGTACACCAGATAGGCGGCCCCGGCGTAACGGATCGCATTGAAGGCCTCCGGGGAGCTTGCCACCAGCACGCCAACGCCCAACGCCACGATCACCACGTGGACAACCAAGGCTGCCTGCTGGCCAAGTATCCCCCAGATGGAGCGGCGGAAGCCGGACCTCAGCGAGTTGCTCATAGTGTTGATGGCACCGGCGCCCGGCGTGAAACTGATCAGGACGCCAGCGCCCGCGAGGGCGAGCCAATGGGAGAATTGCACCTGCCAAGTTTAGTGCCGCCCTCACCACAGGGTGGTCACGGACTCAAATGCGTGAAGCTCCTGATCTGCCGTCACCAGCGTCAGCCCTTCCACCATGGCCTGCGCAGCCAGGATCCGGTCGAAGGGGTCCTTGTGTTCCCAATCCAGCTGGCCGGCGGCCAAAGTATGCGGTGCGGAGATGGCCAGCTCTGAGGCGTACAGGTGGGCTACCTGCCGTCCGAAGCTTGCCACTATCGCCGCCCCCGACGGCAGCTTGCCTTGATGGTGTTTATAGGACAGCTCGTATGCGGTCATGGGCGAGACGTAGACCGAGTTCTCGAGCTTGGTGATGGCGTTCCTGGCTTTGGTGGACAGTTTCTTGGGTTCGGCGAGGGCCCACAGGAAAACATTGGTGTCCAGGAGCAGGCGCATCAATGATCGCCACCTGTCACTTCACCCATTTCCTCGTCGGTCCACGGTTCGTAGAACCCGTCAGGGATCTGGAGGGGCGCCAGGAAGCCCAGTTCGCGTTTGTGGGGGCGCTCGATTTTCACCAGCCGGGCCACCGGGCGGCCTGCCTTGGCAATGACCACATCCTCGCCGTTTTCAACAAGGTTCAACAGCTCGGACAGGCGGGTCTTTGCCTCTTGGACGTTGTATTGCCCCATGTTGACCAAGTCTAGTTGGTCAACCTCGGCGGTGTAAGGCTCAGCCCAGTATTCGTTCTCTCCGTAATAGCTCATATTCCGACGCTATTGCCGCCAGTACGGGGGCGGATAGGCACTGTTGTGCCTATGTGGAAATCACGCCCGGGCGATGACCTCACCGTTCGGGATCAGGAACCAGCCGTCGTCGGTGGATCCCCAGCGGTGCCAGCCAGCCGAAATCCGGGCCAGGTCCGCTGGATTTGCGAAGCCGTATTCAAGTGCCTGCTCCGCGAAGGCCGAATGCAGCACTCGTTCGCCCCAGACCCGGGCCTGCCATCTCCGCTGTTGCCCGGTGGCATACAGCCAGTTGGTGCTGGTGGGCGCCACGTCGCCGAAGCCCGCGGACTGAACCCAGGACACGAGCCTGCGGCCGGCGTCGGGCTCGGCTCCGTTGCGGCGGGCGATCCGCTGGTACAGGTCCATCCATTCGTCCAGCTCCGGGATGGCAGGGTACCAGCTCATGCCGTGGAAGTCGGCGTCGCGCACTGCCACAATGCCGCCCGGCTTCGCCACCCGGCGCATCTCGCGCAACGCCTCCACCGGGTCGGTGAGGTGCTGGAGTACCTGGTGGGCATGGACGACGTCGAAAGTCTCGTCCTCGAAGTCGAGGTCATAGATGTTGCCGGCCAGGAACTCCGCATTGGCCACGCCGCGCTCGGCCGCCAGTGCCGTGGCCTGGGCGATGATGTCCGGCGACCGGTCCAGGCCGGTGACCTTTCCGGGCGACACTAGTCCCGCAAAATCACAGGTGATGCTCCCAGGGCCGCAGCCGACGTCGAGCACTGAAACCCCGGGCGTGAGGTGGGGAATAACAAAGGCCGCGGAGTTCTCCGCGGTCCTGGAGGCGTGGGCGCGGACCACCGACTCGTGGTGGCCGTGCGTGTACACATCGTCGTCGTCAGGCTGCTGCGTACTCATAATGAAACGCTACCCCTCCGCAGTGAAAAACGGACGGAAGCCTCCACAAAGTAGGTCCCATTTAATGTCGTTATGGGCGCTCATGGCGACATTAAATGCGACCTACTTGGGCGGGGCGGGGGAGGCGGGGCCGCCGTCGGCCGCTTCCTCGCGGGCAGCGACGGTGGCGTCCACCATGGCGGTCATAAACCGTGTGACGAGCTCCAGCTCTTCGGGGGAGAAGTCCGCCATGGCGGAGCCCATCTGGCGCGAAAGCGGCATGAATATGGCACTGCCGTCCTGGAACGCCTTGGGTGTCATGCGGAGCTGGACCTGCCGCCGGTCCGGGCCGAGACGCTCCCTGACCACATGCCCCGAACTGTCCAGCCGGTCGATGAGGGCGGTGGTGGCGGGCGAGCTGAGGTTGAGTTCCTTGCGCAGGATGCCCGGCGTGACCACCAGGCCCCTGGCGGTGTGCCGCATGATCACCGCGAGCGCGTTGAGGTCCGTGCGGTGCATGTCGTTGCGGCCGCCGGCGGTGTCCACGTAGCGGTTGGCCTCCAGGGTGAAGTCCTGCAGCAGGCGGACCAGGGCAAAGGGTGCGGAGTCCGGTGGGCGCTGGGACGCTTCGTCTGTCATGTTCCGCTCTCCTCCGCTCGCTTGCCTGGTGCCCTGACGGATATTACTGCAGAGATGCCAGCTGCGTAGTTTCAAACAGAAACCCAACCCGGAGAATTTATCTCCATGATGGAGACACTCTAGGATAGAATCAAGTGAACCGCGGCCACCCCGAGCTAAGCAGGAATCATGAAATCCCGTCCCCAACACAGCGCGAGGGTTCCGTTCTGGCTGCGCTGGCTCGTTCCCGTTTTGCTGGTGCTCACGTGGCTTGCCATAGCCGGGGTGGGCGGACCAACGTTCGGCCGGCTCGACGAGGTCTCCTCGAACGACCAGGCCTCCTTCCTTCCGGCCAGCGCCGAAGCCACTGCCGCCCAGGACTGGCAGGCGAAGTTCCGCGATTCAGACGAAGTGCCGGCCGTCATCGTCATCGAGGACCACGACGCCATCAGCCCCGCGGAGCTTGGCGACCTGGCATCCCTGAAAACCGGACTGGACGGACTGGAGCTGGGCAGCGCCGTGATCGGCCCCCTCCCGTCCGAGGACGGGAAAGCGGTCCAGTTCATCGCCCCGATCGGGTCCTCCGACGAGCTGAAGGAATCCGTCCAGGACTTGCGGGACTTTCTGACGGATTCCGCGCCTGTAGGAATGCAGACCTTCGTCACCGGACCTGCTGGCCTGACCGCAGACCTGGTCAGCGCCTTCGCCGGCATTGACGGCATCCTGCTCCTGGTGGCACTCGGTGCGGTCTTCCTGATCCTGCTGATCGTCTACCGTTCACTGCTCCTGCCCATCGCCGTGCTGCTCACATCGGTCTTTGCGTTGTGCGCCGCCATCCTGCTGGTGTTCGGCATGGCCAAGCTCGGCTGGATTCAGCTGAGCGGCCAGAGTCAGGGCATCCTGTCCATCCTGGTGATCGGCGCGGCAACGGACTATGCCCTGCTGTACGTGGCGAGGTTCCGCGAAGCCCTGACCCACACGCGCAACCGGACCGAAGCCGTGCTGACCGCGTGGAAAGCGTCGTTCGAACCCATCCTGGCTTCCGGCGCCACCGTCATCATCGCCTTGCTCTGCCTGCTGTTCTCCGACCTGAACTCCAACAAGGCGTTGGGCCCTGTTGCGGCGGCGGGCATTCTTTGCTCGCTCTTCGCTGCCCTGACCCTCCTGCCCGCTCTGATGGCGCTCTTGGGCCGGGCCGCGTTCTGGCCGTTCCGCCCCAAGCTGGTTCCGGCAGGCGAGCGTGAGCCCGAGCTGGTCACCGGCATGGAGGGGCAGAAGGGTATCTGGCGGGCCGCGGGTTCGCTCGTCTCCCGCCGCCCGCGCACGGTCTGGGTCGCGTCGGTCCTCCTCTTGCTGGTGGCTTCGGCCGGGGTGCTGCAGCTGAAGGCCAACGGCGTGCCGCAGACCGACCTCATCCTCACCGCGTCCAATGCGGTGGACGGCCAGGACGCGCTGGCGCGGCATTTCGACGCCGGCAGCGGCAGCCCCGCCGTCGTAATTGCGGACGAAAGCAAAGCCGATGAAGTGCTGGCAAAGGTCAAAGCGGCCGACGGCGTGGGGGACGCCTACCTGCTGGCTGAAGGCGGTGTGCCCATCACCGGAGTCCCGGGCGCTCCCAACGCGCCGGACGTCCACGACGGCAAGGTTCTAATCAACGCCACGCTCAACTACGCCGCCGATTCCATTGAGGCGGAGGGTGTGGTCAAGGCGCTGCGCGAGGAGATAACAACGGTCGACGCCGGCGCTTTGGTGGGCGGCGCGACCGCCACGGCCCTGGACACCAACACAACTGCCCAGCGCGACCTGGTGATCATCATCCCCATAGTCCTGGCGGTCATCCTGCTCATCCTGATGCTGCTGCTTCGCTCCGTGGTGGCGCCGGTCCTGCTGGTGCTCTCCGTGGTGTTGTCGTACGGCGCGGCCATGGGCGTCTCGGCCTTGGTCTTCAATAACCTGCTGGGATTCCCCGGCGCCGACGCCACCGTGCCGCTGTTCGGGTTTGTGTTCCTGGTTGCCCTGGGCGTGGACTACAACATCTTCCTGATGAGCCGGGTGCGCGAGGAATCGCTGAAGCACGGGACCAGGCCGGGCATCCTGCGCGGACTCGGCGTGACCGGCGGAGTGATCACCTCGGCCGGGGTGGTGCTCGCCGCCACATTCGCCGCGCTGGGCGTCATTCCCATCATGTTCCTGGTGCAGCTCGCCTTCATTGTGGCGTTCGGCGTACTGCTGGACACCGTGCTGGTGCGCTCGCTGCTGGTCCCCGCGTTGGCGTACGACATCGGCCCGCGCATCTGGTGGCCCGGCAAGCTGGGCGGGCCGGAGCTGGGTACAGCCGTGCATCGGGATGCTGGCGCCTTGGAGCCTGAGACGGAGGGTGCCGGCCGTCGCTAGTCCGGTTACGGCGTCACGCCACGCACGGTTTCGAGTCCCCGGGGGCGGTGCGGCCACGGATTTCCGCGGCCGCACTCTTCCGCCCGGTCCAAAAGCCTGCCGTGCGTGACACGGGCTTGCTGGAGCGTGCCTGCTGCCACCACTGTTTCACCCCGCCTGGGCTGAGTAGACTTCAAATGCGCCCGGATGGACGCGGAACTCAAAGGAGAGGTCACATCATGAGTGAGAACACCGCACCTGAAGAAGAACGCCGCAAGGGCAGCACCGAACCCCGACTGGAGGGCGAAGGCGGCCAGTATGAGGGAGGCGAGGCCGGCGTCGTGGGCGGTACGGGGAACCAGCCCGAGGAGGGCGAGTATGCGGAAGGCGATTTCGGCGAGGCCGGCGTCGTGGGCGGTACGGGGAACCAGCCCGAGGAGGGCGACTATCCGGAAGGCGATTTCGGCGCGGCCGGCGTAGGCGGCACGGGGAACCAGCCCGAGGAGGGCGACTATCCGGAAGGCGATTTCGGCGAGGCCGGCGCCGGCGGCACGGGGAACCAGCCCGAGGAGGGCGAGTACGCGGAAGGCGACTACGGCGACGCCGGCTCTGTTGACCGCGCGCGCGAGGGGAAAGTGGACGAAGACAAGAACCCGTAACGGCCGTTCACGCACAGCGAACTACTGCCAAAGGAAGCGGACTTTCGGCATAAAAACCCCGGAAATCCGGGGGATCGCCTGGGGGTACCGTGCCCTAAAAATCCAAAGTTGAGCGGACTCCGCTCAACTTTGGATTGACATCGCCTGCGCCCTGAGTAAAGTTGAGTGCAGAACGCTCAACACTCGAGCGCCAGCAAGTTTCCAAGGAAAAGAAGGAAGCAACACATGTCACGTGCAGTAGGTATCGACCTCGGAACCACTAACTCCGTCGTCTCCGTTCTCGAAGGTGGCGAGCCCACCGTTATTGCCAACGCCGAGGGTGGCCGCACCACGCCGTCCGTCGTTGCATTCTCCAAGTCCGGCGAAGTCCTGGTGGGCGAGATCGCCAAGCGCCAGGCCGTCAACAACATCGATCGCACCATCGCCTCCGTCAAGCGCCACATGGGCACTGACTGGTCTGTCGCCATCGATGACAAGAAGTACACCGCGCAGGAAATCTCCGCCCGTGTGCTCATGAAGCTGAAGAACGACGCCGAGTCCTACCTTGGCGAGAAGGTCACCGACGCCGTGATCACCGTTCCGGCCTACTTCAACGACGCCGAGCGCCAGGCCACCAAGGAAGCCGGCGAAATCGCGGGCCTCAACGTCCTGCGCATTGTCAACGAGCCCACCGCGGCTGCACTGGCCTACGGCCTGGACAAGGGTAAGGAAGACGAGCTCATCCTGGTCTTTGACCTCGGCGGCGGCACGTTCGACGTCTCCCTGCTTGAAGTCGGCAAGGACGAAGACAACTTTTCCACCATCCAGGTCCGCTCCACCGCAGGCGACAACCGCCTCGGCGGCGACGACTGGGACCAGCGCGTTGTGGATTACCTGCTGAGCCAGCTCAAGGTCAAGGGCATCGACCTGTCCAAGGACAAGATCGCCCTGCAGCGCCTCCGTGAAGCCGCTGAGCAGGCCAAGAAGGAACTCTCTTCCTCCAGCAGCACCAACGTTTCGCTTCAGTACCTCTCCGTCACCCCCGATGGCCCGGTCCACCTGGACGAGCAGCTGACCCGCGCCAAGTTCCAGGACCTCACCAAGGACCTGCTGGAGCGCACCAAGAAGCCGTTCCACGACGTCATCAAGGAAGCCGGAATCAAGCTTTCCGAGATCGACCACATCGTCCTCGTTGGCGGATCCACCCGTATGCCCGCTGTCTACGACCTCGTCAAGGAACTGGCCGGCGGCAAGGAGCCGAACAAGGGCGTCAACCCGGATGAAGTTGTAGCCGTTGGTGCAGCACTCCAGGCCGGTGTTCTGAAGGGCGAGCGCAAGGACGTCCTGCTGATCGACGTCACCCCGCTGTCCCTGGGCATCGAAACCAAGGGTGGCGTGATGACGCACCTGATCGAGCGCAACACCGCCATCCCCACCAAGCGGTCCGAGACCTTCACCACGGCTGATGACAACCAGCCGTCAGTGGCCATCCAGGTGTTCCAGGGCGAGCGCGAGTTCACCCGCGACAACAAGCCGCTGGGCACGTTCGAGCTGACCGGCATCGCGCCGGCTCCCCGCGGCGTCCCGCAGGTCGAGGTCACGTTCGACATCGACGCCAACGGCATCGTCCACGTCTCCGCGAAGGACAAGGGCACCGGCAAGGAACAGTCCATGACCATCACCGGCGGCACCGCGCTCTCCAAGGAAGACATTGAGCGCATGGTCAAGGACGCCGAGGAGCACGCAGCCGAGGACAAGGCCCGCCGCGAGGCGACCGACACCCGCAACACCGCCGAGCAGCTCGCGTACTCCGTGGACAAGCTGATCGCCGACAACGCCGACAAGCTGCCTGAAGAGGTCAAGACCGAGGTCCAGGCCGACGTCGACGAGCTCAAGAAGGCCCTCGAAGGCACCGATGACGCAGCCGTGAAGGCCGCGTTCGAGAAGCTCCAGGCTTCCCAGACCAAGCTCGGCGAGGCTATCTACGCCCAGGCCGGTTCGCCGGACGGTGCCACCGGTGCCGCAGGTGCCGAAGGCGCCCCTAGTGGTGCCGCAGGCGGGGACAAGGCTGCTGATGAGGACATCGTCGACGCCGAGATCATCGACGAAGACGAAGCGAAGAAGTAGCCGTGCCGCACCACGGTAACGAGGAAGAGCACAACTCATCCGCGAGCCAGGAGCCGGTCATCCGGGACAACCGCAAGGTTGATCCGGTGACCGGGCAGGCCCGGCACCCGGAGGGCGAGCAGCCCGCTGACGCGCCGGTGGGCGAGTCCCCGGTGGGCGAGCCTGTGGACAGCGACGGCGATGCACTCGCCCAGGCCGAGGAAATCCTCAACGGCATCGAGGTGCCGGCCGAGGAGGCTGTGGCCCAGGGGGCAGGACAGGCTGAAGCTGCCGAACTGAAGAACGATCTCCTCCGCCTCCAGGCTGAATACGTCAACTACCGCAAGCGTGTTGAGCGCGACCGGGCCGTGGCAGGGGAGATGGCCGTCATCGGCGTCCTGAACTCCCTGCTTCCGGTACTTGACGACGTCGACGCCGCCCGCCAGCACGGTGACCTGACCGACGGCCCGTTCGCCGCGATCGCCACCAAGCTGGAGAACGCGCTGAAAACGTACGGCCTGGTCCGCATTGATGAGACCGGTGTGGAGTTCGACCCCACGATCCACGAGGCCCTCATCCAGCAGCCGGGCGAGGACATCGAGGTTGACACCGTCAGCCAGGTGCTCCGCTCCGGCTACCGGTCAGGGGACCGCGTGCTCCGCGCAGCACAGGTGATTGTGGCCGTTCCGGCCTAGCATTACCCCATCGAGATGGCAGTTCGCGGCAGTGATTCGCAAGAACATTGCCGCGAACTGCCATCTCGGCAGAGAGATTTGAAAGGAAACGCCATTGGCTAGCCAGGATTGGGTGGACAAGGACTTTTACGCGATCCTTGGTATCGCCAAGGACGCTTCCGACGCCGACATCAAGAAGGCGTACCGGAAACTTGCCCGCCAGCACCACCCGGATACAAACTCGGGGGACGTTGCGTCGGAGAAGAAATTCAAGGACATCTCCGAGGCCTATTCAGTGCTGTCGGATCCGGACGAGCGCCAGCAGTATGACGCCATCCGGGCCATGGGCGGCGGCGCGCGGTTCGCTCCCGGTGGGGCCGGCGGCGGCAACGGCGGCTTCGAGGACATGTTCGGCGGACTGTTCACCGGCGGCGCGGGGCGCCAGCCCGGCGGGTTCAACACGTCAGGCGGCATCCCGCCCGAGTTCGCTGACCTGTTTGGCGGCGGCGGCTTCGGCGGCCAGACCGGCTTCCAGCGCCCTCCGCAGAAGGGTGCCGACCGTACGGCTACCACCAGCATTTCCTTCTCCGGGTCCATCCGCGGCACCACCATCGGCCTGCGCGAACCCAGCGGTGACGTCATCGACGTCCGCGTACCCGCCGGCATCAAGGATGGCCAGAAAGTGCGCGTCCGCGGCAAGGGCCAGCCAGGGCCTGCCGGCAACGGCGACCTGATGGTGGCCGTCTCCGTCAAACCCCACGAGTTTTACACACGCGACGGCGACAACCTCCGCGTCCATGTCCCGGTCACCTTCCCGGAAGCTGTATTGGGCGCCGACATCCAGGTCCCCACCATCGACGGCGAGACCGTCAAGGTCCGCGTTCCGGCCGGCACACCCTCGGGGCGCACGCTCCGGGTCAAAGGCCACGGGGTGAAGACCTCCAAGGTCACCGGCGATCTCCTGGTGACCATCGACGTCGCGGTTCCGAAGAACCTGAACAAGGAGGCCGAAGCCGCCGTGAAGGCCTTTGCCGAAGCCACCGCAGACGCCGATGTCCGTGAAGGCCTGGCCGCCAAGGCCCGGCTCTAAGCAACGGAGCAGACCGTGGACATCAGCGCTGACCAGCCGATCTTCGTGATCTCCGTCGCGGCTGAACTGGCGGATATGCACCCGCAGACGCTCCGGCAGTATGACCGGCTGGGCATCGTCTCGCCCAGCCGGGCGCCGGGGAAGTCGCGCCGCTACTCGCAGCGGGACATCAACATGCTGCGCGAAGTCCAGCGGCTGTCCCACGAAGGCGTCTCGCTCGAAGGCATCAAACGAATCCTTGAGCTTGAGAACCAGGTGGCCGCGCTGCAGCGCAGGGTGAGCGAGCTGACCGAGGAGCTGGGCCGCCGTCGTGATCCCCTTGATTCGCGGATCTTCGCGGCCGGTGCCGCCGGCGATGTGGTGAGCCTGGCCCGCGGCCAGCGCCCCCGCGCGCGGTCCCAGGCCGTGGTGGTCTGGCGGCCCAGGGCGCTGGGAAACTAGAGTACTCACTACTCGTGACCGGACCGCCTCCACTGGCTTGAATGGAACTTCAGCTGTCTCACAGCGCAGGTTCGAGCTTCTGGGGGTTTTCGCGTGTTTGGTTCTTCAGTCGTTATATTCGCAGGGTCAAGTGTTGGGCTGATCCTGCTTGCCATCGGTCAGACCGTCGTGGTGGTGTGCGTGTGCTTTGACATGGTGCGGGCGCTGTCCGTGCCGAGGTCGCACCGGCGCTACGTGGCCAGCACGGTCTTCCGAACGCTGGCCATTCCGTCCATCATCGCCGCCGGTATGAGCGTCCTGATCGACGCACTGGCATGGTCCTGGATGGACGTTGGCATGTCGATGTTCGTGATGGTGGCGATCATCTTCCGCCTGCACCACGACAAGGACGAAGACAGCTGGTGGAAAGGCAAAGGCAAGAAACTCGCCCGCTGGGCCCGCCGCCAGTTCAGCTCCGGAACGTCGGTAGCCCCGGCGATGGGCTGACCCGGGTTTCGACAAACTCAACCACCGGTGCCGGGGATCGAGCCTGTCGAGATCCTGATACGCGTCGAATTCTGCTCGATCATCCAGCCCTGCCTACTCGCCAGGGCCCGGAGTTCCAAAGGTTTTCGCGCGCCGCCGTCGAATGACGGAGCAGAATCCGACGGAGGCTGCCCCGGCCTGGCTGCTCCGGCGCGCGGTCGCAGGGGCTGGTTGTGGCTTGCATCACGGCCGCGTAGAATTCCACTTCAGGGCATGATTCGTATATCGAACGTCGAGTTCTATTATCGAACTCTACTTGCCAGCCACCCAACGAAGTGAGGAAAGCCCGTGCAGTTCCACCACCACGGTTACGTATCCGGTGACCCGCGGGTCCAGCCAGCTGCCGGCGTCGGTCTTGACCGGCCTGCCGAGCTTCCCGACGAAGTGGACGTGCTCATCGTGGGCACCGGTCCCGCGGGCATGCTCACCGCGGCCCAGCTCTCCCGGTTCCCCGGCGTCACCACGCGCATCGTGGAGCGCCGCGCCGGGCGGCTCGTCATCGGCCAGGCGGACGGCATCCAGGCTCGCAGCGTCGAGACCTTCCAGGCCTTCGGTTTCGCCGAGCGCATCATCGCCGAGGCGTACCGCATCACCGAAATGGCGTTCTGGAAACCGGACCCCGCTGACCATTCCCGGATCGCCCGCGCCGCCCGCACGCCGGACGACCCCACGGGCATCAGCGAGTTCCCGCACCTCATCGTCAACCAGGCCCGCGTGCTGGACTACTTCGCCGAGTTCATGGCCAACGCGCCAGCGCGGATGTCGCCCGACTACGGCTATGAGTTCCGTAGCCTCGAGGTCGGCGACGGCGAGTACCCCGTCACCGTGACGCTCGTCCACACTTCAGGACCTGACGAGGGCCAGGAGCGCGTTGTCCGGGCCAAGTACGTCGTCGGTGCGGACGGAGCACGCAGCAAGGTGCGCGAATCGATCGGCTGCACCATGGCCGGCGACCAGGCCCATCACGCGTGGGGAGTCATGGATGTCCTCGCCGTCACCGACTTCCCCGACATCCGCACAAAATGTGCCATCCAGTCCGGTGCGGGCGGCAGCATCCTGCTGATCCCACGCGAAGGCGGCCACCTCTTCCGCATGTACGTTGACCTCGGCGAGGTCGCGCCGGAGGACCGCGGGGCCGTGCGCAGCACCACCATCGAGCAGATCATCGGCCATGCCAACACCATCCTGCACCCCTACACCCTGGACGTCCGCAACGTCGCCTGGCACAGCGTGTATGAGGTCGCCCACCGCCTCACGGACAGGTTCGACGACGTCCTGCCGGACCAACGCGGGACGCGCACACCGCGCGTGTTCATCACCGGCGATGCCTGCCACACGCACAGCGCCAAGGCCGGCCAGGGCATGAATGTCTCCCTGCAGGACGGCTTCAATCTCGGCTGGAAGCTCGGACATGTGCTCGAGGACCGCAGCCCCGCCAGCTTGCTGGCCACGTACTCGGCCGAGCGCCAGGTAGTGGCGAAGAACCTCATCGACTTCGACAAAGAGTGGTCCACCATGATGGCGAAGAAGCCCGAGGAGTTTGTGAACCCCTCCGAGCTTGAGGACTTCTACGTCAGCACCGCCGAGTTCCCCGCAGGCTTCATGACCCAATACACGCCGTCCCTGGTCACCGCAGAACCGGTGCACCAGGATCTGGCCGCCGGCTTCCCCATCGGGAAGCGGTTCAAGTCCGCGCCCGTGGTGCGGGTGTGCGACGCCAACCCGATGCATCTCGGCCACCACGCCACGGCGGACGGCCGGTGGCGCATCTACGTCTTCGCCGGCGGAGCAGCACACGAAACGGGACAGCAGGCGCCGCCGTCGTCCGTCGTCGACTTCGCCGAGTGGATCGCGAACTCGCCTGAATCGCCGCTGGCCGCAACGCCGTCGGGCGCTGACCGTGACGCGTGGTTCGACGTGAAGGTCATCTACCAGCAGGACCACACAAACGTTGATATCGGGGCCGTTCCGGCGGCGTTCAAGCCGTCAGTCGGGCCGTTTCAGCTGACTGACTACGAGAAGGTTTACGCCACCGATCCCGCAGCTGACATCTTCGAGCTGCGCGGCCTGGACCGCGGAGGGGTGGTGGTAGTGGTTCGGCCGGACCAGTACGTGGCCAATGTCCTGCCTTTGGGCGCGACGGCGGAACTCGCCGCGTTTTTCGCGCCCCTCCTACTGCTCCGTGAGAAGGGGGAGCTGCCCCAGGAGGCATGACCGGCGGGGCATTTCATGGCTGAACAAGAAGACGAGGACCGCGGGCCCAGGGTCAACTGCGCGTCTTCGTCTTCGTCATCGCTTCAGCCATCATCATCGCGTTCTCCATCTGGGCGATGCGGACGGCCGCGCCAAGGAGTGACGCGGCCAGGGATCAGGCGGTGGCTGTCTGTGCGGTCCGGAACTCGGCAGCGGCATAGACACCCAGGATGCGGACTTCGGTGGTGAAGAAGTCCAGCTCCTCAAGGGCCAGGCGCAACGGCAGGTCTTCGGGGTGTCCTTCGACGTCCACCATGAACATCGTGGCGGCGAATTCGTCGCCCACCATGTAGCTCTCCAGCCGCGTCATGTTCACGCCGTTCGTGGCGAACCCGCCCAGCGCTTTGAACAGCGCCGACGGCACGTTCCTGACACGGAACACAAAGCTGGTTACCGCCGGTCCGGGCAGTTCTTCCCGGGTGGGCAGTTCCTTTTCCCGGGCCAGGACCACAAAGCGGGTGGTATTGGATGGGTCATCCTCGACCCGCGACGCGAGCACCTCGAGGCCGTAGATCTCGGCCGCGAGCGGGGGAGCGAGGGACAGCTTGGTGGGGTCGTTCCACTCCCGGACCTCCCGGGCGGAACCGGCGGTGTCCCCGGCAATGACTGGACGCAGCCCGGCCTCCCTTATCAGGCGGCGGCACTGGCCGAGGGCGTGGATGTGGCTGTGGACCTCGGTGGCGGCCTCGATGGTGCTGCCTGGAATACCCAGCAGGTCAAAGTGGATGGGCAGGAAGAACTCGCCCACGATCTGCAGGTGCGACTGAGGGAGCAGGACGTGGATGTCTGCCACCCGGCCGGCGATCGAGTTCTCAATCGGAATCATCGCCAGCTCCGCCTCTCCGCTGGAGACCAGCTCGAAGGCGTCCTCGAAGCTGGCACAGGGAACGCTTTCCAGCTGGGGGAACATCTGCATGCACGCGATATTGGAGTTGGCGCCGGGCTCACCCTGGTACGCAATCTTCTGGGCCATGGTCCGTATGGTTTCACGGCAGGCGCCCACCCGCCCAACTAAGTCGCAGCAGGTGTCGTTTTGGGCGCTCAAAACGACACCTGCTGCTACTTACTTGGGCTGACGCGGAGCCAGAGTCATTGATGCGGCGCAAGCGTCACGCCGTCGTCGAGCTTGAAAACCACCTCCGTGAGGAGGCCGGCGGCGGCGGGTGAGTAACCGGAGAACGTCACCGCCGGAAGGTGTTGGGGGCCGTCGCTGAAGTTTGCCAGGACGAGGATTGTGCTTCCCCGCCTGGCGCTGGTAGCCCAGGACGTCCGGGGCGTTGGTGTGGAAGCCGATGAGCCGCGTGCCCGCCAGTTCGGGCCCCCGCCCGCACCTCGATCATCCTCCGGAGGCGGCTGAAGATCTTGCCTCCGGGCGTGGCCGGCTTCCTACCGCTTGGTCGGGTTCTGAGGAGGATCGGTACGGAAATCACGTTTAGGGGCGCCGGCGCGAATTCCGGCTTCGGATGGCGGAATCTCTCGGTTCTACTAGGCGACGGCCTGCAGTGGGCGCTTGCTGTCCGGGCGGTTCCGGCGCTGATTGGAGCAATCCTCATCCAACGCTCCGGAGGACGGCCGACGGCGGCCCCCGCCACTGTGGGCACCCGGTGCTGGCCAGCCGCCCGAGCATCCTTCGCCTCATGGCGCCGGGACTCGGCCTGCTGGTGGCGGCGGCCCTGCTCGCGGTCCTGACAGCGCCGGCAGATCTGCAGTTACCCGCCGCCGGCTTGCTGCACACGCTGACGGGTGGCTGGGAAGTGACGTTCTGGCCGTCGCGGGCTTCTTCGCCATCCGCGGACCAGTAGCGACCACGGAGCGGTCCGCGTTGTTGGTGGAGCCCGGCGCGAAACCCTCGCTGGTTCGATAATCCTTCCGTTCAACGGCGGGAATACCGTTTGCTGTTACAGGCCTAGACGAGTTCCTGCTGGTCCGCCACTACCTAGGGTGCAGGGATCGATGCCGCCCATGACGTTGGCACCGGCCTTCAGCGCCTCTTCCATAAGCTCTACCGTGCCCTCCTCCAGGAGCAGGCGGCCTGGGGGAAAGCGATGATGTCCACCGAGGCCTGATTCTTGAACTGTTCCTTCGCGGTGGCAACAGCCTCGAAGCGCTCCAACCTGCAATCCACGTCCACGTACTGCGGTGACGCCGTCCGGAACCGCCCGTTGTGGGTCATGCGGCTCGACGCGGTGATCTTGCCGCCTGTCTCGCCCGCAGCGATAGTAACGTCGCTGAGCGCTTGAGCCCAGGGGCGGACGGCGCGGATCAGGGTGTTCAATGTTTGCTCCGTTGGTGATGGGACTATTGCACACCGGTCAGGGCCGCTGCTGCCAACCCGGTGTGGTGGCAGGCCGGGACGGCGGGCGTGGCTGGTGCCGGGATCTCGTTCATGCAACGCTGCCGTTGCTCCTCGGAAAGGCTGCCAATTAGCGGGCAGCGTGTCCGGAAGACACAGCCGCTGGGCGGATTGGCCGGCGAGGGGAGGTCACCGCGGAGCCGGATCTTGACCTGTTCCCTTGCGGCGCGGGGGTCCGGAAGCGGTACAGCCGAGAGCAACGCCCTGGTGTACGGGTGCAACGGGTTCTGGAAAAGCTCGTCCCGTGGGCCTTGTTCCACGATCTTGCCCAGGTACATCACCGCAACTTCGTGGGAGATGTGCCTCACCACGGAGAGGTCGTGGGCAATGAAAATGTAGGAAACGCCGGTGTCGCGCTGGATCTGCTGCAGCAGGTTCACCACTTGCGCCTGCACGGATACGTCCAGGGCAGACACAGGCTCGTCGCACACGATCACGGACGGGTTCAGGGAAATGGCCCGGGCAATGCCCACGCGCTGCCGCTGCCCACCGGAGAACTCGTGTGGGAAGCGGTTGTAGTGCTCAGGTTTGAGCCCTACCTGATCAAGAAGTTCCTTCACGCGGTTCTTGAGGCCGCCTTGCGGGTTAATCTTCTGGGCCACCATGGGTGCCGCGATGGCTGTGCCCACCGTCTGCCTCGGGTTCAGGGACGCGAAGGGGTCCTGGAAGATCATCTGAACTTTGCGCCGGAAGTTGTACAGGTCCCGGCCATGCAGCTGGCTGATGTCTACGCCGTCCACGAGGATCCGCCCACCGGTCGGGTCCATGAGCCGCGCCAGCATGCGCCCGGTGGTCGACTTGCCGCAGCCGGACTCACCCACGAGCCCCAAAGTCTGGCCTCGGGCGAGACTGAAAGACACGCCGTCGACCGCTTTGACGGAACGCTTGGCGGCCCGCGGCAGGAGGCCGCCCTTCAGCGGAAAGTGCTTCTGGAGGTTCTCCACCTGGAGAATTGCCTGATGTTCCATGGCGGGTCCTAACGCGAATTCCGGATGGTGATGACCTGCGGGCCGCTCAAATGGCAGCGCGTGCCGTGCCCGTGCTCGACCCGCAGTCCAGGCCGCTGCCTGGCGCAGACGCCGCCACCGACGAGTTCGGCGTATTGGCACCGCGCGCTGAAGATGCAGCCCTTGGGCAGGTCAAGGAGCGACGGCGGCTGGCCAGGGATGGGGTTCAGCTGGCCCGCGGAGCTGTTGAGCGTAGGCATCGAGTTGAGCAGGCCAAGGGTGTACGGGTGCCGGGTGTCGTAGAAGATCTCGTCCACGGGACCCGACTCGACGCACTGGCCGCCGTACATCACCAGGACGTCGTGGCAGACCTCAGCCACCACGCCCAGATCGTGCGTGATGAGGATGAGCGCAGAGTTGGTTTCCTGCTGGAGTTCGGACATGAGGTCCAGGATCTGTGCCTGCACCGTCACGTCCAGTGCCGTGGTGGGTTCATCCGCGATCAGCAGCTCGGGTTCGCAGATCAGCGCCATTGCGATCATTGCCCGCTGGCGCATGCCGCCGGAGAAGTGGTGGGGGTACTCGTCGAAGCGCTGCTCGGGACTGGGGATACCCACCTTTCCCAGCATGTCGACGGCGGACGCCCGGGCCTGCTTTTTGCTCGCCTTGTTGTGGACCAGATAAGCCTCGGCGATTTGATGGCCCACGGTGTAGAAGGGGTGCAGCGCCGAGAGGGGATCCTGGAAGATCATGCCGATGTTGCGGCCGCGGAGCTGGCGCATGGCGGACTCGGGGAGCGTGACCAAGTCCTTACCCTGGAACATGGCCTGTCCCGTGACCTGCGCGGACGTGCCCTTCAAGAGACCCATGAGTGCTTGGCTGGTGACCGACTTGCCTGAGCCCGATTCGCCGACGATGCCAAGGGTCTGGCCGCGCTCCAAGGTGAAGTCCATGCCGTTGACCGCCGAGACTACGCCGTCGTCCGTAGGGAACTTCACGGAGAGGTTCCGGACGTCAAGGAACGCCTCTGCTCCGGAGCCCGGCGCTGGGCGGGTGCGCGACTGGGTGAGTGGCGTGCGGGTCATTGGAGCCTCACTCGGGGATCGATGGCGGCATAGGCGAGGTCCACCACAACGTTGGCGACGATGACGAAGAAAGCTGCCAGCATGGTGATGGCCATGGTGACCGGGAGGTCCCCGGAAATAGCGGCGTGCACTGCGGTGAAGCCCAGGCCGGGGACAGAGAAGATCTGTTCGGTCAGGACTGCGCCGCCCAGCAGCAGGCCGATGTCCATGCCGAGCATGGTGACCACGGGCGTGATGCCGGCGCGGACTCCGTGCTTGAATGTGACGGTCCGGGGTGCGAGGCCCTTGGCGCGGGCGGTCCGGATAAAGTCCTCACCGAACGTCTCGATCATGTTGGTACGCGTGACCCGGATGTACGAGGCACTGAAGAGCACGGCCAACGCAATCCAGGGCAACAGGTAGTTGGCCACCCAGGCACCCGGACCCTGCGGGCCAAACGGGCTGTTGATCTCGTTGGTGGTGAAGGGCAGCAGGTGCAGCTGGTTGACGAACAGGAGCAGCAGGAACAGGCCCGTGACCGGGATAGGCAGCGAGACGCCCACCGAGGCGGCGCCAACGATGAATTTGTCCACGGGCGAGCCCTTGCGCAGGGCGGCTAGAAGGCCCAGGCCTACGCCGGTGATGGTCCACAGGACCAGGGCGCCTATGGCCATGGAAAACGTGTAGGGGAGCGAACGGCCAATGATGTCGGCAACGTTCTCGTTGGTTTGGAAGGACTTGCCCAGGCAGGGCCATTCGCAGAGGGTCTGGGCACCCGGCGCACCGATCATTCGGGACGAGAAGAGACCGCGCATGTAGTCGGCGTACTGGACAAAGAAGGGCTGGTCCATGCCCAGGGCAACGCGCGCGTCGGCGACGCGTTCGGGTGTGCATTCCTGTCCGCATGCTGCAGCGGCGGGGTCGGACGGGCCAAGCTGGAAGAGCGTGAAAGTGATGAAACTGACTGCGGCGAGCAGCAGAACCAACGATCCGGTCCTGCGAAGAATGAAAGTCTTCATTGTGGTGGTTGCGGGCCGCCCGCTGGTGCAGGCGGCCCGCTTCTCCTTCTGGACTAAGCCCGGTTAGTGCTCGACGCCAACGATCGAGAGGTCGATGCCGCCGAAGAAGTAGCCCACCTGGGCATTGCGGACGTTGGAACCCACCACGCTGTTGGTGTGGCTGCGGATGAGCGGGATGATCGGATAGGTCTTCAGGGCCTTGTTGAACTCCTCGGCCCACTTCTTGCCCAGTTCCGCGGAAGTGCCGGCCGTGTTGCGCAGCTCGTACATCGCCTTGGAGACCTCCGGATCGAAGTAGCGGGAGGTGTTGGAGAAGCCGTAGCTGGTGCCGTCGTTGTTCGGTCCCAGCAGCGGGTCCGCGGAGGTACGGACCGACGACGGATCGGCGCCGCCGCACCAGCCGGAACGGCCCATGTCCGGCAGCTGGTCGCTGGCCAGCACCGAGTAGTAGTTCGGCGCCGGGATCGGCACGAGCTGTACGTCTATGCCGAGGGCTTTCAGGTTCTGCTGGACAACGGTGCCGGTGTTCTTGAAGGCGTCCCGGTTGTTGGCGTAGCCGTACGTCAGGGTCTTCGGGTAATCCTTGCCTTCAAGGAGCTTCTTGGCCTCCTCCAGCTTGGGCTTGCCTGCAGGATCGAGTTCCAGGCCTGGGTCCACGTAGCCCACCATCTTCGCGTTCAGGGGGCTCTGCTGAAGCTCGCCGAAGCGGCGTCCACCGTACTGGACCAAGATGGACTGGCGGTCCAGGGCAAGCGCGATTGCCTTGCGGACGTCCGGGTCTTTGATCTTCTCCGTGTTCAGGCTCAGGACGTCATTGCAGCCAAGGAGGCCGGACGCTACGCGGTCCTTGACGTTCGCGTCTGCCAGTTTGGCGGAGTCCGATGTCTGGAGCGCGCCGTTCGAATCGAGGGTAATGGCGTTCGGGTCCGAGTCAGCCAGCAGTTGCTGGCTGATGGTGGCCTGGGAGGTGGAGAGCGAGAAGCTGAAAGTGTCCGGCAGGGCGGTGCGGTTGGGGTCCGTGGCGGGATCCCAGTGGGGGTTGCGGACCAGCTTGAGGGACTTGCCCCGGTTGTAGGACTCCACCATGTACGGGCCCGAGGATACGGGGTGGTTGGTGTAGTCCAGCTTCGTGTCCTTGGCCTTGGGGACCGGAGCCGTGTTGGAGCGGGACGCCAGAGCGGAAAATTCAGCGAACGGCTTCTTGAGGTGGAATACGACGGTGCGCTCGTCGGGCGTTTCAACCGCCTTGAGCACGGCGGAAGGGTCCTTGTACGGCCCCTTGTACCCGCCGTCGTCGAGCGCTGCATTCAGTTCCTGCGGCGCCTGGGTGAAGACGTCTTGCGCGAAGGTGCGCTCCACGCCGTACTGGATGTCGGCGGAGGTGATGGGCGTGCCGTCCTCGAACTTCACGCCTTCCTTGAGGGTGAATGTCCAGCTGAGGCCGTCGTCGGAGACCTTGCCCGTGTCCGTGGCGAGGTCCGGGACGACGGTGGGCGGCTGGCCGGCTGTTTCCTTGGCCATGGTCAGCGTCCGGTAGTACAGCTGGCCGACGTTGGCCGTCTGGACGTAGTTGCTGTTTCCCGGGTCCAAGGTCTGGAAGTCGGATGACATCAGGACGTTGATGTTTCCGCCCTTGCCGTTGAAGCCAGATTTGACCACGTTGGGGGCCAGTTCGGTGACCGACTCTGCGGGCTTGGAACTGCTGGGCTGGTTTTGGCCGACGGCGCAACCGGTGGCGGCCATGGCAATCAGCACGGACAGTGCCAGAGCTCTTGTGGGGGTTTTCATGGTGCTCCTGTCAGGGTGGGTGAAGGGCGATGCGGGGATTAGTTGCGTGAGGCTTTGGGGTCCAGGGCATCCCGGACGGCGTCGCCCAGGAGGTTGAAGGCCAGGACGGTGATGACGAGCATGATGCCGGGGACAGCCAGGAACCAGGGGTCGCTGAGGTACCAGTTGCCGGACTGTGCAGCGTTCAGCATTTGGCCCCACGACGGTGTGGGGTCCTTGACGCCGACGCCCAGGAAGGACAGTGCTGCTTCGGCGGAGATGTTGGTGGGGATCAGCATGGTGGCGTACACCAGCACGACTCCCATGACGTTGGGAATGATCTGGCGGAACAGGACGCTGATGTGCGAGGCGCCAAAGGATCGCGCGGCTTCCACGAACTCCCGCTCGCGGAGGCTCAGAACTTGTCCGCGGACGACCCTGGCGAGGTAAGCCCAGCCGAAGAAGCCAAGGATGATCACCAGCGAGGCCATGGGCAGGAAGCTGCCTTCACCCAGCGGGGTATCGCGGAGCCGGGACTGAAGGATGGGCGTCAGGGAGAGCACCAGAAGCAGATGCGGAAACGCGAGGAAGAGGTCCATGATGCGGCTGATGATGGCGTCCGTCTTGCCACCGAAATACCCGGCGGCCGCACCCAGGACGGTTCCAAGAACAACGGAAACAGCGGTGGACAACAGGGCGATGGTGAGGGAAACCTGACCGCCGTAGGCAAGCCGGGCGAAGAGGTCGCGGCCCAGGCCGGGCTCGACGCCCAACCAGTGCTGGGCCGAGGGGTACATGTAGCCGGCGAGTGGCAGCCCGGGTGTCTGGAAGTCGTCCAGTACTTCCGGGCTTGTGTTGGACGTGAAGGGGTCGTTGCCTGACATTGCGCTGAGCATGGGGGCCAGGATGGCGAACAGCATGATGGCCACCACCACGCACAGGCTAAGGAGCGCGATCTTGCTGCGCCGGATCCTCATCCACGCCGTGGCGAGCAGTGAGCGCGCTTCGGCAGGTGCGGCTGCTTTGCCCTCCGACGACGTTGCCGGAGGCAGCGGCGGGCTGCCGGTGCTTGGTTCGACGGACTGTATCTGGGTCAACGGTTCTGCTCGTTTCATGATCCAAGGAGCGTGCTCCGGAATTCTTGTATACCAGATTAGACTAGAGCAGGATCTGTGCGATGTAAATCACAAATAATGTACTGTTTGGAATACCAGCGAGCTTCCACAATCCCTTTGCCGGACAGGAATATAGGAGTCACAGTGCTTACCAAGGTCACCGCCCGCTACGTGCTGGGCTTCAGGAACGGTCATCACGTGCTGCTGGAAGGCGCCTGCGTGGTCTACAGCGGCACCTCCATTGAGTACGTCGGACATGACTATGCCGGTCCGGTGGACAAGGAACGGCAATTGGGGGACGCCTTACTGATGCCGGGACTCATTGACCTGGATGCGCTCACTGATATTGACCACCTCATCCTGGACAGCTGGGCCGGGCCGGAGCAGGCCAAAGGCCACCAGTGGTCCGAGGATTACTTCCGCAACGGCCGGACTGACGTCTTTACTGCCGAAGAACGCCAGCAGGTCCGCGAATACGCACTCATCCAGCTCATGCTGCACGGCATCACCACCTACATGCCCATCGCATCGGAGGTGCACTCGGAGTGGGCGGAGCCCCTCGAGGAACTCCGTGGGATGGCGGAGACCAGCCGTCGGCTTGGCTTGCGCGCCTACCTCGGCCCCGCCTACCGCTCAGGCGTGAACGTCGTGTTGGAAAACGGCGAACGTTCGGTGAGGTTCGACGACGGCCGCGGCCGCGAGGGGTTCGCGGACGCCTTGTGCTTCATTGACCACGCGACGGAACTTAATGATCCTCTGGTCAACGGTGTCCTCCTCCCTTGCCGCATTGAGACGTTGGACATCGAGTTGCTCAAAGCCACGGCGGCAGCCTCGGAAGACCGTGACGTTCTGGTACGGCTTCACTCGCTTCAGGGGTTGGTGGAGCGGGAGCTAATCATGGACTGGCACGGAGTGACGCCGCTGGAGCTCTTGGATCAGGTCGGCCTGCTCAACGAACGCCTGCTGATTCCCCACGCTACCTACACAGACCGCAACCCCGCAGTGTTCGGGGAGGACCGCGGTGATCTCGCCCGGCTGGCCGGCAGTGGTGCCAGCATCATTCATTGCCCCCTAACCTCCATGCGCTACGGCAGTGCGCTGGACTCTTTCAACGCGTATAAAGCGGCCGGTATCAACATCTCCTTGGGTACCGACTCGTTCCCGCCGGACCTCATCCGCGGCATCGATGCCGGCGTGCATCTCGCCAAGATCCTTGCAGGCGCCAACGACGCCGGTGACGTCGCCGGATACTTCGACGCCGCCACGCTAGGCGGTGCGAAGGCTCTCCAACGGCCCGACCTTGGACGGCTGGAGCCGGGTGCCCAGGCGGACCTGGTGGCCTTCTCCTTGGGGGACATCCGCGACGGCGTCCACGAGGACCCGCTCCGGACCCTCCTGCTCAACGGCACTGCCCGCCAGGCGGTGCTCTCCGTAGTTGCGGGGCGGACCATTATGGCCGACGGTTTGATCGAGGGTGTGGATCTGGAGTGCTGGCGCGTGAAGGGCCAGGAACTGTTCGACAAGATGCGCCGCGCCTACACCGTCCGGGATGCCCGGAACCGCCCGGCCGATGAGCTGTTTCCTCCCGTGTATGCTCGGTTGGAACGCTGACCGGCGCCGCCCGGCGGTGGCAGTGGACGCTGGCATGAAGGGAAGTTGGGCAGTGGCTGAGGCGATGCCGGAAACCGGGAATGGCCGCGATGACGAGGCCCGCGCGGAGAACGTCTACCAGCTGGTGTTGGAGGGCATCGTCACGGGCAAGTACGCCCAGGGGATGCGGTTGCGTGAGCGCGAACTCTCCGAGCTCTACAACGTCTCACGCATCCCGGTGCGGGAGGCCATCCAGCGCTTGGAGCAGGACGGCTTCGTCGCAACCTTTCCGCGCCGCGGCGCCGTGGTCCGGCAACTGACCCTTACGGACGTCAACGAGCTCTTCGACGTCCGTCTGTGCCTGGAAACCTTCGCCGCCAGGATGGCCGCCACCCGTGTTGCCGAAGGCCAGTCCGGCGGACGTCTGGAAGAACTCATGGAGGCGTCCAAGGCCGCCATCGATGAGGAGCGCACCGACGACGTCGCCCTGATCAGCGCCGAGCTGCACGCCGAAATCGTGCGCCTCTCGTGCAACAAGCTGCTGATCGAATCTGTGAAACCCCTGTTCGGGCGGATGCGCTGGATCTTCGGGCTTACCCACAACCGCAGGAACGAACTCCAGCGCGAGGAACACACGGAACTGTGCAACGCGATCCTGAAAGGCAGGCCGGACCTGGCCTACTCACTGGCGTATTCGCACATTGAGTTGGGCCGCGAACCTGTTTTGGCCGGCCTCGCGGAGACGCTGGAGCCTTGAACCGTGTCGCCATGACGAGACCATTGAGCCGCTAAAATGGCTGTGCGCCAGGCCAAACAAACGGAAAAAGAACCCCGCAGCATGGATTCCCGGCCGGCCGTTCTTCAGGCGCGTTTCCGGGCGTAGGCTCGGCCCATGCGTAGCGTCCGAGCCGACTCGAGTGATCCCGTTGGAGGTGGTGATTCAGCTCCTGAGTACCGAGTACGCTTCGCGACTCCGCCGCCTGCAGCACACTGGGAGGACCACCATTTCACAAGAGACGGACGGCCTGAGCCTCACTCGCGCTATGCGCTGATTTACGGACGGCCGGCCGACGAAGCAACCATCCGTGAGATTGTCTACTCTGAGTCCCAGTAGATAATTCGCGAACGGAGGCGCCCACTCTCCGAAGCGGGACCACCGCCATTCCGTAAGCCGAACGTCTAGCGGGATCGGGGGACTTTACGCACGATCGGCAAGGATCGCTTAGTTGCTCTGGCTCACCAACTGATTCGTGTGCTTCTGCGAACTGCCAAACACGACTGTTAGCGCTGGTCTTGCGGTGCGATTCCTTGCAGAACCTGATCAACCAACGCCTCGATGGTGGGCCGGTCAAGAGGCCCGTGTCCGAACAACAACCGCAGGTACACAGGTCCATACAAGCCGTCGAGCACCACTTCGGGGTCCAAATCAGCTCGCAGTTCACCACGTTCGATGGCGCGGATGAGGAACTCGCGCCCCGCTGCCCGCCGCGGCTCAAGCCAGCTTGTCCGGAAGGCCGTGGCCAGCTTGGCGTCGTGTTGGGCCTCACCCAAGAGCGAGATAGTCATCTGCCCCAGACTGGTTTCGCCGAGCATGTGCGCGAGGGCGGACAGCTGGGCGACAAGGTCCTCCCGCAGGGATCCACTGTCAGGAAAAGCGAGGTCGGCTTCAACCTCTGACAGGAACGCCTCCAGCAGTATCGCTCCCTTGCCCGGCCACCACCGGTAGATAGTTGCCTTGCTCGCACCAGCCCGGTCTGCGATCGCGTCAATGGTCATGCGTGAGTATCCAGATTCTTCAAACAGGCCGATGGCTGCGCTCAAAACCGCTTCCTGCGTGCGCGATGAACGCCGCGACGGCTGCGTCGGCTTCTCGAGGTGCTGGTCTTTCACAGTGTGATCCTATTCGAAACGAAACGATTCGTGTAGGTTTGTATCGAAACGATTCGTTTCGCTAAAAAGGAGAGGACAGTTTATGTCTCAGATCGCCCTGTTCATCACCCACCGGACCAAACCTGGGCAGCGAGAGGCCGTTCAGGCCGTCTGGCAACGGCATATGGCCCCGGCCGTCCAGGCCAACGACGGCCACGAGTCGTACTTTTACTGCATCGACCCTGCCGACCCGGACCTCGTATGCGCCTTCCAGTTGTACCGCGACGCCTCCGCTGCCGCCGCCTTTTTGAAAACAGCGGCCTACCGTGGATATGAGCAAGAGGTCACTCCTTTGCTCCTGGGCGCCCCTGGCGTCAAGAAGCTTGTACCCGTCTGGTCCAAGGCGAGTCCGGGCCGCTAATAGCGAGATAATTCCTTCGCCGGACTGCCCGTCCGTATGGCGAAACGAACAACCGCCAGATATAACCTTCCTCGCACTTCCTCGCACGAGACTGGGTTTCAGCCCTGGGCCGACATGTACGTAAGTGGCCACGGCGAGCACTGGCGTGCCGCTGCTCAATACGTCGACGGAATCAAGCGGCTAGGGAACAGACCCTCGCTTAGGAATGAACGCTTGGGTAAGTCCCGTTTCCAAAGAAGTGGGACGGGCTCGGCGCGGGCCTTTGGCCAACATGGTTGCCACCAATAGCGGGGTCTGAGGAGGATCGGTACGGAGATTCACGGTAAGGGATCCGGTGGCTGTTGAATTGGTGCCATGGCGGTTGATTTCCTAAGTGATGAGCAGGCCACAGGGTTCGGCCGATCTCCCTGATCAGGTGTCGCTGGAGGACCTGGAACGCTTTTGCTGGTTGGACGATGCCGATCTGTCGGTAGTCGGCCGCCGCCGGGGATGCACAACCGTCTGCGATTCGCTGTGCAGCTTGCTACGGTGCGGGTCGTGGGCCGGTTCCTGACGGATCCGTTGGATGTTCCCTGGCCGGTGGTCGAGTCCCGGGCCGGACAGTTGGGCATTGCGGATGCCTCCGTTCTCAAGCTATACGCGCAGCGGGACAGACCGGCTACGAGCATGCAGCGGAGATCTCCGCCGTCTACGGGTACGTGGACTTCGCCGATCCGACCAGGCCCGAGGAACTGAAGTTGTTCCTGTCGGCCAGGGCGCGGACGTCGTCGGAGGGGCCGGTGCGCTTGTTTGAACGGGCGGCGGTCTGGTTGCGTGAGCGGAAGGTCCTGCTTCCTGGCATCTCCACGTTGACGCGTCTGGTTGCAGAGGTCCGCGCCGAGGCGAATGACCGGCTCTACTCTGCTCTGATTAACGCGGCGGGCCCCAAATCACAGTTTGAATGGCGTTTGCCGTTCCGTTTGGGGAACGGCGGTTTCAGGCGGTCATTGCAACAGGAGTCCTTCGATCAGTTCGATCGGTTTTTTGAACTCTAGTCTTTTGTNTCAACTAGCGACCGGGCTTCCGGCGTGCATCTGTTTTGCCTGCATCACGCCGGCGGAACCACCGCGAGTTTCGCGGCCTGGCGCTTTTCCGGCGTCCACGTCACGAAGCTGGGCTACCGGGGGGGGAGACTTCGGGTCTGTCGCTTGAGCCGCAGATGTCCTTGGCGAGCGGATGGAAGCGTCGCAGTCGCCCCGGCTTGCCTCTACGGCCACAGCATGGGAGCGATCCTTGCGTTCGAGGTGGCCCTTCGGCTCCAGGACGCCGGCCGCGTGGAACACGTCTTCCTGGCGGCCGCTCGTCCGCCATTTGAAGCGCCCGACAGCGGTGCTGCCGCCCCCTCGGTAGCAGCTGCCGCAGCTCGCGCTATCGACAATCCGATGTCGCACTGAGTTCACTGGTCACGTAGGCCCTCGGGGGATCTGCAATCTTCCAGTTCCGATGCCGGCTTTCGTTGCGTTGGCTCTCGCGCTCTTCTGTATTTATCAGGCAACGCGAGCGTGGAGAGAACTTAGAAGTCACCTCGCAAAGACGTCCGAAAACCAAAAGCCCAGCACTAGGACGCCGTGACAAAGTCCTGCAGCTCCGATGAATTACTTAGGCCTGCGGCCCTTCGCTGCCGTCCCGTTCAGGGAACGGCGGTTTCAGGCGGTCGTTGCAATAGGAGTCCTTCGATCAGTTCGATCGGTTTTTTGAACTCTAGTCTTTTGCGTGGCCGGTCGTTGAGTTCCTGGGCAACCCAGTCGAGGTCTGCCTGGCTGTGGATGCCCAGGTCCGTGCCCTTGGGGAAATACTGGCGGAGCAGGCCATTCGTGTTTTCATTGATGCCGCGCTGCCAGGGCGAGTGCGGGTCCCAGAAGTAGATGTCGATGCCGGTGTCCATCTTCACGGTTTTCCAGTCCTGCATCTCGATGCCCTGATCCCAGGTCAGGGAATGCCTCAGCGCCTCGGGAAGCGTCTTGATCTTCGCGACCAGCGCATCACGCATCTGCTCGGCCCTGTACCCGTCCGGCAGGTGCACGAGCATCGTGTAATTGGTGGTCCGTTCCACCAGTGTCCCGATCGCGGACTGGTTCCCCTTGCCGATGATTAAGTCCCCCTCCCAGTGCCCCGGCATGGCCCGGTCCTGAACCTCGGGAGGACGTTCGGAAATGTTGATCATGCCCGGGATCCGGTTCTTCCGCTGACCGGCTTTCCTGCAGGGCTGCCTGACCGCCCGCCCGGTGCGCAGGCACGCGGTCAGATCACGCTTCAGCGCCCCGCGGGACTGCACGTACAGGGACTGGTAGATCGTCTCGGGTGACACCCTCATCTCCGGCTCATCGGGGAACTCAATCCGGAGCCGTCCTGCGATCTGCTCCGCTGAGTAATTCTTTTTCAGGTCCTCTTCCACCTTCGCACGCAGCACGGTGTTCGTGTGCAGTTTCGCCGGTTTCGGCCGCGAGGCCCGCTCATACGCCAGCGCGTGGGCCAAGGTCGCCCGGTAAGGCAATCCTGCCACCGAGTTACGGCGCAGCTCCCGGGAAACCGTCGAGGCAGACCGGTCGATCAGGGCCCCGATCGCCCTTAGGGAGCTTCCCTGGGCGCGCAGCACCGCGATCTCTTCACGCTGGGCGAAGGTCAGGCACCGGCCCTTCAGATCCCGGCCGCGACGAGGCCTGACACCCCCGGCCTCCGCCAGGACACGGCGCCCAGTCCGCCTGCTCGTATTGATCGGCACCACAGCATCCGTGATGAAATCACCGGCCTGCATCCCGGCCCAAAACACCTGCAGCAAACCCGGTCTTACGTAGATCGAATACCTCGCCATAACAACACCCATCCGCTAAGTGTTGCAATCACCGCAAGAACCCAAGGTTCTGCTTACGGACAAGTAGTGGCCGTGCAGACGACTTCGGAAAATGACAGCTGCGTCGGCGGGCTTCCGCAGCACGGTGATCGACCGTCTTACGGACGCCGAGCTAACCGGGCGACGGCGAGAAAACTCGATCCGTTGTAGAAGCTGTAAATGCCCCACCTCATCGGAGCAACAGTGTCGATTCTCGCAGGCTTCCAAGTCTTTGGAGTGCCACCAAATGGGTGCGCTACTGGCTATCGATTGAGGAAGTACGCATGGCCGAGAGCAGCTGAGAGGTTGTCGTTGGTGTACTCGGGAAACTTGGATCTCAGTTGTTCCATGTGGGGGCCATCCCAGGAGCGCCATACTAGGTTCGAGGCGCTTTTGATGACCTCGCCTGCTTTCTGTTTCGCCGTTTCGATCTCCTCCGACGAGAAGGTACTGCCAAGCTCGTGCTGTATGTGGATATAGCCGAGGCCGTCCTGGACGTAGTGGCTGCCGTACTTCGTGTTGAGAAGATACAGAACGAACACTGCGTTCAGTACATCGAGTGTCTTGGCTTCCTCAATTTCCGATCGCCGGCGCCGGAGACCGTTCTGCCTGTTTTCCTCGGCCCATTCCATCGCGCGGGTGAGCTCGCGCTCATAGGCTTCTGGTGGGAACCCCGGGGCGACGGACTGCATCCGTTCAACAGTTCGTTCCCGGGTCCATCCGTCGTACAAGTGGCGGCAGGCGTGCCAGTTCGAGCTGGCCCTGATTTGGTCCGCTGAGTTAGGTTCACTGCCACTGTCGTGGCGTGTTTTGTCTTCCGAGCGATCGTTCTCGTTCCCCATCCTTCGACTGTAGAGCACATCGACAACCGGTTCTTCAGTCGAGGGCACGTGTCCCTTCCCCGTCACAGGACGCGTTGCAGTAGGCGATCGCCTTGCGGGCATCAGGGGCGCAGTAGTGTCGTTTATGTGACCATGCACCAGGACGAGATCGGTATCGGTGCGGAGACTGCCGAACAGCTGATCGTGGAGCAGTTCCCGGAGTGGCGCAACGAGGTCGTCGAGCAGATCAAAACCGGTGGGACTGTCAACGCGATCTACCGGATCGGAACTGCTCGAACGGCACGGTTTCCGCTTCGCGCTTCCGACCCAAGCGGCGTGGCGGCAGATTTACGGCGCGAGGCGTCGGCGATGCGGGAGCTGTTGACTGTCTGTCCGTTCCCCGCACCAATACCTATCGCTTTGGGGCGTCCGGGTCATGACTACCCCTTGCCATGGACGGTTCAGTCATGGCTGCCTGGCAAAATCGCAACGCCGCGAGGTGTTGCTCACGCCGATGACTTCGCCAGGGATGTTGCCGAACTCGTTGGAACACTCCGCACGGCCCCTATGCGGGGCCGTCGTTTCGCCGGGTCTGGGCGCGGTGGGCACCTTCCCGACTCAGACAGGTGGATGGAAACATGCTTCCATGAGAGTCAGCAGCTGCTCGACGTGCCTGTCCTCAGAGCCTTGTGGGCGCGATTCCGTGCCCTGCCGCGGACCCAAGCCGACGTCATGACGCACGGGGATCTCATCCCGGCGAACCTCCTCGTGAGTGACCACAGCCTCGCAGGCGTACTCGACACCGGCGGCTTCTCGGCCGCAGATCCCGCTCTCGACCTGATCGCTGCGTGGCATCTGTTCGACACTGAGGCTCGCTCGGCATTTCGCGAAGTTCTCAGTGCCAGCGCCACCGAGTGGCAACGCGGTGCTGCATGGGCCTTTCAACAAGCCATGGGTCTGGTCTGGTACTACCAGACGTCGAATCCCGAAATGGCTCAGCTCGGCCGGAGCACTCTCACACGCATTGTGCACGATGCCGAGCTCTCGAGCACCCTCCCCACCGCCCGGTAAAGGTTCCCCCAGAGGGGCGGCGAATGTGCAACGCCTTGCCGCAGCAACCGCGGGGCTATTGATTCGTTAGAGCGGTCGCCGTGATGGTCCGTCTTGGGTTAGTTTTCTTTGTCGATGGGCGGCCACCTTGGCACGGGTTTGGCATGATGTCGAGCAGAAACGTCGAGAGTGGTTCCGTGTCCCGTCGAGGAAGATCCGCTCGCACCGGATCGCCCCACATGATTTGAGGTTCTCGGCCTCGGCGCTGCCCAGGAGCATGGCAATAGCAACAGTGAAATCGCCGGACCATTGTTCCGCTGGCGAGGCGTTTCTACTTGAAAAGTGAAGGTGCCACGGTCCGTGGGCGTGTTCCATCAGGTACGGTCGAACATTTTGCTCGGCCAACAGTTGATTAGTTGCGGTAGCGGCGGCGCCGGCGTTCCCGCGGGCCGCCTCATCAAGGGCGGTCCAGAGCCTTGCCCCCATCTCACCCATGAACTCCACCTCGGGTTCCATGAGCTCCGGTGGGGTTTTGATCGCCAGTAGCAGCGCCTCCGCCGTCATGGCTCGAGCAGCCTCACCCGCCTGTGGATTGATTGGCCGGCCGAACGCGAGCTGAGGTCCAAAAGAGTTCGCCAGGGACAGGGCCCCCTTGAGTGCCGATTGAAGATGCAGTGTCACGTCCATGCTTCAAACGTAGCCTACATTTGTAACTGTTCAGATCTATCTAGGTGGTTACGTGCGGTTTGGAAGTGTGGAGTTTTGGAAATTGTGGATGGGAAACCTCTGCGCAGGATTAGCCACCGCGTTGCTGCCGGTGGTCGTTGCCCTTGCTGTCCTTGACGAGGGGCTGTCACCAGCCATTCTTGGTGGCGTCCTGGCCGCACGCACCGTTGGTTTTCTCGTCGCGGCACCGGTCGCGGGCGTTCTTGCGGATGTGGCCCCGCGCCAGCTCGTGGTCCTTGCCGCGTCGGTGTGCGCGGCCGTAGGCACAGTGGTTCTGCCCATGGTCATGCACGAATGGTTTCTCATCCCGGCGCTGCTGGCGTTCCTGGTCGGGATCGGCCACGGAGCCTACCGGCCGGCCTTCCAAGCACTGGTCGCCGACGTCGTTGACATTACGAAACGACACGAAGCCAATGCCTTCATCACCCTCAGCAGCCGGGTCGTTTTGGTCGTTGCCCCGAGTGCTGCCGCTATATTGTCCACACAGATCAGCCCCGCACTGGTCCTGGGCGGCAGTGGGGCACTGTGGGGCGTCGTCCTGCTCACCGCCCTCGCCCGCAAGGAAGATGCACCGCAACGCAGGAGCGCACCGATCGTGGCGGCGCATCCCATCAAGAACTTTGTCAGCAGCTTCATAGAGGGCCTCCAGGAAGCGCGGAACCACCGCTGGTTTATCGCCGGACTATGCGCCTTGGCAGCCCAACTGGCCACGGGCTATGCTGCAACCCAAATCCTGCTCCCCGTCATCAGTGAGGAAGAATTCGGTGGCAGTGTTGTCTTGGCAACGGCTCTCACCTGCTACACGCTCGGCTCTCTTGGCGGCGCAGCCGCGATGATGCGTTGGCGCCCCCGCCGACAAGGCCACTTCGCCCTCCTGGGAATGGCTTTGTATGCGGGAGTCCCCGCCGTCCTGGCCCTGCCCGCACCTGAATGGGGCATTTTCACCGCTTACGCCATCGCCGGATTCGGCGTCCAGATGTTCAACGTCCCATGGTTCACAGCAACCCAACGCGAAGTACCCGCACACCTCCTGGCCCGCGTGTCCTCCATCGACTTCCTCGTCTCCTATGGGCTCGCACCCATCGGCCTGATTATCCTAGGACCAGCTAGTGCAGCCTTTGGATCTTCCCCCGTCTTATGGATCTGCGCGGGAATATGCCTCACCGCCCCTTGTCTGGCCGCACTCGTGCCCAGCAGCAAACACTTCACCATCACCCGGGGCTCGACAGACTTGGATATCAGGACCGAAACAAAAGCGACCGTCTAATCACTCGTGACGCGCGTCGGCAAACCCATCGAAATGACGGTGCAGGGATTAGCAGCCACCTGACTACCTGACTCGAGCAGCCAAACAACGCCCCTGGCATGGCTCAGGGCAGCGAATCTCAACAGTCGAGTAGCTAATTGTCCCGCCGGAGGTGCCCTCAGCGGATGGCGGCAACCGCTGTTTCTTGGTGGGCGCCTCTGATGGGACGTTTGGGGCTTCACATCAATAATCCTCGAGAATCGACAGGAGGATCTACGCTGAGGCACCATGAGCGTCAGAGAAGTATTTGAACTGGGGGCATGGTGACAGGCGGCAGCGGCAATAACTATTGGCGGATCTTCGGCTGGATCATAGTACTGCTAATTGTGGGTGTCATCGTGGCGGGATTGTGGGCCACGACCACAGTCATGCCAGCAAATTCGTGACCCCACCCCCGGATGAAAAGGACGCCATACGAATGCCCAGCACCTCACCAGCAACCGACATCGTTGCCCCAGGTCCGGCCGGGGCTTCAGGCAACCGGACGGTGACTGCCCCGCCAATGACCGGCAACCGGCAACTCGGTTGGCTGATGCTCATGACCGGCATCATCGGCTGGCTCGCCTCAGGCGTTCTGGTCCTGGAAAAGCTCGCGATGCTTATGGACCCAAACCACACCACCGTCTGCGACGTGAACCCCTGGATTTCCTGCGGTCAGGTCATGCAGCGATGGCAAAGTTCCGTGTTCGGCTTCCCAAACATGTTCATCGGCATCGTGGCCTTCGCCATCATCATCACTGTGGGAATGGCGCTGCTTTCCGGTGCCACGTTTGCCCGATGGTACTGGCTGGGCCTCCAAACAGGAGTGACGCTCGGCTTCGTCTTCGTGGTCTGGTTGTGGTCCCAGGCCCTCTACGACATCCATGTTCTCTGCCCCTTCTGCACGATCGTATGGGCGGCTATGATTCCACTCTTTGTGTGGGTGACCCTCCGAAACATAACGGCAGGCGCAGTCCCCGTTCCAGAAAAGGCAGCCCAGATCCTTGGAGACTCCGGTTGGATCATCGTCGCTCTGATGTACGTGGCCGTCGTCGCAACCATCTTCTTCGCCTTTATCCAGGTCTTCGCAGGAACCTCGGGTTTCTGACGCTGCTATTTGAAGACTCCTTGCGGGGCACGACCGCCGACGGGGCGCTATCAGCCCCCAGTCAAACGAGAGCGACGACCTCGACCAAGGTCAACAAACCGATAACCAGCATCGACATCCCAATCATGCCGCTACCAATAAATGTGTACTCCCGAGTTCGAGTTCCCGGCGGCAGGAGCTGGCTGAAGGACATACCTGCTAGGCCGATGCCGACTCCGATAACAAGCATCGAGCGCGAAAACATTCTGATCGGAAAACTGTCCCTCCAAAGAACGGGCAGAAGTACGCCGACACCTAGAATCACTAACCCCAAAACCACCGTGGCTTTAAGAAGTCCTCTGCGCCCAGTAGCTTTCACTTGCCGGTCCATGGCCCCCCCATATCCGTCGATTCATATCCGGGCAGATTGCTCCTCACATGCACCGATTTGTACGACTGGTGACCAGCTTAAGGCCGCTACCCCCAAGTGTCCCGTAGAGGGTTCCTTGGGTTCTTGCGGTGATTGCAACACTTAGCGGATGGGTGTTGTTATGGCGAGGTATTCGATCTACGTAAGACCGGATTTGCTGCAGGTGTTTTGGGCCGGGATGCAG
>NZ_JBVAYW010000025.1:0-48697 GCF_055412845.1 Pseudarthrobacter adonitolis | reverse complement strand
CAACATCAATAACATCCTGGCGGAACTCCGCCCCATAAGCCGTGGGCATGGTCAACATCCTTCCACGAGCACTCGCTCGCTAGGTCAAGGAGTCAACAAAACCGGGGGCAGTCCCATTCGCCGGGTAGTAGTTGCTCATTGCTCATTAGTTGCAAGTTCTGGACGCAGATTCTTCATGGGTCCCAACCTAACCCTCAGCGGGTTCATTTCGAATCTGACCGCGCGGGCCCAGTGGTTCGCCGACGTGAATCCGGACTTCTATCTGATAAACAGGTCACAGCCACACAGCTTCGCAAGGAAGACACATGATGTTTGAACTGACCACGCCCTTCCCCAATGCCTTGATGTACCTCGTACTAGAGGATGATCCCGAAGTTCCGGATATCGATGGCATAGCAAACCTCTGGCGGACAGAAAGCATGGTCGCCCACGCCGTACTTCACGACGCGGAAGGGAAGGTGCGTTTTACAGTGAGCGACGGTCCACCAACGAAGCCAATGACCCTCTTGTTTCAGGATGTCCTGCATTCAAGTCGACAGAAGCTGGAAGTTTGGAACGTCTACATCGAATCCTTGGCAACTTTTCAGCTGGGAGCCCAAGACTTTTCGGTGCGAGTTTGGGGAGACGATCCGAGAGAATCCTCGGAAGTTCATATCCAATTTCTAAGTGGGAATCCTGCGCTGGTGAGCTGAACTGGACTCGACGCATCGGACGACCAAACCAGCGACGTCAGAGGCGCCACAGCAGTAATAGGACCCGTAAGTCGGTCGATCACCGTGCCGCAGAAGCCCGCTGCCACGTCTGTCAGTTTTCGAAGTCGGCTGCACGGAATGTCCAAAGCCGTCTGCACAGCCCGCCCATTGAGTCTGTGGGCTGACTTGCATCGCTAGCGATTCGAGGCATCTGGGTTATGAGACACTTCGCCTCGGTTTGAGGTGGGTTCAGCTGCCCGTAAGGGGATTTGCCAAGCCTCCCGTGTGGCGGGCAGGGTCAAACCCTTCCGGCAGTTTTACCCGGATATGTTCATTGCTGGAAGCCACGAGATGCCTTTCGATCGGTCCAGGTCTCTTGCCGGAACATGCCTAGACAGCGCCCCGGCGGGGGCGCCGGTGTCCTTCCCCCGGCTAAGCTGGACCCACGTAGCCATTTAGGTGGGGGGACCTCAATGACAGATCTTCAGCACGCCGAGACATCTGAAAGCACAACGACGTGGTCGCGGCGCTGTCGGCGCATGACGCTGATCTACGGCGTCGCAGTTTTTGTCTTCCAGCTGCCTTTGATTGTGGGTCTCTTCCTGCTCAGCTTTTGGCTCCTGAACGTTGCCGGACCGCTTTTGCGAGGGGACGTCGCATTCGGCCATCCTGCCTACGAATATCTGCAGAGCTCGAAAGACCTGCTTGTCGCAGCCTTTGGAGTGCTGACCGCGACATTGGCCCTCTCCTCGGTCCTGCTGCACCGCTGGTGGAAACGCTCCACGGCAGCCCTGGGTCCAATACCGGCGGAGCTGCGTCCGAAGACCTTCAAGGCCTGGAACCGGCAGAGGCGAATCATAAAAGTCACCTACCTCGCGGCCGGGGCAGCACTCCTGTGGATATTGGTCCTGACGGTGACCAAGGTTGCCTCCGGGGTGCAGGGCTACGAAGCCTGGTCCGCCCTTGGCGAAGTCGGGTTCGACGATCCGGGCTACGACGAAGCGCACTCCCTGCTCGATATGTCCATCGCTCTGGGCGGTGCCGGTGCTATCGCTTTCAGCATCCTCAGCGTTTCCTGCTGGCGTAGCTACGGTCGGGCGCAACAGGTGCTGGGTCCAGAACCTGCCCGAGTCACGATCCGCGAACTGGACGAATTAAACGTCAACCAAAGGGATTAGTTAGCCGAGTGCATCGCGCCCGCTCAGGATCCCTCCGCGGTCTGGTCACCGAAGTTCCCGCCCCGCTCGTGGAGAACCATGGTCCCGCTACATGCCAGCCATTCCTAGATATTGATCAACAGACTTCAATCGAAGCAAAGAATCTGGATCGGGCTGGATCACGGATTCTGATCGAACCAATCCGAAGCACTCAAAGCTCTTGCTTTTGGCCGCCCTACTCGATCAACGATCGGAGCCCAAGTCTTGTCCGGTACATCTTCCGCAAACCAATCAAAGGCCCTGATCGAAGGGTGGGCAGCGATTGCCTCCGGATCGGTACTACTCAAAGAGACTGCTTTGGAAAGCAACAATTCCTCCAGATACGGCGCCTCTAGGAGCGGACCCAACCCAGCCAGCCCTTTCATCGATCCGATCTCCAGTCGTTTGAGATGCAGAAGGCTAGCGAGCGAAGGAAGAGTCCGCACTTGAGGCAATCCATAGAGGCTCAGCAGCCGGAGGTTAGTTTGAGCACTTAGAGCAGACAGATCATACAGACCACGAATCTGATTGACAGCAAGATAGGTCAACTTCGAGCAACCATTGACCACGTCGATGGACGCCCCAGCACCCCCGCGGAGGTCTAGCCGCTCTAGCTGCGGCAGCGACGCCAACAAGCCCGAAGGTATCTTTACCGCCCAGAGCGTCAGGCACCGGACACCCGAGAGCCAATCAACATCCGAGAGGTCGAGCGATGCGTGATCGATCCACACGTCATGCTCCGAGCGCCACTTGGCAGCAGACTGAGCGGATCTTCGTTGGGCAACCATGACCCCAAGTCTCTCGCAGAACCCTAGGGATTTGGGACACAGGAGTTATGAGACACATCGAGTCGGACTAGGAGAAAGATTCGGCTGTCCGTAAGGGGGCGTAGGTCGCGCCCGCGCTCTGGTTGTAGGGGCTGCCGCGGTAGACCATCTCGGCGTTCAGGGCGCTGTCCGTGATGATGTCCAGCGGGTAGGCGGGGCAGCGTCCGTCCTGCCCGTCGCACAAGAGGTTCTGCCAGTGGGTGGAGGTCACCAGCCAACCGTCTTTGGGTGGGGTTCCCGCTGCGTCCAGCACCTCGATGAGTGCTTCGATGTGCACCGGAGGGTGTCGTGTCCCTAATTTTTCCTTGGACCTGCTTCTGCCTCGAACAGTTTTTGTCGTTGCCGGGCCGGGGCTATCGCCTGCGACCCCCGCTGTATGGTATTTTCAGGCTACATGCCGGGGGCGGTCGTCACCCCGCATGGGCTGGCGCCGTTCCTTGAGTGCAAGCCGGACCCGCCACTGGATGAGGCTATGGCGAGACGGTGATCCTTTGAGGAGACATCATGCGCAGATCAGCAGTATTGTGCGGGACAGTGACGGTGGGGCTTGTCCTGCTCACCGCGGCAGGGGCACCTGCGGCTTCCGGGCCAGGCAACAAGTCGGTGCCGAACAAGGAATTCGTAGCTCAATTGTCACCGTTGAACGCCGGCGCGCACACTGTTTCCGGCACAACCTACACGATTCCGTCCGCCAGCGGGACCGCTGTCATCACAGTCAACGGTGACGATATAACCGTCACTGTGGACGTCCAAGGGGTCACCGCCGGAACGCTCCACCCGCAGCACATCCATGCCGGGACCACCTGCCCCAATGCCAGCGATGACGTGAATCACGACAGCTTCGTGGACGTTATCGAAGGTCTGCCCAAGTATGGGCCGATTCTGATCTCCCTGGACAGCGACCTGAACAGCTTCGCGCCCTCACTCGATTTCCCGGTGGCGGACGCGTCCGGCAGCTACCACTACAGTGAAGAGGCCTCCAAGTCCCACCTGCAATCAGAACTCAAGCAGGCACTGAAGCTGGGGGATCGGCACGTGGTCATCCACGGCATCAATCCGACCGACCCGCTGCCAACCACGGTTGCGTCCCTGCCCGGACTTCCGGCCTGGGCGACACTGCCGGTAGCCTGCGGCCAGCTGAGCCAAAGCCGGTAATCCACGGAATCAGTAACACATCCGTCGACCACAGGCTGCGTGGCTGCCCCGGAGGAGCCGCGCAGCCTGGGGACGAAGGTTGACCGCCGAGATCGGCAGCGACCACTGTCCGAGAACTCCGCAGCAGCTCAGTTCTGAATGCAGGCAACTGCGCTTGGATGGTCCTCACCCACTGTCTGTGTCTATATCTCGATTGCATGGTCGTAGCATTCCCTGGCTTCACGGCGCCGGCCCGTGTCCGCGTAGACGGTGGCGAGGTTGTTCAGCATTGCCGCGATTTCTGGATGAGATTCTCCGAGAACCTCGCATGATCGTTGACTTCATCCTCGAGCTAATCGTGGTTGCGCTTACGTTCCTGGAGCAGCTGTTCGATCGCCGAAGGCCCTCAGCCAAGGGCAGCCTCCGCAAGAGTCTGGAACGCGTGAAGGCCAGGCGATCCGAGAACCCCTGATCATTCCTCTAAGTCGGTCGTCTGCACCCTGACCTAAGAGGGTGGCAGATCGTTCGGATCTTGGATGTCGCGCAGGTGGGCCAGGAGAACCAGCTGGGTGCGGTCGGGGCTTATGGCCAAATGTCGCAGCAGCGACGCCCACAGATCGGGATTGAGATCGACTTGGACCCGGATCTCTCCTACTTGCGCTGAGTGGTCCCAGGGCGCGTCACATAACCCTTGGGATACGAGACGACTCACAGGCTGGGCCAACTGTGACGATTGCAGCATCTTATTTTTCGCGGAATTGTCAGAGTTCTTCCGTGGCCGGCGATTCTCGTAACTATGTCTCGAAACCTTCTGGTTGAATCGCTGTATCCACCATTAGTTATGAGACACATCGGAGGCAGCCCATGGCCAAACTGATTGGCTATGCACGCGTTTCCACGCGACAGCAATCCACCGACCGGCAACAGGCGGACCTTCTTGCCGCGGGAGTCCGGCGCGATGACCTCTACATTGATCACGGCGTGTCCGGGACGCGAAATTCACGACCGCAGTTCGATCGGGCCCTCGACGCGCTGATCGATGGCGACACCCTCGTCATCACGACGCTGGACAGGCTCGGACGTTCCACACAGAATATGCTCGCCTTCGCCGACGAACTCCGTAGTCGAGGGGCGGGCCTGCGCGTTCTAAACCTCGGTGGAGGCGATGTCGACACGGCGACACCAATGGGGTCCATGTTGTTCACGATCATGGCCGCCCTCGCGCAGATGGAACACGAGATCAAGCGCGAACGCGTCACCGATTCCATCGCCAAACGTCGAGAAGCCGGGATGGATCTTGGTGGCCGGCCTCGCCGGGTCACTGACAGTCAGATTCGAAGCGCGGTCCGCCTGGTCGAAGGCGGCGAGCCCGCTGCTCAGGTCGCGCGCGATCTCGGAATGTCCCGAGCAACGTTTTATAGACGGTCGCGAGCACTCCCGAACCAGCAGGCCGCCATTTAGCGGCGCAAAAAGACCGCCATTTATCGCTGAAAGTCACAGCCAGCAACTGCGCGGAACATGGCGGCGGCCTTCCGCGGCACGGTGATCGACCGGCTAACGGGCGGGGTTTCTATCTCGAAATGGTGTGGACGTATGCCAACACCACGGCCGACTGATCGATTGCAGTTCCGTGAGATGACTCAGACCGGCCTCGACAGTATGACCGCGCTGCTTGGAGAGCCTGAGGTGATGCGCTTCTACTCCCTGCGCGGTGACGACACTTCCCCGCTCTTGCGTCACACCTGCAGGAGCTCGCGGAAGAAGCCGTTCAGCATGATCTCCGCCTGGTCCCGGTTCACGAATTCGTACCCACCGAAGCGGTAGACCTCGTAGCCAGTGAGCCTGAGCCGGCGGTCCTCGGCCACCATCTCCGCGTACAGCCTCGGTTTGGCCCGGCCGTCCGTGTCAGCGTAATGCTGAACCCCGTCCAGCTCGAGCACGACCCGCCTCCGGTTCGGCAGCAGCAGGAGAAAATCCATCCGCTGGCGCGGGAGCGTACCGCCATTTCGCTTGGTGTAGGGATCGTAGTGCAGGTACACCTGCGGGATCAGGGCCGGAAGATCGAACCCGTGGGACCCGTACAAACTGCAGTACTGCTGGAAAAGGAATTGCTCGGCGCCGTTGCCATCCATCGATGCCATGAGGCGTCGGTAGAGCGCCCCGGCCGCTTCGCGTTCGGCGTCGGCGGGAACAGTTTCGGTCCCGGCCCACCAGGACACCAGCGCCCGCCAGCTCAGTCCCTCAGCTGGCAGGGCCCTGTCGTAGACCAGACAATGTTCGGCGTTCTCCGTGATCTGAATGTCGTTATTCACGGCATCCAGCAAAACAATCTTGGGCTTCGGCCCGTTTGCGGCAAAGATGAGGTTCTTTAGGTCGCCAGCCACCCCACCGACGCCGGCAAGGGAAAGCACATGTTCAAGCTCCACTGACGGATACTCCTCGTTGACCCGGTGGCCCAGGGCAACGAGCTGCTCCAAGGAGAGTTCCCGGAGCTCTCAACGTATCGGATTTTGCTCTTCCACGGATCCTCGCCCTCTTTGAGTGGCGCCAGGCCGAATCGCAGGCACTCCTCCGCCACCTCGTATGCAGGTGCCTGGGCCAAAGCGCCGGCGACGGCCGTCCGTACCGTTTTGAGGTTGGCCCGGTCCAGCAGCTCAGGTGACTATCCTCCCTGGAGCACGGCAGAGAAGAAGTCCTGGAACTCCTGCGGTTGTGCTGGATCCGAGGGAGTGCTCACGTTCCATCTACCAGACCTTGATGCCGAAGCGTTTCGCCACGGTCATTAGAGCGGAATTGTGTGCCTGAATCTCGGTGACCGAATTGGAGACCATTTCATCGCCGTCCAGGCCATCGTCCCGGCGGCGCAGCCAGTATGCCCAACAATCTCCCCCGCCGTGTTTGCTCTCGAACCGGATGCCCAACGGCAGGCTGCCGTCATCCAGGACCTGCTCGCGGATCCACGTAGCGATCATGGTCGTCGCCGCCCGGTTCTCACCGTGGAGGACGCCGAGCGTCAGTTGGGAGACGCCGAGTACATCGTTGAGCTTCTCGCCGATGCCGCCCCCTATGGCTGCGATGGAGTCAGGGTGTTCGACGTCGACCCACCAGCCTGCGTCGCCCAGGGTGAGCTGGTAGATGTTGCGCCGGTCGCGCCAGTGCCGCGGCAGGTAGCCCATCTTGACCTGGTTGCCCCAGTCATCTTTGACGCCCTTGACGTAATCGTCCAGGGTCATCCCCATGAAGTCGGCATCCTTTTGCATCGGATGCTTGGCGCCAAGCTTCAGGGCATACCCGGACAGCACCTCCGCGAAGGCGATCTCGTCGTTGTCAGAAATGTAGACAGTGGAACCCGGCGTGTCGTAGCGGCTCCAGCCTGCCGGGTCATCACCGCTCAGGCGGATCCAGGGCACCACGGTTGGTGGTGGCGACCCGGCGGCCGGACCGGAAGTCGTCCAGGATCCAGAGACCCGTTTTTGTACACTGCTTCCCGCTCAAACGTCCTGCCTGTCCTCGAGGAACGCCGTCAGTGCCTGGAGGACTTCTTTGTGCCGGTCTTCACGGATGGCGGTGATCGGGGTGTCTTCGCCCAAGAAGGGATTTCCACCGATGAACCAAGCGCGCGCGATGGCCTCGCTCTCGGCGTCTGCAATGGAGATCCAGACGCGGTGCGCCAACTGCAGACGCTTCTGGAAGGCCGGACCAGGTGTCGGACCGTCGGGCTTTGCCCACTTGTGCGGAAGCTTCCTGTCCTTCGAACCTGCCAGAGAAGCCACCAAGAGAGGGCCGAGGTGGCTGTTCAATCGCCGTACGAGCTCGTGGATGTCCAGGCGGGCGGTCTCGTTGTGACCCGCGATGATGGTCGTTGAGATGCTCATGACCCCAGAATAACACCCAGATGACACTCGAGAACAGTCACTGCGTAGTTACTTCGCAGCCACCAGCAACGTAGCCGCCGTGGCGAGGCCGCCGCCTGAACTATCTGTATGCCAACTTGCACGTCAGCGTCATGCATACTCAGTTGCGCCTTTTCGATGCTTCGTCGAGGGCCCGGGACAGTTCGCGAGCCGCTACGCGCGGCACATCCCGAAAAAGTTCCTGCCGTGGGTGAGGATGGGGCCATGGCAAAGCGCATCCGCGGCCTAACGGCCGTGATCTACAAGCAGACTGGGTCCGTGTCGGTGATCCAAAGTGCATTTTCATGAAGCAGATGAGGCTTCGGTACGCCGGAGCGTGCCGGCTGTGCAGTGCCTCTCTTCCGGCCGGGACAGAAGCGATTTATGAGAGCGAGACGAAGACCATCCGCTGCTTGGAGTGTGCCACCGAGGCTACGGAAACCATGTCCCCCGACCTGGAAGCACCTTGTGATGATTCGTTGTCCACTCATTCCGGAGTAGCCGGGTCATCCGCGCGACGTGAATTTGAGCGCCGCAAGGCTAAGGACGAGGAAAAGCTCCGCGAGAAGTGGGGTCGATTCGGTGGCCTCGCAGTCGCCCTCTCTGACGAGCGGCCGCACACCAAGTCCTGGGATCGAGGCGCGGTCGGTGAGGAACGCCTCGGTGCTCGGCTAAATGCCCTGGCCGCCGATGGCCTGGCTGTCCTCCACGACCGACGCATCCCCGGCTCGAAGGCCAACATCGACCACATCGCCATCACTCCCAGTGGAATCTGGGTGATCGATGCCAAGCGGTACAAGGGACGGCCTGAACTGAAGATCGAGGGTGGCATCCTTCGCCCACGCATTGAGAAGCTCCTCGTTGGCCGCCGTGATTGCACGAAACTGGTCGATGGCGTGCTCAAACAGGTCGACGTCGTGCGCGACCTCGTTGGGGATGTTCCGGTCACTGGGGCGCTGTGCTTCGTCGAAGCAGATTGGCCCCTGATCGGGGGCGCGTTCTCGACTCGTGGCGTTCACGTGCTCTGGCCGAAACGGTTAGCCAAAGTGCTCATAGAGCAGACAGCCGGCGACTTGGATGTGGCGAGGATGCGTGAGTCGTTAGCCTCGCGGTTCAAGTCTGCGTGACGTCAGGTCTCGATGTTCGAAGCTGTTCGGAAGCACGCTAAGGGATCCTTCACCGGCGCCAGTGCCATCCAAAATTTTGGATCAGGTCTGCCTTGCCGTCCAGCGTCATGCGCCGGATACAGCGGGAAGACGCGCCTAGAGCTAAGGGGAGTATGTATTCGATAGTTTGCTCTATGTGCCGGACACCGGCGAGAACGTCAAAGAGGGGCAAGACAGATGAAGCCAGGCAGCACGAACGACCACATTGTGCCGGTGATGTACCTCAAACGCTTTGCCAAGCAGGCGGCAACCACCCAGGTTATCCAAGCGGCCCTAGCGGATAGGCCCCAAACCGACTTTACGCAAGGCATCCACAATGTGGGTTCCGCGAAGGGCTTCTACTGGGGGACCGATCCTGAAGGGATACCCCATCACCATATGGAGCAATTCTTGGGGGTTATAGAGGGTGAAGCGGCCACCGCTTTCCGCTTCGTGCTCGACAAAGGGCGCTTACCGGCTGATAGTGCCCTGCCTGGAAAATGGCCAACAAGGGACGAAACTCGATATGCCATTGCATGGTGGATCGCCGCGCAGATCCTCAGAACGGCCCGTCAACGAGAACGGCTAAGGAAACTGGATGGCGAGTCGCTGCCGTTTCCCTCCCGGCTCGCTCGCAACAACCCCCACCTCGAGTACATTGTGCGGGAGATCGCACCGCTCGCCTTTCTTCTGGCGCGACGACCGTGGGGCATTGGGTTTACGAACCTGTGCCTGTTCACTTCCGACGTTCCCGTTCAAATCATCAATGGGCAGGACGATGAGGACCAACTGCGCGCTGCAAGTTACTGGGACGTCTATGTCCCCCTCGACCCGCATCGGTTCCTATACCTGCCAGGCGCTTTGCATGATGCCCAGCCTCGGCTGAGGCGAGACCACAGGATCAATCTCCCTGGCGGGCTGGCGATGGCGCTGAATGATCTCATCCTTGAGACCGCCCATCGCCACATCTTCTTCCACCCGGAACATGATCCACGGGTGAAGATGCACGAGTCCATCCTCCAGGACACGGTGAAACGCCGAGACTCCACAGCCTCCCAATCGATCATGTACTACGACGCGATGCCTCCCGATATGGGGATCGAACGACGCTGGCTGGACCGCCATACTTGGGATGATGAGGACTTGATCGCGGAACCAAGTCCGGTCGTCAATCCGCTCGATGCGGTGCGCCGGATGTCGGACCACTTGGAGCATGCTAAACGTGCCTATGACAGTCGGTAGCCGCTACATGGCGAAGCGGCCGGCTGCTTCTTAGCCGGGCAGGATGAGTTCCGGCCCGTTGCTGCGAACCTGCATTCGGGCAGCAGTCCTGTCCTCAGCATCGGCGGTTATCGTGAGTCACGACTTTCACCGCTGGCAGTCTCAGCAAAGGATCCCTCTATTGGCTGCCGGGTGACAAATAGCGCTACGAAAAACCGCCATTTATCGCTGCCAGTCACACCCCGTGCGGGGGCACATTTTTCCGCGAGCAGCCGGCAAAATCCAGACTTCTGCGCGGGTCCGGTCCGCATGCACTGCGCAAACCCCCGCCGCTGACGGCAATGGCGTCCGAAAGTGCCGGAATATCGCGGCGCGCCCTTGCTCCTAACCCAAAAGAGTGCCCGTGAGTGGCAGAGTTTCGATTGATAGTAATGCCAGGGTGGAGGATTTGTATGCAGGATCTACGGCTTGTAGGCGTACACGACGACGGGGAGCATCTCCTGTTGAGCGGTGCCGGCGGCGAGATGTTCCAGCTGCCGATCGATGAAGCACTGCGGGCGGCCAGCCGGTCTTCGGCGAAGACCGCTTCCGCGGCCGCGCCCATTGCCATGTCCCCGCGGGACATTCAGTCACGGATCCGCAGCGGTGCCACCGCAGCGGAGGTGGCTGAGCTTTCCGGGCTTCCCCTCGGAAAAGTCGAGCGGTATGAGGGCCCTGTCCTTGCCGAGCGGGAGTATGTAGCGCAACAGGCACGGAAGGTGGACGTGGCTTCGCCCTCCCCCGGACATGACACCTACCGCTCCGTTTTTGGCGACAACCCTGCGTCCCTCCAGGACATGGTCAACCACCGTCTCTCAGCCCACGGAGTTGAGCCTTCCACCGTGGAATGGGATTCATGGCGGCGCCAGGACGGCAACTGGACCGTGGTGGCCCGTTTTGAAACCAAAAAGGACGGCACCTCCGGCATCGGCGAGGAGCCGCCTGCGCAATGGACTTTCAGTCCAGCCCGCAAGTCGCTGCAGAACGCCAACCGCTGGGCTCAGCAGCTCAGTGAACTGGAGCCGCTGGACGGTCCCGTCCCGGCCCGCCGCCTCACTGCGGTCTCGGACCGGCCGTTTGACTTTGAAACCGACGCGGAAGCGGCGGCCGCCCGCAATTCGACCGGTCCGCAGTCCGTCCCGCAGGCCAGGGAATCCGACGGTCTACTGGATATGCTGCGTTCACGCCGCGGCCAGCGCCTGGGCGTCGACGAGGACGCGGACGACGCCTTGGCGCTGCTCCTGACCCACGGCGTGCCCGCCGCCCATCCACGTCCTTCGGAGGTGGTCCCGGAACCGGAATCCAGGGAACAGCAGTACCGCGAGCCGGAAATCCGCGACGCAGCTCCCGCCGAGTCCACCGCGCCGGAGGACGCCGCACGTGCCGCCACAGCTGACCCCCTCACCCGCAAGCGCGACGCCCGGCCGTCAATGCTGTCCCGGCTGAGCCTCATCCCTCCGCACCGGGACTCTGACGATGATGACGTCCTGAAACTGCACGACGGCGTCAGCACCGACACGAGGGAAATCACGATCGTGGCGTCCCCTCTCCGTCCTGCAGGACAGGGCGCCCCAGGCGAGTCGGGGCCGGGACGCCCCTCGCCGAGCGTGGGCCTGGACGAACTGCTGGGCGGCGGAAGCCCGCGCCGCGCAGCCTACACGGCCAGCACCGACGACGCAGGATCCGGCCAGCATCACGACCATGACGCGGACCAGCCTGAACGGCAGCCCGCGAAACCGAAGCGGTCCACGGTTCCCAGCTGGGATGAGATCGTCTTCGGGACCAAGCGGGACTGACGACTCAGCGTCGTCGTGGCCTGCCTTCGGCGCTAAAGCACAGCAGCGGTACTTCGCGTTCCGCTTTGGTCAGCGAGCCGTGCTGTCCCACAACCTCCATGGCGGCGGGGCGCCCGCGGCGGGTGTCGTAGAGGGCCAGGGCGTCCCGCGCGGCAATCATGATGTCGCCAATCCGGGGCCCGACGGCGGGGCGCAGCGTCCCGAACAGGCCGGCGGCGATGGCATCCTCCCGGGTGAAGGCCCAGATTCTGTCGCCGAAACGGGCTCGCCACGCGCCCAGCAAGCGCTCCCGGCCCGAGGCGTCCGCCGGATCCTCAAGGTAGAGGTGGACCATCCGGGGCTCCCCCGCCGTATGCCGCACGCCGTCAACAAGCGACGCGTCCGAGGAGAAGTCGATCCGCTGCTGTTCCGGGACGTCGAGCATCCCGTGGTCCGCGGTGAGAAGTACGGTGGTCCCGGCCGGGAGCGACGCGTGGAGCCGTTTGACTGTTGCGTCGAGCTCTTCGAGCTGGTGTTCCCACTGTTGAGACTGGCACCCGTGCCGGTGGCCTGCCTTATCCAGTTCGTTGACGTAGAAGTACATCAGGGACTGACCGGCGGTGTCCATGGCTTCGGCGGCGGCTTCTGTGCGGGCGTGGGCCGTCACGGCTGAGACGAAATTCCCGCCGCGGAGGGCCGCCTGGGTCATGGCCGAGTTGCCGAACTGCGGCAGGCTGACCGTGGTCACATTAACTGATTCGGAGGCCCGTTCGAAGACGGTAGGGAACGGCTGCCACTCAGCGGGGTCCACCTTGGCATCCCAGTTGCCGAGCATGTTGACTACCTTGTCCTGTTCCGGGTCCAGGACGTCATAGCCCACCATTCCGTGCTGGCCGGGCGGAAGGCCTGTGCCGAAGCTGGCCAGGGCAGCGGCCGTCGTTGAGGGGAACGTGGAGTCCAGCCAGACGGGAACTTCCCCCTGACCGGACTGCATCACGGAGCGCAGGAAGGGTGTGTGGGCAGACTTCTGTTTCAGCAGGTTCCGGCCCAGGCCATCGGCCAGCACCACGCAGACGCGCGACGCCGGCGGAAGGCCGAGTGAGTTCGTGAAACCCTCCACCCCGAGGCTGGCGGCCGCGCTGGTGAGGACGTCCGCGATGGACCGCCGGCCAAAGGCAGGCGCCGGCGGCATGCTCAGCTGCTGACCGGCCACTCGGGAACCCGCTGCGGAAGAGGCTGAGGAGACTGTTGCTTGTTCTTGATCCGGCATCTCAGCGCTGCTGGTGCCCGCGGCTGAGCCTGTTCCCGAACACACCCGTCCGCGGCCGGGGCTGGAGCGTCTGGCCGGCGTGCGGCACGGGAGCCGTGGAGCCGGTGTTCACGGCCCTCAGGGCACGGGCGAAAAGTTTGGCGTCCTGGACGGCCTGCGGACCGTCGGCTTCGGCGCTGATCCGCAGGACGATGTCCTCCTGGGCAATGGTGCCGCTGTAGCCGTGGTCTGCCTCGCATTGCGGGTCTCCGCAGCTCGCGGGCCCCATGTCCAGCCGCTGGCCGCCGGACCAGGCAATGGCGAGAGTGACTTCCCGGACCGGATCCGAGGGCTTGTAGTCCTGCGGCTGGGAGTACATGTAGCTCAGGACCACGGAGCGGATCTGTGCGACAGGAACGGATTCGGTGGAGATCTGGGCCACGATCTGTTCGCCGGCCTCGTCGAGCTGCTGGTCGTCCACGTGGGTGATCACCAGCATGTCGGCGGTCAGCACCAGCACGGTGATGTGGCGGCGGACTTCGGCCCGGTCAAAGTGGGTTTCCAGGTGCACCAGGTGGGCCACGCATTCGCGGCCGTCCAGGGCATCGTCAACGACGTCGGCCACCAGGCGCGGGTAGAAACCAGCCTTCTGGAGCGCGCCATCCAGGCTCTGGCCCTGGGGCGTGTGGCTGCGTGAGCTGTGGGGGCGGGTTGCCTGGTTGTCACTGCCGGAAGTGGAAGGCGTCGACTGGGAAGGCTGTGAGCTCATTCCCCCATTTTCACAGATCGGCCGGGGACATGCTAACCGCGGTCAGCCCAGCATGGCACGGCGGGCACTGTCAGTGCGCTGGGCTGCGTTGCCGATCCGGATATCTGCGGCCAGGATGGACACGCCCTGGGTTCCGCAGAGGACAGGGTTGAATTCCACCAGGGCTATTTCCGGATGGTTGTCCTTCATCCAGGCCAACCGCCCGGCGACTTCCTCCAGGGCAACAATATCGACGGCGGGAAGGCCCTGGTAGCCGAAAAGTTTGCGGGCGGCCCGGGGCCCACGGATGAAGTCCTTCACGTCGGCGGCGGACAGCGGAGGCACGCGGTGCGCCCAGTCATCCAGCAGGTTGACCGCGTCGCCGGCCAGCCCGAAGGAGACCACCGGCCCCAGCAGCGGATCCTCAATAGCCCGGAACGTGCACGCCTGCCCCACCGGGGCCATCGACTGCACCTCCAGGGCCGGCGAACCGTAGGGTGCCAGCGAGCGCCGCATCTGCACGATGTTGCGGCGGAGGGAATCCGGATCGTCGACGTCGAGGCGGACTCCGCCCAGGTCGAGGCGGTGGCGAAGTGCCGGATCGGTGGTTTTCAGCGCGACGGGCCAGCCCAGCCTGCCGGCGGCAGCAACGGCCTCATCTTCTGAGTCGAACCCGGCGGACGGCAGCACGGCAATGCCGTAGTGCGCCAGCAGCTCTGCCGCGGACGCCGGCTCCAGGGTCTTGAGTTGCTCCCCGTGGACATCGTGCAGAAGCTGATCCAGCAGGATCCGTGCGGCTTCCGGATCGCAGCCTTCGGGTTGGACAAAGTGGCCGGGGTCCCGTGCCACCCACTCCGCGTAGCGCACCACGGCGGCGAGCGCCGCCACAGCCGCACCGGCGTTGGAGAAGCACGGCACTGTCCGTTGTTCGGCCCCCACCATGCCCTCCACGTAGATGGAGGGGTCAAGGATGCCGGTGAAGGCCGCGACTACCGGTTTTCCGGCGGTGGCCGAGCATTCGGCCAGGACCTCGGCGATATGGTCCACCGTCAGGCCACGCACCGGCAGCAGAGCCGCCACCACGGCGTGGACGGCGTCGGACGCGAGAGTGTCCTGGAGGCTGCGGCGGAGGGCGGGCAATGCCAGTGACATGCCGGCGTCGAGATCCACGTCGGTGACGATGCCATCCACGGTCAGACCGTGTGCCTCGGCGCTGTCAGCCACCACTTTGCCCAGCGCCAGGGAGTTGCTGAAAATGGCCAGCCCTGGCCCCGCCGGGAGCGGCTGGCCGGACACTATCTGGGTGATGTCCATCAGCTGTTCGATGGTCTCGACCCGGATGACGCCGGCCTGGCGCATCATGGCGTCCAGCGCACCGACCGGGGCCTGGGTGGTCCGGACGGCGTGGCCAGGCGGCAGCCGCAGGCCCATGCTTTCAGACTTGGCCACCACCACGGGCTTGGTGCGGGCCAGCCGCCGGGCGATCCGGGAGAATTTGCGGGGGTTCCCGATCGACTCCAGGTAGAGGCCCACCGCGGTGGTGTCGGCGTCGTCCTCCCAGAACTGCATCATGTCGTTGCCAGAGACGTCGGCGCGGTTACCCGCCGACAGGAACGTGGAAAGGCCCAGCCTGCGGCGGTGCGACGCCGCGTAGAGGGAAACACCGATCGCCGCCGACTGGCTGAACAGGCCCAAGCCCCCGCGACCCGGCAGTGAGGGCGCCATGGAGGCGTTCAGCTTCACGTCGGGATGGGTGTTCACGATCCCCAGCGATGCGGGCCCGATCACCCTCACGCCGTTGGCCCTGGCCTTGCGGACCAGGTTGCGCTGGCGAGTGAGGCCGCGTTCGCCGTCGTCCGCGAAGCCCGCGGAGGCGATCACCAGCCCCTTGACGCCGGCCGCGGCGCACTGGTCAACCACCGTGGCCACTTCCTCATACGGAACGGCTACCACGGCGAGCCCCACCGGCTCCGGAACCTCGGAAATCCTGCCGAAGGACATCATTCCTGCGAGCTCCAGCGCCTCCGGGTTGATGGCGTAGACCTGCCCGGAGAAGCCGCCTTCGATAATGTGTTCCAGCAGCTGGTACCCCACGGTCCCCCATTTGCGGCTCGCCCCGATGACGGCAATGGACGACGGCGACAGCAGCTCCCGGACGCTTCTCGCCTCGGCGCGGTGCTCGCGTGATTCCATCACCGCCCGGGACTTTTCGGTGGGGTCGATGTTGAACTCCAAGCTGACCACGCCATCGTCGAAGTGGCGTTTAACGTCGTAGCCGGCATCGGCGAACACCATCAGCATTTTGCGGTTTTCCGGCAGCACTTCGGCGCTGAAGCGGCGGATCCCGTTTTCGTGGGCCGCTGTGGCAAGGTGTTCGAGCAGGATTGAGCCGATGCCCCGGCCCTGGTGGGCGTCGGCGATGTTGAACGCGACTTCGGCTTCGAGGGGGTCATCAAGCCTGTCGTAGCGGCCGATCCCCAGGATTTCGCCGCCGAAGGTGATCACCAGGGCAACCCGGTCCGTGTAGTCCACTTCAGTGAAGCGCTTGAGCTCCTTGCTGGACAGCCGGGCCTTGAACGCGAAGAAGCGCATGTAGATTGAGTTCTGCGACTGCCCGGCATGGAAAGCCTGCACCGCGTCCGCATCGCTGGGATGGATGGGCCTCAGATGGGCGGTGCCACCGTCACGGAGTACGACATCGGCTTCCCAATGTTCCGGATATTCGCCGTCCCCGGGCTGATCCACCATAGGCTTAGCCTAACCACAAACTGACGGCGCAGGCCTGTGCCCGGAGATCTTCCTCCAGACCTGCGCCCAGACCACAGCACCACCAGTAACCCAGAAGGATCCACCAGCCCCATGGCCCGCCGCCAAAGCCCAGCCCCTGCCGGGGACGCTCCCCAGGATTTCGTCGAGAACATCGTGGACATCGATGTCACGTCCGAGATGGAAGGCTCCTTCCTGGAGTATGCGTATTCGGTGATCTACTCCAGGGCCCTGCCTGATGCCCGGGACGGGCTCAAGCCGGTCCAGCGCCGGATCCTGTACATGATGAGCGAGATGGGCCTGCGTCCGGACCGCGGCCACGTCAAGAGCGCCCGGGTGGTGGGCGAGGTCATGGGCAAGCTCCACCCCCACGGCGATACCGCCATCTATGACGCCATGGTCCGGATGGCCCAGGACTTCTCGCTGCGCCTGCCGCTGATTGACGGCCACGGCAACTTCGGCTCCCTCGACGACGGTCCCGCGGCACCCCGGTACACGGAGGCCAGGCTCGCGGCGGCGGCCCTGACGCTGACCGACCACCTCGACGAAGACGTGGTGGACTTTGTCCCCAACTACGACAACCAGCTGACCCAGCCGGACGTCCTTCCGGCCGCGTTCCCCAACCTGCTGGTCAACGGGGCCACGGGCATCGCCGTGGGGATGGCCACCAACATGGCCCCGCATAACCTGGTGGAGGTCATCTCCGCCGCGCGGCACCTGATCGCCCACCCGGATGCGACCCTCGATGACCTCATGCGCTTTGTGCCCGGGCCGGATCTGCCAACGGGCGGCCGGATCGTAGGCCTGGACGGCATCCGGGACGCCTACGCCACCGGACGCGGTTCCTTCAAGACCCGGGCGAAGGTGGAGATCGAGCAGCTCTCTGCCCGGCGCACCGGCCTGGTGGTCACCGAGCTGCCGTACATGGTGGGCCCGGAAAAGGTGATCGAGAAGATCAAGGACGCGGTCAATAGCAAAAAACTGACCGGGATCAGTGACATCGTTGACCTGACGGACCGCCAGCATGGCCTGCGCCTGGTCATCGAGCTGAAGAACGGGTTCAATCCGAACGCCGTGCTCCAGCAGCTTTACCGCTACTCGCCGATGGAGGATTCCTTCGGCATCAACAACGTGACCCTGGTGGACGGCCAGCCGCAGACCCTCGGCCTGGTGAAGCTGCTCTCCGTATACGTGGAGCACCGGATCGACGTGGTGCGGCGGCGGACGTCGTTCCGGCTGGGCAAGAAGAAGGACCGCCTGCACCTGGTGGAGGGCCTGCTGATCGCCATCGTGGACATCGATGAGGTCATCCAGATCATCCGTTCTTCGGATGAGGTGGCAGCGGCCAGGGTCCGCCTGATGTCCATCTACGATCTTTCCGAGATCCAGGCCAATTACATCCTGGAACTGCGGCTGCGGCAGCTGACCAAGTACTCCCGGATCGAGCTTGAAAAGGAGCAGGAGGAGCTGCGCCGTGAGATCGCGGAGCTTGAAGCCATCCTCGGCTCCGAGGAGCGATTGCGGGAACTCGTGTCCACCGAACTCGGAGAAATCGCCGAAAAATACGGCACGCCGCGGCGGACCGTGCTGCTCGAATCCGAGGCTGTCTCCCCCACCGTGGCCGCAGCACTGGCGGCCGCCCCCAACGGCAAAGGCAAGGCCGCGCCGCTCGCCCTGGAGATCTCGGATGATCCCTGCTGGGCCATCCTGACGGCGTCGGGCCAGATCGCGCGCACGTCCAACCAGGAGCCCCTCGCCGAATCCGGGCCGCGGGCCAAACACGACGTTTTCCGCTCAGTGGTCAAGACCTCGGCCCGCGGGGAAATCGCCGCGGTCACCTCCCAGGGCCGGATGCTGCGGCTTCAGGTCATGGACATGCCGGTACTGCCGCCGATGTCCGGACTGCCCAACCTCGCCGGCGGTGTCCCTGCCAAGGACTTCATCACGCTGCTGAAGAACGAAACGCTGGTGGCGTTCGCCCCGCTCGATGAAGTCCTGGCCGTCGGCACCGCCCAGGGTGTGGTCAAGCGGGTCCAGCCCGATTACCCCCTGAACCGCGAGGACTGGGAAGTCATTGCGCTTAAGGACAAGGACCAGGTGGTGGGTGTGGCGCCGGCCGGGTCAGAAGAGACCGACCTGGTGTTCCTGACCCGTGAGGCGCAATTGCTCCGTTTCAGCGCCGCCAACGTCCGGGCCCAGGGCAGGACGGCCGGCGGCATGGTGGGCATCAAGCTCGGCGCCGGGGACCAGGTGCTGTTCTTCGGGGCCGTCACCGCCGCCGACGACGCCGCCGTGGTGGTGACCATCGCCGGCACCGACGGCGCCCTGCCGGGCACCGCGCCCGGTGCGGCCAAGGTGACATCCTTCGCCGAATACCCCGCCAAGGGCCGCGCGACAGCAGGCGTCCGCGCCCACCGGTTCCTCAAGGGCGAAGACACGCTGCTGCTGGCCTGGGCCGGGCACGGACCCGCGAAGGCCTCATCGCTGGCCGGGATTGCCAGGTCGCTGCCGCAGGAACACGGCCGGCGGGACGGGTCAGGGATTCCCCTGTCCCAGGCGGTGGACGCGGTGGGTCCGGCCATGGCCTGGAGCGATCCGGCCTAGACTGCTGCCATGCCTATCATTCCTGATGAAAAGGACTGGACCTGGGTCCTGTCCCGGCCGTGCCCCGAGTGCTCCTTCGACTCTTCCACCGCCACGCCGGCCACCGTGCCGGGCACCGTGGAGAACATGCTTCCGCGCTGGCGGGCCGTCCTCCGCCGGCCTGAGGTTGCCGAACGCCCGGATGACAGCACGTGGTCGGCCCTGGAATACGCCTGCCACGTCCGCGACGTCTTCACGCTGTTCGACCAGCGGCTGAACCTCATGCTCGACGCCGACGCCGCCCAATTTGAGAACTGGGACCAGGACCGCACCGCCGTCGAAAAGGATTACGCGAACGCCGATCCCGCCGTGGTCAGCGCCGAACTGACGGCCGAGGGCAAGCAGATCGCAGAGTCCTTCGCCGGCGTCAGGGAGGCAGAATGGGGACGGCGGGGCGTGCGCAGCAACGGTTCCGAATTCACGGTCCTGACGCTGGCCCAGTACTTCCTGCACGACGTCGTCCATCACCTCCACGATGTGGACGGCTGAGGAGTAGACGGCTGAGCCAGTGACGGCTGGGCAGCGCACGCCCGGCTTTCAGGCTGCGGACTTAACCAACCAGCGAAGCAGCCGCGCCCGTCCGGGAAGCTGCTGAGAGCTCCAGCCGGGCGTCATCCGGCTGGATGTCGGCCGGATTGTGGGTCACCATGACCACGGTGCGGTCCTTCAGGCCGGCGCGGAGGTCTGCCAGCATTTCCCGTCCCGCCTGCGCGTCCAGATGAGCCGTGGGCTCGTCGAGCAGGATGACCTCGGCCCCCGTCAGCAGGGTCCGCGCCACGGCCAGCCGTTGCCGCTCGCCGCCGCTGAGGAAGCAACCGCCCGGCCCGATCCGGGTATCCAGCCCGGCCGGCAGCCGCGACACCAGGGCGCTGAGGCCGACGGCGGTCAACGCTGCTTCCAGCTCGGCGTCACCGTCGGCAGGCACGCCGCCGCCCCGAGCAGCCGAAACGCCTGTCACCGCGTCCGCTGCGGGAACGCCCAGCATCAGGTTGCCCCGCAGCGTCGAATCGAACAGGTGTGCCTCCTGCGGGCACCAGGCCGCCGTCCCGGACACCGCTGCCCGGCCGGTGGCGGCCGGTAGGAATCCCAGCAGGACTGCGAGCAACGTGGATTTCCCCGCGCCGGACGGTCCGGTGACCGCCAGCCAGGTGCCTGGTCCGGCCGTTGCGGAGATCCCGGAGAACACAGGTTCCCCGCCGGGCCACGCCGCCCCGACGCTTTCCAGTTCAACGCCCGCGGCTGCGCCGGAACGGGCGGGGACCCCATGCAGGCCGTCGCCGTCCCCGGTTTCCGTCGCGCCGCCATCCAGTACGCCGGACTCACTGACCCGGCGCATCACGCTGCGAAGCGCCGGGTACTGGAGCACCGCCGTCGTCATCGCTGCGTACGGTTCCACCAACGCCAGCTGCAGCAGGACAACAACCGCGGCAGTGGCGGGCTCCATGGTTCCTGCCAGCACCTGGGGTGCAGCCAGCACGGCAGCAGCCAAGGCGGCGCTTCCGCAGGCACCGACGGTCATGGCTTGGCCGAGGCCTTCGGCCCAAGCGGAACGCTGCGATGCCCGGGTGGCCAAGCGGTCCTCGGAACGCAGCGTGTCCAGGACTGTTGCCGCGATGCCGTTCGCGTGCAGCTCCGCCCGGGCATCCAGCGCAGCGGACGTGCGCCGCAGGACGCCTGCCCGCAGGCTTTGTTCCGCTGTGGCCGAGCGGCGGTCCCCCCACAGGGCGGCCGCCGGCGCCACAAACAGGCTGACAGCTGCAGCCAAGGCAACGGCGGGCAGCGCGGCAGGCGCCACCAGGGCGGTTGCCACCAGCGCTGAACCGGCCACGGCAAGCGCCGTGACGGGCGGCAGGACAACGCGTGGCAGCAGGTCCCGGACGGTGTCGACGTCGTCAATCACCGTGCCCAGGACGTTGCCGCCCTGCAGGAGCCGCCGGAGCGAGAGTGCCTTGCGGCTCAGTGATTCCCAGAGCCGGCCGCGCAGCCGGGTGAGGGCGCCGAAGACGGCGTCGTGGAGCAGGAGCCGTTCCCAGTAGCGCAGAACGGCGCGCCCGATCCCGAAGAACCGCACCCCGACGATGGCAGTAAGCAGGTACAGGATGGGCGGCTGTTCGCTGGCCCTGATGATGAGCCAGCCGGAGAGGCCGGACAGGGCAACGGCGAAAATGGCGGCAAAAGTGCCCACCACGGCGGCACCGGTGAACCTGCCGGCCACAGGTGACAGCAGGCCGGCCAGGAGGCGGGCGGTCCCGCCTGGCCGGGGATCCCCAGCCGCAGGCGTCTGCGCCTGCGCCTGCGTCGCATGACGCCCGGCAGTTTCCTGGACATGCTCTCGCTCCACGGCGGACACGATTCCGCCATCGCGCCCGGCTCCGGACGGCGCGGTTACCCCGGCCGGCCCTGTCCCAGCTAACAGCACAGTCCCTTCGGAGGACGCTGTGATGCCGCGGGCCGATACAGGCACCAGGTGGTCGGCCAGCTCGCGGGTCTGCTGGTCGTGGGCCACCAGGATGACGGTGACCTTCCCCCGGAGCGCACTGATCGAGTCCTGCACGAGCGCCGCCGATACCGCGTCAAGGTGTGCGGTGGGCTCGTCGAGCAGCAGAACGGTGGCACCGGTCTTGATACGGGCCAGGCCGCGCGCCAACGCAACGCGCCGCAGCTCGCCCGGGCTCAGTTCAGCCGGATGGTGGCTGGCCAGGTGCCCGGCAGCCGCTGCCGCCAGGCAATCCTTTGCCGCCCCGGCTGCTGCCGGAGTGTCACGGCCCATTCCGCCGCCGAGGTACAGCATGACCTCCTCGAGCACGGAGTCCGCCACCATAACCGGATGCTGCGGAACCCAGGCGATTGCTCCGCGCTCCAGGCCGGAGAGGCGGCCGGACACCGTGGTTCCGCCGCCGTCCCCGACGGTCCCGGCCAGCACGCCAAGGACAGTGCTCTTGCCGGCGCCGCTGGGGCCGTCCAGGGCAGTGATCAGCCCGTGCGGGGCGGTGAAGGTCAGGGGCCCGACGGCGGGAGCGGACCGTCCGGAGTACGTGACGGTAAGGTCGGTGACCGTCACTCCCCCGGACCCGGGCACGGAACGCCGGCTGCCGTCGTCGTACGCGGTAGCTTCGCTTTCCTGTGTAGGCAGCGGCCGCGGCTCGGGCGCTGCCGTGATTTTCCTGGTCTCGGCCAGGGCCGCCCGGCCGTCATCACTGGCGTGGTGGGCGGTCCCGAGCTCCCGGAGCGGCAGGTAGCAGTCCGGCGCGAGGATCAGCGCCAGGAGGCCGGCCTCGAGCGGCATGTCGCCGTGCACCAGGCGGACGCCGATGAACACGGCAACCACTGCGACGGAAATCGTGGCGATGAGTTCCAGCGCCAGTGCGGACAGGAACGCGGTGCGCAGTGTCCCCATGGTCCTGGCGCGGTATTCCTCGGAGATCTCCTCAAGGGCATTGCGCTGCGCAGTGGCACGGCCCAGTCCCACCAGGACGGGCAAGCCTTTGGCCAGCTCCAGCATGTGGGCAGACAGCCGGGTCAGCGTTTCCTGGGCCTCACGGACATGGTCCTCGGTGTAGCGGCCAATCAGCACCATAAACAGCGGGACGAGCGGAACTGTCAGGACAATCACCACGGCGCTGACCCAGTCGGTGAACAGGATGCGCGCCCCGAGCAGCAGCGGGATCGCGGCACAGTTCACCAGCGCGGGGAGGAACTGCGTGTAGTAGCTGTCCAGGGCATCCAGCCCGCGCGTAGCCAGCACGGCCAGCCCGCCGTCGGCCGGGCCGGTGCTGCGCGCCCCGTTCCGCAGGACCCGGGCCAGCAGTTCGGAGCGGAGTTCCTCTTTGATGCCCAGCGCGGCGCGGCGCGCGGCGATGCCTTGGGCCCACACCGTGGCGGACCTCAGGACAACGCCCGCTAGGCCCCAGGGCAACTGCTCGGCCCAGGACCCGTTCCCGGCGGCCAGCCCGGCCAGCATGGCAGCCACGGCCTGCCCCATTAGAACCAGCGACAGCGCCTTCAGCGCTGCCAGCAGGCCAAGCCAGTAGATGGCGGAACGGGTGGCCGGTCCGGCCGGAAAATCTGGGCGCACGGCCGGTCAGCCCTTCGTGGTGAATGCCCTGACGGCAATGGCCGGCAGGAAGCTGTGGGCCGCGGGGATCTGGGACGCGCTGACCCGGCGCCGGAACACCCAGTACGTCCACGCCTGGTAGGTGATCACGAGGGGCAGGCCAACGGCTGCTACCACGCTCATGAGCCCGAGTGTGTAATCGGAGGACGACGCGTTGGCAACTGTGAGGTCAAACGCCGGATCCAGGGTGGAGGGCAGCACCACCGGGAACACCGCACCGAAAATGGACGCGCTGCCGAGGAGGAGGAAGACCCCCATCGCCAAAAACGCCCTGCCTTCGGATCCCCGCCGTGCCAGGAACCACGCTGCTGCTGCGGCACTGACAGCCACGATCACGGCCGCCCAGGTCCACGGCTTGCCTTCCAGGAACTGGATGATGAGTGCCCAGCCTGCCAGGGGCAGCAGCAGGACCGGAAGCAGCCGGACGAACCAGCGGCGCGCGCGGTGGCGCACATCGCCGTCGGTCTTCAACGCGAGGAACGCCAGCGCGTGCAGCAGGGAGAACCCCACCACGGCCAGCCCGCCCAGCACGGCGTAACCGCTGAACCACGCGAAGGCACCGCCTACGCGGTCACCGTTCGCGTTCAGCGGCAGGCCCGTGGTGGTCAAGGCCAGGGCAGCGCCGACGCCGAAGGCGGCAAAGAAGGAGCCCAGGGCGATGGCCCAGTCCCAGCGCGCGCGCCACTTGTCGGTGTCGCCCTTGCCGCGGTATTCGAACGCCACGGCACGGAAGATGAGGGCAACCAGCACCACCAGGAGTGGGAGGTAGAGGGCGGAAAACAGCGAGGCGTACCACAGCGGGAACGCCGCAAACGTTGCCGCCCCGGCCGTGATCAGCCAGACCTCGTTGCCGTCCCAGACCGGGCCGACGGTGTTCAGCAGCACCCGGCGCTCGGTGTTGTTCCGCGCGAACAGCTTCATCAGCATTCCGACGCCGAGGTCAAAGCCTTCAAGGAAGAGGTAGCCGGTCCAAAGCACCGCGATGACAATGAACCAGATGGTGGGAAGCAGTTCCATGCTTGAGTATCCTCTGCTCTTCTTAGTAGGCGAATGCCAGGACGTCGTCGGCGGGCTTACCGGTGCCCGTGCCCTTGGAGGCGTCCCCGTTTTCGTCGGCCGGCGTGTGTGCAAGTTCCGGCATCGCGGACGCGACTCCGCCCCGGATGAACTTGACCAGGAGCTTGACCTCAACCACAAGCAGCGCGGCGTAGACGGCGGTCAGGACGATCAGTGACGTCAGCAGTTCACTGGCCGACACTCCGGGTGAGACGGCCGCCGCGGTAAACATAAACACCTGGTCGATGCCGTTAAAGTCCGGGTTGGGGGCCACCACAAACGGCTGCCGGCCCATCTCGGTGAAGATCCAGCCGGCCGCGTTGGCGCCGAACGGGGCCAGGATGCCAAACACCGCCAGGCGCATCAGCCAACGCGATGCAGGCACGGTTCCCTTCCGCGTCACCCACAGCGCGATGAGCGCCGCCAGCGCCGCAAGGCCACCGAAGCCGATCATCATCCGGAAGCCCCAGTAGGTGACTTCCATAACCGGGACGTACTCGATCTCCTGGCCGGCCCGCTCGCCGTAGATCGGGTTGTCCGGCAGGTGGGTTCCGTAGTCGGCCTTGTACTGGTCCAGCAGTCCGTTGACGCCCCTGACCTCCGTGGTGAAGTCGCCGTTGGCCAGGAAGGAGAGGATGCCCGGAACCTCGATCAGGGCAACAATCTCATCGCAGTTCTTGGAGCCAAGGTTCCCGACGCTGAGGACTGAAAAGCCGGTGCCGTCATGGCAGGCGCCCTCGGCCGCGGCCATCTTCATGGGTTGCTGCTCGAACATGAGTTTGCCCTGCAGGTCGCCGGTCAGGGCGGTGCCGGCGAACGAGATCATGGCGACGACAGCGCCGATCCGCAACGAGCGGATCCAGACTTTGTAATCGGTCAGGTCACGGCCGGGGATGGCCGCTTCGCCGGGGACCACCCGTCCATTGGCGCCGATGGTATCGATCCCGTCCGTGCGCCTGCGCCAGAGGTGGTACCACGCGATGCCCAGGAGGAATCCGCCGGCAACGGCCAGTGCTCCCATCAGGGTGTGCGGAAAGGCCACCAGGGCGGTGTTGTTGGTGAATACGGCCCAGGCGTCCGTCATGACCGGCCGGCCGTCAATAATCTCCGCGCCCACCGGATGCTGCATCCAGCTGTTGGCCACAATGATGAAGTACGCGGAGAACACCGATCCCACCACGGCTACCCAGAGGCAGGCCAGGTGGATGCCCGGCTTCAGCTGCTTCCAGCCGAAGATCCACAGGCCCAGGAACGTGGACTCGACGAAGAAGGCCAGCAACGACTCCAGGGCCAGCGGCGCCCCGAACACGTCTCCGACAAATCGGCTGTACTCGCTCCAGGCCATGCCGAACTGGAACTCCTGCACAATGCCGGTGGCCACGCCCATGATGAAGTTGATCAGGAAGAGCTTGCCCCAGAACTTGGTCATCCGGAGGTATTCGCCCTTGCCGGTGCGGTGCCAGAGCGTCTGCATCACGGCCACCACCAGGCCCAGTCCGATGGTGAGAGGCACCATCATGAAGTGGTAAACGGTGGTGATGCCGAATTGCCAGCGTGCGATTTCCAGAGCTTCCACAGCAGTCCCTCGGGTTGGCGGTGCAACTTTTCTACGATTCGTAGAACTTTGACTTCTACAGAGTGTAGAACAATGCGGCAGGCACTGTAAACCAACAGTTACATTGTGGAAGCGGCGCCCACAAGGCCGCGGCGCGCCCAGTGTTCTACCGTACGTAGAAACTCAGGCGAAAAACAGGTAAATTTGTTTTTGTATCTGTAGCGCTAGTGCAGTCACCGCGCCGTTAACGGCCCGGTGCGGGGAAATCGAAGGATGTATAGCAATGGCAAGTCTTGGCGAACTGGAACGGGCAGTGATGGATCTGCTCTGGGCGGGCCACGAAGCAGCCACCGCGAATACCCTGCGCGACAGACTGGCAACAACCACCGAGGCAAACGGGGATGCTGCCGGGCATGAGGGCAAGGAGCTTGCCGTCACAACAGTCCTGACTGTCCTCTCGCGGCTCGAGAAGAAGGGCCTGGTGGAGCGGGAACGCGGTACCCGGCCGCACCGCTACCAGGCCGTTTCCAGCAGGGAAGACCACACGGCGGAGCTGATGCATGAAGTGCTGGGCTCTGCGCCTGACCGTGAAGCCGTGCTGGCACGGTTCATCGGCTCCGTGACGGACAGTGAAGCGGAAACACTGCGCAAACTGCTTGGCCACATCTAGCGGACCATGTTCTGGGCCTCGTACCTGCTGGCGGTCCTCGCGATAGTCCTGGCGTGGCCAGTGCCTATCCTGCTTTCCCGTGCCTCGTGGCCTGCCCGGTCACCGTTCACGGCCATGCTGCTGTGGCAGGCGATAGCACTTGCGGGCGGACTGTCCATGATCGGCGCAATGCTGGTCTATGGGCTCGAACCGATCGGCGACAACCTCATCTTCGGGCTGCGTGGGCTGGCGGATATGGTCCTCTTCAACGCGCCCACCACGGCTCTGGGCTTCTGGCATCTCTTCGCGCTGTCCGCCGCGGCGCTGCTCACCGCCCATCTGGTCTTTACCCTCTTGCTGACCTACTACAAGATCGAACGGCAGCGGCGTCGGCACCGGGAGCTCCTGGCTCTGTTGGCCGCGCCGTCCGTGGACGCGGCCCGCACGGTGGTCATCAGCCACGACTCACCTGTTGCCTATTGCCTGCCGGGCGGGGCACGCTCGGTGACGGTGCTCTCGGACGGCCTGATGGCGGCCCTGGAGCCGGCTGAATTACGGGCCGTCCTTAGCCATGAGAATGCCCATCTCAACCAGCGCCACCATCTCCTGCTCTGGGCGTTTGCCGCGTGGCGCCAGGCGCTCCCCTGGCTGCCCACCACCCGCCTCGCGCAGGAGTCGGTGAACTCGCTCATCGAAATGCTGGCGGACGACGTCGCGCTGAAGACGGAAAGCAAAGCCACGCTCATCAAGGCGATCGCCATTGTGGCCAGCGGACCTACCGGAGGTATGGGGGCGGGGATGGCTGGAAGCCTGGCGGCCGCCGCCATGCCGTCCGCGCACCCCAGCCTTCCGCTGGACGGGCTTGAGACGCCCACCGGCGCCGTCTCAGGTTCTGCCCGGACCACTACGTCCCGGGTCAGCCGCCTGCTTTCCCCTCAGCCGCAGCTGCCTGCCGCCGCCCGCGGGATGGTGCTTGCCGGCTGCGCCCTGCTCCTGGCCCTGCCCACCGCCCTGCTGATTGTGCCGGGCCTGCTGGGCTGAACCGCCGTCGTGGACTGAATCCCCGGCGTGGGCTGTGCCGTCGTGGGGCGAGCCATCACCGGACGTCAGGCGTCGATCCGCTCCCGGTCCAGGCTGGAGGCGCCGGCGATGATGAAGTCTTTGCGGGGGGCAACATCGGATCCCATCAGCAGGTCGAAAGTGTCCTCCGCATGCTTGGCGTTCTCGATGCCCACCTTGCGCAGTGTCCGGTGCCGCGGGTCCATGGTGGTCTCGGCGAGCTGTCCGGCGTCCATCTCGCCCAGGCCCTTGTACCGCTGGATCGGCTCCTTGTAGCGCTTGCCTTCCTTGGCCAGGCGGGCCAGGAGCACGTGGAGTTCCGCCTCCGAGTAGGTGTAGATCATGTCGTTGGCCTTCTGCCCGGCGTTGATGACCTCTACCCGGTGCAGCGGCGGCACGGCAGCATAGACCCGTCCCGCGTCGATCATAGGGCGCATGTACCGGAAGAAGAGTGTCAGCAGCAGGGTCCGGATGTGGGCGCCGTCGACGTCGGCGTCGGTCATCAGAATGACTTTGCCGTAGCGGGCCGCATTGATGTCGAAGCTACGTCCGGATCCCGCACCCACTACTTGGATCAGCGCAGCGCACTCCGTATTGGACAGCATGTCCCCTACGGACGCCTTTTGCACGTTCAGGATCTTGCCGCGGATCGGCAGCAGCGCCTGGAAGTCCGAGGACCGTGCCAGCTTGGCAGTTCCCAGTGCGGAGTCGCCTTCCACGATGAACAGTTCGGAACGGTCGACGTCGTCCGTCCGGCAGTCGGCGAGCTTAGTGGGCATGGACGAAGTTTCCAGGGCATTCTTGCGCCGCTGGGTCTCCTTGTGCACCCGCGCGGAAATCCGGGACTTCATCTCGCTGACGATTTTTTCCAGCAGCAGCGCAGAGTGCGCCTTGTCGTTCCGGTTGGCTGAGTTCAGCTTCGCGGTGATCTCCTGCTCCACCACCTTCGAGACGATGGCGCGGACAGCGGAGGTGCCCAGGATCTCCTTGGTCTGGCCCTCGAACTGCGGCTCGGCCAACCGGACCGTCAGCACAGCCGTCAGCCCGGCGAAGATGTCGTCCTTCTCGATTTTGTCGTTGCCGGCCTTCAGCTTGCGGGCGTTGGCCTCCACTGCTTTCCGGAACGTCTTGACCAGCGCCTGCTCGAAGCCTGACTGGTGGGTTCCGCCTTTGGGTGTGGCGATGATGTTGACGAAGCTGCGGACGGTGCTGTCGTAGCCGATGCCCCAGCGGAGCGCCACGTCCACTTCACAGTCACGTTCAACCTCGGCGAGCTGGCTGTGTCCCCGTTCGTCCAGTACCGGCACGGTTTCCTTGAATTTGCCTGAACCGTGCAGCCGCCAGACGTCGGTGACGGCGGGATCGGCGGCGAGGAAGTCCACGAACTCGGACAGGCCGCCGTCGTGGTGGAACACCTCCTCGTGGCCAGCTGCTTCACCGGGGGTACCGGCCAGCCTGCGCTCATCGCGGACGGTGAGCTTGAGCCCCGGTACCAGGAAAGAGGTCTGACGTGCCCGTGCGGCCAGTTCGTCGTAGGAGAATTTGGCGTCCGGCGTGAAAATCTGGCGGTCCGCCCAGTAGCGGATCCGGGTCCCGGTCACTCCACGCTTCGCCTTGCCCACCACGTCCAGTACCGAGCCGTCCACAAACGGCGCGAACACTGCCGACGGGTCCAGCTTGGATCCCTGATCCTGGAAACGCCCCGGCTCGCCGCGCCGGAACGACATTTTGTACGTCTTGCTGCCGCGGTCCACTTCCACGTCCAGGCGCGCAGACAAGGCGTTCACCACTGAGGCGCCCACGCCGTGCAGGCCGCCGGAGGCGGTGTAAGACCCGCCGCCGAACTTGCCGCCCGCATGGAGCTTGGTGAAGACCACCTCGACGCCGGTGAGTCCCGTCTTGGGTTCCACGTCCACGGGGATGCCGCGGCCGTCGTCGTGAATTTCCACCGAATTATCCGCGTGCAGGATGATCTTGATGTCGTGCCCAAATCCCGCAAGCGCTTCGTCCACCGAGTTGTCGATGATCTCCCATAGACAGTGCATCAGCCCGCGCGAATCAGTGGAGCCGATGTACATGCCGGGGCGCTTACGGACGGCCTCGAGGCCCTCCAGGACAGAAAGGTGCCGGGCGGTGTAATCAGAACTTGGTGCCACGGGTTGTGAACTCCTTCAGTGACGGAACAGCTGGCGCTGCGGGCGCTCCATCAAGCCTAGTCGGCGCGGCAGCGGACGGGGAGCTGCCACACTTCCCCCAGGCTGTGGGCGAGGCCACTCGTTATCCTTCCGTGACCGAAACCGGCGCCTTGATCGATTCTTGTGGCTACGCGGACAGCGAACTTGACCCGTCCTTGCGATGGGTTTGGTACGAATACTGGTTATATAGACATACAGATCTACTAAGGAGGCCGACATGACAACAGCAGTGGCAGACCGCACACTCAACGCACTGGACCGGTGCGATCGCTGCGGAGCTCAGGCATATGTCCGCGCTGTACTCGAGTCCTCCGGCGGTGAGCTGCTGTTCTGCGGCCACCATGCCCGTGCAATCGAGGCTACGCTGAGGCCGTTGAGCTCCGACTGGCACGATGAGACGGGCCGGCTTCACGAGAAAGCTCCCGTATCCGTCGACTGACCAGGCGCACACAACCTGATACACCTCGAAGAGGACCCCTCCAGCTGGAGGGGTCCTCTTTCTTTGTCATGAAGCCAAAGACAAGAAAACGCGGGCCCCCTTCACACCCATCGATCCGAAGATGATGGGCGGAAGGTGACCCGCGCTGCCTGAGTCCTGTTCTAGTCCAGGTAGTCCCTCAGTACCTGCGACCGTGACGGGTGGCGGAGCTTGGACATGGTCTTGGATTCGATCTGGCGGATGCGCTCACGCGTAACACCGTAGACCTTGCCAATTTCGTCTAAAGTCTTCGGCTGGCCGTCGGTCAGGCCGAAACGCATGGCCACCACGCCGGCTTCGCGCTCGGACAGGGTATCCAAGACGGAGTGCAGCTGTTCCTGTAGAAGCGTAAAGCTCACGGCATCAGCGGGTACCACGGCCTCGGAGTCCTCGATGAGGTCGCCGAACTCGGAGTCACCGTCTTCACCCAGCGGGGTGTGCAGGGAGATCGGTTCGCGGCCGTACTTCTGGACCTCCACGACCTTCTCAGGAGTCATGTCCAGTTCGAGGGCCAGTTCTTCGGGCGTGGGTTCGCGGCCCAGGTCCTGGAGCATCTGGCGCTGCACGCGGGCCAGCTTGTTGATGACTTCGACCATGTGCACCGGGATGCGGATGGTGCGGGCCTGGTCTGCCATGGCGCGGGTAATCGCCTGGCGGATCCACCACGTGGCGTACGTGGAGAACTTGAAGCCCTTGGTGTAGTCAAACTTCTCGACAGCGCGGATCAGGCCCAGGTTGCCTTCCTGGATGAGGTCCAGGAACAGCATGCCGCGGCCGGTGTAGCGCTTGGCCAGCGAGACCACCAGCCGGAGGTTGGCTTCGAGCAGGTGGTTCTTGGCCCGCTTGCCGTCGTGGATGACGAACTCAAGTTCACGCTTGAACTTGGGGTCCATCGAGCCGTCGTCGGCGTTGATCTTCTCTTCGGCGAAGAGTCCGGCTTCGATCCGGAGCGCGAGGTCCACTTCCTGCTCGGCATTGAGCAGCGCAACCTTACCAATCTGCTTGAGGTAGTCCTTGACGGGGTCAGCCGTGGCGCCGGCCGACATCACCTGCTGGACAGGGGCATCGTCGTCATCGGCATCCGAGTAGACGAATCCCTTGCCCGTGGCTGCCGATGCGGCCTTGGCGGCGTTGATCTCGCTGTCATCGGCGATGTTGATGTCGTCGAGGTCCTCCTCAACTTCCTCATCATCGTCCGATGCGCCGCGCGCGGATTTTCCGGCTGCTTCGGCAGCGGCTTTGGCGCCGGGCTTGGGCCCGCGCTTCTTGGGCTCAGGCTTGCCGTCCAAACCGGTTTCACCGGCGGCATCCTTGATGGCTTTATTGGCTGCCCGCGTCGCTGCTCGCTTGGCGTTCGTTGCAGCCTGCTTCGCCTCAGGGGACAAATCGTCCTGGGCGGCGGGTTCCTTCTTCGCGGAAGACGGGGTCACAGAAAACCTTTCTAGCGGCGGTCTGTGGAATCACCATACGGGCAACACCACTATGACCCTGTCAAGTCCGTGATGAATATCAGGTGCAACCACGGCCGGCAGAGTCTACAAGTAGAACTGCCGGGGCGGCCGTAATGTTCCCGACCGGGCTACATCACATGCACTTGATCCACGGACCCAACCGGGTCTCGGCAACCATTGTCTCACGGTTTTCCCAAACCCGACCTCAAGGCTGCCCCCATACCCGGAGCTGGCGCCATCGGGCCTGGGCCGCACGCCTGCAGCCTTCGCGGCCGGGATGGCGGCAAACCTGGGCTTGCAACTGGCCAAGGTGCAACCGGTCACGCTGCATCCGGTTCGAATTTCCGCCAGGCGGCCCCCTTGCGTGCAGCCCAGCCGCAGAGGGTGCCGCGCCGCACCAGCTCCAGCAAGAGTTCAGCGAGCCGGTAGCCGGGTTCCTCCTCAAGGGCGCGGCCGAGGTAGGCGGCAGCGTAGGACCCCCGCCCCCTGCACCACGCGATCCACCCACGCCCGGTCAGTGCGGCCGCACCGGCCTGCCCGCCGCACGCCGACAGCTGTTCCAGTACTGCGTCAAGGCTGTTAAGTGAGTGCCACGCGGGAACCACCGGGTCCAGCCCCAACAGGACTTCGCCATATCCCGGAATGCCCGGCATGCCTTTGGTACCCGGTCCGGCAGGCGCCCGTCCTGGCAGTCCTGCTCCCGACGCTGGAAGTCCGGAAGGGGAGGGGGCCAGGAGTGCAGGCCCCACCGGAGCCAGGATGCAGCCGGCATCGAAGATGCCGAATTTCTCGGCCCCCGCCTGGGCAGCCGGCTGACCGGCGGCGGCCATCACCAGGACGGCATCACGCCAGGCCGGGACCCGGAGCGACGCACGAAGGAAGGCAACGTCATTGACCGGCAGCGCCTGACCAGGCACGTGGGCCAGCAATGCCTCCCATTGGACCATCAGCTGGCCAAACTGCTCCCTGCTCGCCCGGCGCCGGTTCAGCTGCGCCGCCCACGTTTCCTCGGTGGAAAGGATGGCTGCCCTGTCCTCGCCGGAAAGCGTGGGCGGAGGATGGGCACCGTCCTCCGGCGCGGGCCCGACGCTGCTGCCGCGGAAGACCATTTCGGCATTAAGCATGCTGTCCCGGATCGCCTGAACAGACCGGCCCGGCGAGGGGCAGCAGGACGGGTCGGTGCAAAAAGCATCACGCCAGAAGGCGTCACCGACGTACCAAGCGTCCCGTACCGGCATCCCCGCGGCGCCAAGGACCGACCGCAGCGCTTCCAGTAGCCCGCGGTAGGTTCCAGGTGGTTCCATCCAGCCGTCGTTGGTGAAGCAGGCCAGCAGGGCGGCATCGGCATTCTCGTCAGCCTGGAGATAATCGCGCACGGTGCGGGCGTAGTCCCGCGGGTCCGCGAGAGTTTCCGGGCCTGGAAGATCCAGCCTCAGTGTTGCTCCCAGCCGGTTCCCCTGCAGGGTCATCGCAACCAGGCTGTCTGCCGGCCAGTAGCCCAGGGAATGCGGAATGAAACCGAGGATGTCTTCAGGGCCTCGGACGGTCAGGTGTTCTGAGGGTTTCATGTTTCCAGCTTTGGCGCAGTGCCAGCCGCCGTGAAGCGCCAGCTTCCCGTATGTGAATAACCTGCCTGTGCAGGAAAGGTGTCAGTCTTTGCCCGCAGGGTCGCGCTGACGCCGCTGGGCCAGGTTCGCCCGCCGCTGCTGCGCCATGGCCCGAAGGAGCGGTGCCACCACAACACCCTGCGCGGCCATCTGACGCCGTACTTTCCGCCGGCAGATAAGCGTCATGGCGGCGCCAAACCCCAGCAGCAGGAACTGAACGCTGAGTGCGATCCGGAACGGTTCGAGCCCGTACAGGACTCCGTCGGAGTAGCCGCTGGCCCGCAGGACATCCAGCACCAGGCCGATCAGGAAGATCGCCACGAGGGCTGCGATGAAGCCGCCCATATTCACGATGCCCGTTGCTGTACCGATCCTGTGCGCGGGATTGAACGTCCGCGCGAAATCAAACCCGATCATCGATCCTGGCCCCCCGATGGCCAGAACTACCACCAGGCCCGCCAGCAACCACAGCGGGGAGCGGCCAGGCGTCAGCAGCACCGCGGCCCAGGCGGCGGCCGTTGCGCCGGCGATGAGCAGCACTATGGTTGACCGGCGAAGCGGGTGACGGGAAACGAACTGCCCGATGAAGGGGCCCACGGCCATCGCCGCCGCAACGTACAAGATCATCAGGCCGGCCACGGTTGCGGCATCCAGGCCCTGTCCCGAGATCAGGAACGGATATCCCCAGGTCATGGCGAAGACGGTGCCGCTGAACTGGATGGTGAAGTGGCTCCACATCCCCAACCGGGTACCCGGCTGGCGCCAGGCCCGCGCGAGCGAGGCGCCCGTGGCCTTCAACCCCTGCCGCGCCTGCGGGGCGGGCGCACCGGGCGGGTGGTCCTTTAAAAGCACCAGCACCAGGACTACCGCCAAGCCAGCCATGCCGGCGAGCATCAGGAAGCCGGGGGTCCAGCCAAAGGAATGCAGGACAAAGGCGAAAGGCAGCACACTGAACAGCTGCCCGAGCTGGCCCGACATGCCGGTCAGCTGGGTGATTAAGGGAACCCGGGCCGGCGCGAACCACAAGGGAATCAGGCGGATCACGGAAATAAAAGTCATGGCGTCGCCGGCGCCCACAAGTACCCGCCCCGCCACACCGCCGGGGATGGTGTCGGCGAAGGCCAACTGAAGCTGCCCAAGACCCATCAGGACGGCTCCACCGGCGATCATGATGCGCGAGCCGAACCTGTCCACCAGGAGGCCTACGGGGATCTGCAGGCCTGCGTAGACCAGCAGCTGGAGCACGGTAAAGAAGGAGATGGCGGACGCGCCGGCATGGAACCGCTCGGTGGCCTCAAGTCCCACCACACCGAATGACGTGCGCTGGGAGACGGCCACCAGGTAGGCGAAGATGCCGATGGTCCAGATCAGCCAGGCGCGGGGTGCAGTCACCCCCTCATTATGCCCGGGCTGCTGCCCGGTCCAGGGCAGGCGCCTACCAGGCGGACGCCGCGGGGCGGGCTACGGGTGCGGGTTCTCGCGAGCCAGGTAGGCCTCCACTGCTGCGCCCAGCTCGTCCCCGTTGGGCAGTTCGTCATTCTCATCAGCCAGGAGCGAGCGCCGGACGGTGCCTTCGGCCTTCTCGTCGTACCGCTCTTCCAGCCGGGAGACCACCTGCTGCACGTCTTCCGAGGCTGCGACCTGCTCGGCAATCTGGCGGCCCACTTCCCGGCCGGCTTCGCGCAACCGGTCCGCAGGCAACATCAGTGACGTCGCGGCACCTAGGAATTCAAGTCCGGCTACGGCGGCCGGCGGGTATTCCGCCTCGGCAAGGTAGTGCGGAACGTGGATCACGTAGCCGGCAACATTGCGCTCAGCTTCCATCAGCCGCAACTCCAGAATGTGGCCCACGGCCGCCGGAACGTCGACGGTGGGCTTCCAGCCCGAAATGCCCTCGATCAGTTCCGGACGATTGCCGTGGACGGTCACACCCACAGGGCGCGTGTGCGGCACTGGCATGGGAATGGAGTGGATCCAGGTCACGAGGTTCACGTCCAGCTTTTCCACAATGCCGACGACGGCGCGCGCGAACCGCTCCCATTGAAGGTCTGGTTCAAAACCGGCAAGCAGCAGGAACGGGCTACCGAGCCCGTCTGTCAGCTTGTACAGTGCCAGCTCCGGCTGCTGATAGTCCTGCAGATGATCCTCCACGAAGGAGATGTGGGGCCTCCGCGACCGGTAGTCGATGAGCTGGTCGGCGTCGAACACAGCCACCGGCTCGGCGTCGAGGGTGTCCAGGAGCTCCGCATTGATCTGCTTCACCACGTGGCCGGCATCGGCAAAACCGGTGAAACCCATCACCAGGTTCAGCCCGCGGAGCGCCGGGCTGTGGAACAGCTCGATGTTGCTCGCATAGAGCGCATCGGGGTCCAGCAGGGAACCGGAAATCCGTTCAAGCACGGCGTCGTCCTTTCAAGGAGTCGGGTGATTATCTTGTACAACGCGGCCAGGCACCCCGGCATTCCGCCAGCCGGTGTGGCGCAGGTCTCAGGAGATTCCGCTGCCGCGGCCCGCAGCGGCTACGATCGTGAATGGCCTGCCGGACGGGTTTACCGGCACCCCGGCGACGTCCCGATCGGACGGCCGCCGGATTTCCATGGCCGAGCGCCTGACATCCATACCAGCGCGAACAGCCTTTTCGAGAATTGAGGACTTACCCCATGGTCAAGAATACTGAAATCAACCTTAGTACCCTCGCTAAGGACCTGAAGAGGACCCCCAGTGACGCCGTGGTCATCGGCGTGGGACAGGGATCGGACGGTCCCGTCCTGCTTGAGAACCCGCTGACCGCGAAATCGGCTGAAGCGCTGACCGATTCCCTGAAGGTTCTGGGCGTCACCGGCGCCGCTGACCAGATCGTCCGGCTGCCCGGCCTGCCGGAAACCGGCGCCGGGGTATTGGTTCTCGCCGGCGTCGGCAAGGTGGCCGCTGGCCGTCCGCTGACCGAAGAGGCCCTGCGGCGTGCCGCAGGTTCCGCCGTCCGCCAGCTCGGAGGCCTGCCCACCGTTGTCCTCGCGCTCCCGACGGCGGGAGTCGCCGACGTCGCGGCGGTCGCCGAGGGTGCCACCCTGGGCGCCTATTCCTTCACCGAGTACCGGTCGTCCAACGACGGGCTGAAGGAACCGGTCCGCAACGCGGTGATCCTCACAGACGTTGCTGCCAATGATGCGCTTCGCTCTGCACTGACACGGGCCGGCCTGGTCGGCAAAGCCGTCAACGCGACGCGGTCCCTGGTCAACCAGCCGCCCAGCCACCTGTACCCCGAATCCTTCGCCGAGGCCGCCAAGGAGCTGGCCAAGGGCCTTCCCGTCAAGGTGACGGTCTGGGACGAAAAGCGCCTCGAAAAGGAAGGCTTCGGCGGCATCATGGGCGTGGGCAAGGGGTCCACCCGCCAGCCCCGCCTGGTGAAGGTCGAATACGCCCCCGCCAAGGCCACCGCCAAAATCGCACTGGTGGGCAAGGGCATCACGTTCGACACCGGCGGAATCTCGATCAAGCCGGCCCTGGGCATGGGCGACATGAAGAGCGATATGGCGGGCGCCGCCGTCGTCCTTAATACTGTGCTGGCGATCGCAGGACTTGGCCTGCCGGTGAAGGCGACCGCCTGGCTCTGTATCGCGGAGAACATGCCTTCCGGTGCCGCCTCACGGCCGGCCGACGTCCTCACCATGTTCGGCGGCAAGACCGTAGAGGTGCTGAACACCGACGCAGAAGGCCGCCTGGTCATGGCCGACGGCATCGTCGCGGCGAGCCGTGAATACCCTGACGCCATCATCGACGTTGCCACCCTCACCGGCGCGCAGCTCATCGCCCTCGGCAACAGGACCGCCGGCGTGATGGGCTCGGACAGCGTCACCGGGCCGCTTAAGGCCGCCGCCGACCGTGCCGGCGAGCTGGTGTGGCCTATGCCGCTGCCGGAAGAGCTGCGCCCGAGCATCGACTCCCAGGTGGCCGACCTCGCCAACATCGGTGAGCGCCACGGCGGCATGATGACCGCGGCTGTTTTCCTGCGCGAGTTTGTGGGCAAGGGCAAAGACGGGGAGCAGATCCCCTGGGCGCACATCGACATCGCCGGCCCGTCCTTCAACAACGGAAGCCCGTACGGCTACACCCACAAGCAGGGCACGGGCTGCACGGTCCGCACACTGGTTGCCTACGTGGAGGACATCCTGGCGGCTGCTGCCTGACCCCAAAGCCACCTGACCTTGCTGTTGAGTTGTCCCGCGGCCGTTTGTCATGGCCGCTGCAGAAACGGGCGTGATCCCGTGGCCACATGGCCGCGTGACACTCGACACAAGCGCCCCACAAAGGCGGCGCCAAGGTGGAGCATGGATGAGGGGTTCGCTAAGGTGAACCACGGTAGTCACAAATGCACGAGAACCTGCCTGCTGGCATAATCACGGCAGTACAAGTTCAAGACCAGATGATGCGCACGATCGCGTCATCGTTCACGCGAGGGAGCGTTTAAGTGGCCGATCAGGCAACTGCGCAAGAATTTGACATCCTGGTACTAGGTGGCGGCAGCGGCGGATACGCCACAGCCCTGCGGGCCGTACAGCTTGGCTTCACCGTTGGTCTGGTTGAGAAGGCCAAACTGGGCGGCACCTGCCTGCACAACGGCTGTATCCCCACCAAGGCCCTGCTGCACTCCGCAGAAGTTGCCGACCACGCCCGCGACGGCGCCAAGTACGGCGTCAACGTAGAGCTCCAGTCCATCGACATGACCGCCGTGAACGCCTACAAGGACGGCATCATTGCCGGTAAGTTCAAGGGCTTGCAGGGTCTGATCAAGGGCAAGGGCATTGCCGTCATTGAGGGCGAAGGCAAGCTCACCGCCCCGGACACCATCACCGTCAACGGCACGGCCTACAAGGGCAAGAACATCGTCCTCGCCACCGGTTCCTACTCCCGCTCCCTTCCGGGCCTGGAAATCGGCGGCCGCGTGATCACCTCTGACGAAGCCCTGAAGATGGACTACGTGCCCAAGAGCGTCATCGTCCTGGGCGGCGGCGTCATCGGCGTCGAATTCGCTTCGGTATGGAAGTCCTTCGGCGTGGACGTCACCATCATTGAGGGCCTGCCGTCCCTGGTGCCCAACGAGGACGCATCCATCATCAAGGTCCTGGAGCGCAGCTTCAAGAAGCGCGGCATCAAGTTCAACACCGGCACCTTCTTCCAGGGCGTCGAGCAGGACAACGACGGCGTCAAGGTCACCCTGGTGGACGGCAAGACCTTCGAAGCAGACCTTCTGCTCGTTGCTGTGGGACGCGGACCGTCCACGGCGGGCCTGGGGTTCGAAGAAGCGGGAGTCACGGTTGATCGCGGCTTCGTGATCACCAACGAACGCCTCCACACCGGCGTCGGCAACGTCTACGCCGTCGGCGACATCGTTCCCGGCGTGCAGCTGGCACACCGCGGTTTCCAGCAGGGGATCTTCGTCGCCGAAGAAATCGCCGGCTTGAAGCCCGTGGTTGTTGACGACATCAACGTCCCCAAGGTCACCTACTGCGATCCCGAGATTGCCTCGGTGGGTTACTCCGAGAAGGCCGCCAAGGAGAAGTTCGGCGATGACAGGGTTGAAAGCACGGAATACAACCTGGCCGGAAACGGCAAGAGCGCCATTCTGGGCACCGGCGGCATCATCAAGTTCGTCCGCGAAAAAGACGGCCCTGTTGTTGGCGTCCACATGATCGGCACCCGCGTCGGCGAGCAGATCGGCGAAGCCCAGCTGATCGTCAACTGGGAAGCCTACCCGGAAGATGTTGCCGGACTCATCCACGCGCACCCGACGCAGAACGAGGCACTCGGCGAGGCCGCAATGGCCCTGGCCGGTCGCCCGCTCCACGGCTAGTTACAGCCAGCAAGACAACAGCGTTTGGTGCACCCGGCGTGACCCGCCGGGTGCACTAAGCTCGAACAAGCCAGCCATCATCCGCACAAAAGATCAATAAGGAGAACGGGGACGACATGTCTGAATCCGTTAACTTGCCCGCCCTCGGTGAGAGCGTCACCGAAGGAACCGTCACCCGCTGGCTCAAGCAGGTAGGTGACCGGGTAGAGGTGGACGAACCGCTGCTCGAGGTTTCCACCGACAAAGTGGACACCGAAATCCCCTCTCCGATTGCTGGCATCATCGAGGAAATCCTTGTGGCCGAAGACGAGACCGCCGAAGTAGGCGCTCCCCTGGTCCGCATCGGCGACGGCTCCGGCGGCGGCGCAGCCCCCGAAGCAGCAGCGCCGGCCGAAGAAGCACCCGCCGCACCGGCTGCAGAGGCACCCGCCGAAGAAGCACCCGCTGAAAAGGCCCCGGAGACAGAAGCTCCCGCAGCGGCAGCACCCGCCGCGTCGGACGGCGAAAGCCACGACGTCACCCTCCCGGCACTGGGCGAAAGCGTCACCGAAGGAACCGTCACCCGCTGGCTGAAGGCCGTAGGCGACACCGTTGAAGTGGATGAGCCGCTGCTCGAGGTATCCACGGACAAGGTTGACACCGAAATCCCGTCCCCCGTCGCGGGAACGCTGCAGGAAATCCGGGTCAACGAAGACGAAACCGCCGAGGTTGGCGCAGTTCTCGCCGTCATCGGCTCCGGCGCGGCTGCCCCCGCCTCCGCGCCGGCACCAGCAGCAGCTCCGGCGCCCGCACCCGCGCCCGCACCCGAAGCACCCAAGGCAGAGGCCGCTCCGGCGGCACCTGCTGCGGCAGCGGCACCTGCTCCCGTTGCAGCCCCGGCACCCGCAGCCGAGCCCGCGGCCGGCGGCGAGTCCGGTTACGTGACTCCCCTGGTCCGGAAGCTGGCAAACCAGCACGGCGTGGACGTCGCATCACTGTCCGGCACCGGCGTTGGTGGCCGCATCCGCAAGCAGGACGTCCTCGCCGCGGCAGAAGCCAAGGCCGCTCCCGCATCAGCCGCCCCGGCCAAGCCGTCCGCCGCTCCGGCCGGTCCGGCAGCCTCCTCCCTGCGCGGCACCACGCAGAAGGCTCCCCGCATCCGCCAGGTCATCGCCCGCCGTATGCGCGAATCCCTCGAAATCTCCACGCAGCTCACGCAGGTGCACGAAGTGGACATGACCAAGGTGGCCAAGCTCCGCCTGAAGGCCAAGAACTCGTTCCTGGCCCAGAACGGCGTCAAGCTCACCTTCCTGCCGTTCATCGCCAAGGCGGTTGCCGAGGCACTCAAGCAGCACCCCAAGCTCAACGCCGCATACGACGAGGACAAGCAGGAGATCACGTACCACAACGCCGAGCACCTGGCGATCGCCGTGGACACGGACAAGGGCCTGCTGGTTCCGGTCATCTCCGATGCCGGCAACCTGAACCTGGCCGGGCTGGCCGGCAAGATCGCTGACGTTGCCGGGCGCACCCGCGACGGCAAGATCGGCCCGGACGAGCTGTCCGGCGGAACGTTCAGCATCACCAACATCGGTTCGGTCGGCGCCCTGTTCGACACCCCCATCATCAACCAGCCGCAGGTGGGCATCCTGGGCACCGGCGCGATCGTCAAGCGCCCCGTGGTGGTAGCCGATGAGAACGGTGACGACTCGATCGCCATCCGCTCCATGATGTACCTGTCCCTCACGTACGACCACCGCCTGGTGGACGGCGCGGACGCAGGACGCTTCCTCCAGACCCTGAAGGCCCGCCTTGAAGAAGGCGCCTTCGAGGCCGACCTGGGACTCTAATCCCAAAGCAGAACCGAACGACGGCGGTGCACGCTCCGGTGGGAAACCACTGGGACGCGAGCACCGCCGTCGCGGTTTAAGGCGAGGCGCCCCTGTCTCCGCCGACACACACAAAACCCTGCGGCCGGCCTTACTACATGGTGTAGAACGTCTGCGTAGACTGGGCCCATGATTATCGTGTACAACATCGTGGTTTTCCTGCACATCGTCGGCGCCGCCATGATCGTCGGCATCTGGATCGGGAACATGAAGACCCCCACGGTCCACCCCCGGCAGTTCGATGGCGCGGCTCTTCAGCTCATCACCGGCGTTGTGCTGATGGGCCTGATCCCTGCCTTGGACATGGACGCGAACTACTTCAAGTTGGGCATCAAGTTCGTGATCGCCCTGGCCGTCGGCGTGCTGGCTTTCATCGGCCGCCGCAAATACAAAAAGGGCGAGGACATCAGCAAGGGCCTGGCCCACGGCGTTGGCGGACTTGCGCTGCTCAACGTGGCCATCGCCACCTTGTGGAACTAATCTCTGGCTGAACCACCCACGACGGCGCCGCTCCCCTCGACCGGGAGCGGCGCCGTCGCTGTTTATCGGCCGGGCGGATAACCGCTAGGCGATAGTCGCCAGGCAATAGTCGCCAGGCGGCTGGGCGCTGGGCGCACAGTCACAATCCACTGAGAGCGGACACTCTGTGCACAGCTGCCGCTCAATCCCTAGGATTGGAACCGGCGGGGCCAGGCAACGGCCGGTCCCGGTTCGAACCGACTTTGAGGAGTGGACATGGCAGCAACACGCACCGCACACACTGTATGGAACGGCGACCTGATGTCAGGGTCGGGTCACACCACGCTGGACAGCTCAGGCCTTGGCACATTTGACGTTACTTGGAAGGCACGCACCGAAGCGGCCGAGGGCAAGACCAGCCCGGAAGAACTGATCGCCGCAGCGCACGCGAGCTGCTTCTCGATGGCGTTCAGCAATATGCTCGCCCAGGCGGGACATGCTCCGGAGGAAGTCAACACCAAAGCCGACGTGACGTTCGTTCCCGGCACCGGCATCACGGGGAGCCACCTGACGATGTCCGCGAAGATTCCCGGCATCTCCGAAGAGGAGTTCCAGCGGATCGCCGGCGAGGCCAAGACCGGCTGCCCGGTCTCCGGCGCGCTGGCCAGTATCGAGATCACCTTGGACGCATCCCTGGAATCCTGATCCACTCAGACGGCTGCCGCCGCTCCTGAGACAGAGCAGGCCCTGCTCCCGCCCGGACTAACCGGGAAGGGGCAGGGCCTCCTCTGTCTGTTGGTGCAGGGCCGGCCTTAGTCGACGTGTCGGCGGGCCGGAAGCGGAGCGGGCTTCAGGCGACGGTAGCCTTCGCGGACCGGGGGCTTGTCGGTGGGCAGCTCCTGGATCATTTCCTTGAGCGCACCGATCCCGTATTCCAGCTGGGGGTCCCTGCCTGCGGCATAAGCGTGCGGCGGGTAGAGCACCTCGATGTCGGGATCCACGCCGTAGTTCTCCACGGACCAGCCCACGCCGGCACCGAACCAGGTGGCGTACCGCGGCTGGGTCACGCCGGTGCCGTCTGCCAGGGAGAACCTGTTATCGATCCCCACCACACCGCCCCACGTGCGCGTGCCGATCACTGGGCCGATCCCCCGCAGTTTGGAGACCTGGGTGATGATGTCGCCGTCAGACCCGGCAAATTCATCGGCGAGGATGATCACCGGACCCCGCGGCGCGTGGTGCGGATAGGTCCGCGGACGTTCGCCGCGGGGCATGCTCCAGCCGGTGACCTTCCGGCCAATCAGCTCCGCCACCAGCTGGGACGTGTGGCCGCCACGGTTCCGGCGGACGTCCACGATGAGGCCGTCGAGGGCAGTTTCGGTGTCCAGGTCACGGTGCAGCTGCGCCCAGCCGTTGGCCATCATGTCCGGGATGTGCAGGTACCCGTAGCGGCCGCCGGAGGCCTCTCGGACGGTCCGGCGGTTCGCGGCCACCCACTCCTGGTAGCGCAGGCGCTCCTCGTCCTTGACCGGGATCACGGCGATCCGCCGCTGCTCCCCTGCGTCGGCGCCATGCCCGGCTCCGTTGCGTAGTGTCAGCTCCACAGCCCGTCCGGCAGCGCCCACCAGTTGCATCGCGGGGTTCACCGTGGCGGACAGCGGCACGCCGTCGATGGCCAGGACGACGTCCCCGGCCATCGCGGCGGCGCCGGGCCGGGTCAGCGGCGATGTGGCCAGCGGGTCGGACGACTCGCCGGCAAGGATGCGGGTGATCTCCCAGCCGGCCGGTGTGAAGGCGAAGTCTGCGCCGAGCCGTCCCTGGCCGTTGCTGCCGTTCTCCGTAACCGCTGTGGGCCGAACGTAGGCGTGCGAGGTGCCCAGCTCCCCGTGCAGCTCCCAGAGCAGGTCCACCAGGTCGTCGTGGGACCCCAACCGGTCAACGATCGGTCGGTACCGCTTGTGGATCGACTCCCAGTCCTGGCCTGCCATGTCTTCCGCCCAGAAGAAATCGCGCTGCAGGCGCCAGGCTTCGTCGAACGCCTGGCCCCAGACGCTGAGAGGATCCATCATCACGCGGATGCGGCCCAGGTCCACCTTGACCAGCTGGCCGGATTCCTCATCGGCTTTCGCGGCAGAGGGAACCACGCTGATCTTCTTGTCGTTGACCAGCACCACTTTCTTGCCATCGCCGGAGAGCCGGTAGCTATCCAGGGCTTCCACCAGCGTGGCGGACTTCCGGCGGGCCAGGTCGAACCGAACCAAGCTGGGGCGGGCGTCCTTGTCTTCCTGGCTGGCTTTGCCGTCGCCGGTGACGCCTGCCAGGGCCCAGTCCAGCCACAGCAGTGCGCCCTCCGTTGACGTCAGTGAGGTGTAGTTGCCCTGGGGCACGGGAACGCCGATGACTCGGTGCGCCAACCCGGCCGGATCCACACGGACCGCGGGACCTGCCCCGGCGTCTGCATCCGTGCTGTCCGTGTTTGCACCGGGGGCCAGGTCAACAGCGGGGCCAAACGGCGACGGCGTCGCGGCGGCCAGTGCCACCAGGTACGGCTTGATGGGGCTGGGGAAGGACAGGTCAAACGAGTGCCCGTCGTAGACCGGGTCAAAGCTGCGGTTGGACAGGAAGGCCAGGAACTTTCCGTCCGGCGTGAAACTTGGGGACACATCGCAGAAACGGCCGTCTGTGATCTCGACGATGCCGCCCGCCAGGTCCGTGGCGTTGGCCAGCCGGAGCCGGCTCCGGGAGCCGAACGACGTGACGGGTTCGGACCAGGCCAGCCACTGTGAGTCTGGAGACCATGCGAGTTCCGCGATGGTGCCCTCGCCGATGCTGGTGACCAGGGCCAGTTCCCCGGTGGCTGTTTCCGCCACATATATGTCGCCGAAGGAGGTCCCCACGGCAAGCCACCGGCCGTCGGGGCTCGCTTCCAGGGCGCTGGCGCGTGACGGCTTGGGGAAGGCGATGCGGGTCGGCAGGCCGGACGGTCCTGTGTTGACGGCGGATTCCGCGGGGCTGTGGACCACGCCGGCCGGGGATTCGCCGGCAGGGGAGTCATCGGGCACCGGGACAACGGCGTCGGCATTCACCGCTGCGGATGATGCCGCCGCGGGAACCGGCCTCGGCAGTGGCGCTTCCGGTTGGTTCCGATCGGCTGCGGCGGGCGCGGCGACCGGGGCTGCCGTGACGGCAGGAACCACGGTGTCGGGGACCGGCGCGGCAATCTTCTTGATGTAGATCGCTTCCACGCCGTCGTGATCCGCGACGTAAGCGATGCGGCCGCCGTCGAGCGGCCTGGGGAGCCGTGCCCGGACACCCGGGGTGGCCTCGACGATACGGGAGGGGCCGTCCTCGTGGCGGAGCCAGTGAAGGGTGCCATGGGCCTCCACGGCGCTGGCGGAGCCGCTGTCATCCGGCACCACCGCGCCCAGGTGTTTAGAGGTTTTCAGCAGGCCCGGGCGGCGCGATTGCGACGCGGAGCCCAGCGAGATGTCCAGCCGTACCGCGGCAGAGGACAGATCGTGCAGGATCCAGAGCTCACCGGCAGATTCGAAGATGACCCGCTCACCGTCAGTGGACGCGTGCCGGACGTAGAAGTCCTCGTGGTCGGTGTGGCGTCGCAGATCGCCGCCGCTGGGCAACACCGAGTACAGGTTTCCGTAACCCTCATGGTCTGACAGGAACACGATGCGCCCGTCCACCCACAGCGGATCTGCGAGGTTCCCGTCGAGGTCGGGAACCAGACGCTCGAACTCCCCGTTTCCATCGGCGTCAATCCAGAGCTTGCCCGCGGTGCCGCCGCGGTACCGCTTCCACCAGGCCGGTTCACGGGAGAGCACGCTGGCCAGGACAACGGGCCGCTCGTCCCCCACTTCCGGGCCGAAGGCGACGGATTCGACCGGCCCGAAGGGGAGCTCCTCAGCCGACCCCCCCTCAACCGGGACGCTGTAAGCATAGGTGTGCCGGCTTTCAGCCTGGCGGAACGCGCTGGTCACCACTACGTCGCCGGCCGCGGTGAAGCCTTTGACCTTGGTTGTGGCATGGCCGAAATACGTCAGTTGCCGGTAGCCACCGCCGTCGACCTCCGCCGAGACCACTTCCGGGGCGGTTCCCTGGATAACAGTCCAGACCAGCCGCTGGCCGTCAGGCGTAAACCGCGGGTTGCGGGCGGGCAGCTGCAGCGACGACACCCGCCATGCACGGCCGCCGCTGAGCGGTGCGAACCACACGTCGTCCTCTGCCACAAACGTGACCAGATCGCCGTGGACATGCGGAAACCGGAAGTAGCTCGAAGAAGTCATCGTTCGATCATAGTCAACTCCCGGTACGGTCCGAGGGAGGTACCGGCGGCGTGCGGACCGTGGTGAGATGGATCATGCACATCGTCATTGCAGGGGCCTCAGGGCTGATCGGGACCCATGTGTCCGCAACGCTGCGAGAAGCAGGCCATAACGTGACCACCCTCGTCCGACGCGAGCCTGCGTCCCCGGCCGAAATCCGCTGGGACCCCGCAGCGCGCCGGCTGGATCCGGCTGCGCTGGCCGGCGCCGACGCAGTGATCAACTTCGCCGGGGCCGGGATCGGGGACAGGCCGTGGACCCGCCGCCGAATCGACACGCTGTTGAGTTCGCGATTGGCTGCCACGAGCACGCTGACCGCGGCCATGGGCAAACTCGACGACCCGCCACGGACGTTCATCAGCCAGTCGGCGTCCGGGTACTACGGCGATTCAGGGCCCGCGCAGCTCCGGGAAGACGCCTCGCCAGGTTCGGGCATCCTGGCCCGCCTGTGCGTCGAGTGGGAGGCCGCCGCCCATGAGGCGCCCGACGGCGTCGGCGTGGTGACAACCCGTACCGGGATTGTGCTCGGCCGTTCAGGCGGCTCCATGGGCCGGTTGCTGCCGCTGCTTCGGCTCGGGGTGGGCGGTCCGCTGGGCAATGGCAGGCAGTATTGGCCGTGGATCACTGTGCCGGACGTCGCCGCCGCCTTCCTCTTCCTGGTGGGCGCCGGAATCCGCGGACCGGTCAATGTGTGCGCCCCCGAAGACACAGACGTCAATACGTTGATCGCCGCGCTGGCGTCGGCCCTGCACCGGCCCGCAATCTTCCGCGTGCCGGCGCCGGCATTGCGCCTGGTCATGTGGAAGTTGGCCGACGAACTCATCCTGCCCAGCCAGCGGATGGAACCGGCGGTACTTGAAGCCGCCGGATTCCAGTGGCAGCACCCGTCGCTGGCCGAGGGCGCTGCCTGGGTGGCCGGCAAGCACTGAGTCTGAGGGAATGGGCTGAGCCAGACAGTCAGGACCCCGGCAGGACGTCCGTAATCCGCCAGCGGCCGCCAACGGAGACCAGCACCAGCCGGAGGTTCTGGGCGGCCACCGGCGCGCCTGCTGCCACGACTTTTCCGGAAGCGTCCCTTTCCTCATAGGGCGACGTGGCTGACGTGACACTGACAACAACTTGGCCGGTTGGACTGCCGGGCTGGACGTGCAGGTTCGATACGGAACTGGTGAATCCGGCCAGGACGTGACCGGACACCTGGAGCTCAGCTTTGAGGCCTGCATCCGCGGCGGAAGCCGCCGATCCCGGGGCATTAACCAGATCCAGCAGCTCCAGCCGGCCGGAGCTGAAGGCCAGGGACCTCACGGCGGCCAGTCCCCGGACTGCGTCGAGCGGGTCCGCCGAATCCAGCTGCGCCGCAGCGGCGGCCGGGACGCCTGCGGCGGCGAGCATGGTGTCCGCCTCTCCGGTATCCGCACTGTCCGCCTCGGCCGGTCCGCGGGTCCTGTCACCGGAGCCGGCGGCCACCGCCCCTGTCCCAGCGGGCGCCACCCACGGCGCGTCCGGCGCAAAGGCACCGGCGGCCCAGATGGCGCCTGCCACGATGGCACCGGCTCCCACTGCCAGCAGCACGGTGCCCCGATTGCGTCCGGCCAGCCGCGCACGCCCGCCGCGCCGGTTCGGGCCGGGATCCACCGACTTCTGCGACGCCACCGTCCGACGCTTGGCCCCGAGGATTGGTTCGTGATCCTTGGGCCCGGGTTCCACGGCGTGCCTGCCGCGCGGCGCCGGCTTTCCGCCGTCGACCGGTTGAGCCGGTGCGGCTGGGCTGCCGGCCTCTGGTGCCTTGGCCTCTGGTTCGCGGAGCGCTGGTGCACGCACCAGCGGCATCTCCGCTTCCTCCCCGACCGGGAACGGGAGGACCTGCGGCGCTCCCACCAGCCCAGACCAGCGCGACGTCGAAATCCGGCGCCGCAACGCCCGGAGACGGTTCCTTACTGCTCCGCCGGGATGTTTCGGGACGCGGCGCCGCGTCAGCAGCTGCGGGATGACCGTGGCGTGGACGGAGGACGCAAGGTCGACCGGCAGCGGCGGGGCACTGCGGTAGACCGCCGTCGCCAGCTCAACAGCCGTGGGCCGCAGCCGCCGGTCCTCATTAAGGCCCGCCTCCAGGGCAGCGGCCAGCTCGGCAGGAACGTCGGGGAGCAGGAGTGAGAGAGGTGGGCGGTCGGCGGTCCGGCGTGGCGGCTGGCCCGTGAGGCAGTACCACCCCAGGGCCGCCACCGAGTAGACGTCACGTTCCGGCTGCAGCCCGGCCCTCACGGCGTCCACCGGTGCCGGATCCATAAACCCCGGGGTGCCATGGTCCGGCACTGCTGAAACATCACCCACCATCCTGGCAATGCCGACGTCGGACAGCATTGGCTTGCCATGACCTGTAAAGAGGACGTTCCCGGGCGATACGTCACCGTGGGTGAACCCCTGACCGTGCAGGTAGCCAAGTACCTGGGCAATAGGGGTGAGCACAGTGACCGTCTCCCCGATGGTGAGCTTGGCCCTGCTGCCGACCAGATCTCCGAGGGAACCGCCGGGCGCGTAATCCAGCAGCAGCCCTATAGTCCCTCCGCCCGTCACCGCTAGGGCATGTCTCCTAATTCCTTGAGCCAGATGGTGATGGCGCGGAGGACGACTCCGCCGCGGTAGGTCAGAGCGAGCTTGTCGTAGCGGGTGGCGAGGCCGCGCCATTGCTT
>NZ_JBVAYW010000024.1:0-48767 GCF_055412845.1 Pseudarthrobacter adonitolis | reverse complement strand
CGAAGGTGGGACGGATGCAACTTAACTACGAGGTACTCAACGTCTCCAATGCAGAGCATCGACTGGTGGTCTACCAAGCCCCGCCGGGTACAGCCGACCACGACACGATGCTGCTGCTGAACATGGTCGGCGGCCCCGCACCGAACAAAGCGGTGCCCACCGGGGAGCCCTCAACCGGAACATCCTCGGCCCGCCCCAACTGGTAGCCAGGGACCGATCTTCAGCCTCGCGGGGACCCTGTCATGATTGGTGTCTGACCGGATCGACTCGGAACCCTCCACGAACTCACCAAACTCGCACCCGTGGCCATCATCGCCGAAACCCTCGGCTACTCCCCCACCACCATCGAACGCCACGCCACAGACTCGGCCGCCGCCTATGCCCAATACATCGCAGCAGTGAGGACATAACCGGCAAGGAAGGCGCTGCAGTTGCAACTGATCCCGATGGATTAGCCTGTGAAGCCAGAGCTTCGGTGCAACACCGTAGGTTGCATCTGCGGCGAGATGATGGGGGCGAGCAATGAAATACGAGCAGGCCGGCGAACTTGTGGTGACCGAACCCTGGACAGCGCAATCGGCAAGGATCTTCGAGGAGGGACGCGCGCACCGGCTCGTGCTGAATTATGCGCTCGGATTCAACGAACCGACGCTCGACTTCCTCCGCGGGCTTCCGATTTGTGAACTGGAGATCATCGACCGGCGCCAGACCAACCTTGATCCCATCTATTCGCTTGCCCCGACCCTGGAATCGCTGCACGTGACCACCGATCCTGATCTGACGATCAGGATCGCCGAACTTCCCAAGCTCCGTAGTCTCGGGGCATCTTGGGCTCAGGTCAGGGACACCATCGGCCAAGTCTCCGGGCTCGACTACTTGTTCCTGCTGGCCTACACGCCTGACAATCTTGAGCCGCTGTCTTCACATGCAGGTCTCCAAACCCTCCGGATGAAGGATCGTCCGAGACTGAGCTCTCTGGCTGGCCTATCCCACTTACCCAAGCTCCAGCGACTCGGCATCTACCTAGCCACGCGGCTTAACGACATCTCTGAGCTCCGCGGCCGCTCCGAAATCCGAGAGCTCGAGCTAGTCTCCTGCAAAAAACTGACGAGGATCGACGATCTCGCAGAGTGCACAGGACTACGCAGACTCAACATCGCCGAGAGCGGCGACATCGAGTCGCTCAGTCCAGTGGCCGGGCTAACCGAGCTTGAGGAACTCTACCTCTACGGATCCACCAAGATCTTGGACCACGACCTCACCCCCATCACCGGCCTGAAACGACTTAGGAGCTTCGCGATGATGAACCGCCGCGGCTACGAGCCGTCAGTGGATGTTCTCAAACGACAGGTTGAAGGACTCACCTGAGCTCTGCCGGGAAGCAAGCCCCGGCGCGGCACGCAGCCAGCCACCTTCGAACTCCCGTGCCATGAATAACCGTGCATGGCGCCCTACGCCCATACATTGCGGCAACGAAAGTGATCAGGCGAAGCCCCTGAATACGCCGTCGGTATCGGCGCTTTCAGCAAAGTCTTCCCAATCCATGTTGGCAAGGTTCAGGTTGTTATCAACGCCCCACAGCCCACGCGCTACACACCGAAACGGCTGGCGGGAGGCCTCATCAAGGTCGACAACAAGAATCGGATAATCCGGTTCAAGAGCGGCGTGGTCCGCAACGAAGAGGACGGCTGCCTGATCCTCGGCCTCTAGAGCAGTCTCACGAAGCCGCTCCCAATCAGCGTTTTCCCAAGCGTTATCGGCGATGACTTCCACATAGGCACGAAAGCCATCTTCGTTTTCGGTCAGCACAACCGAGAGGGCGTCGAGCCAAGCCTTCTCATCTGCGAAGCTCGTGCGGACCAGAAGCGAATTTTCTGTCTTCGGAAGAATCGGCATGTCGCTATCCAACCATGCCGACCACAAGTGCCCCCGAGACAACGCTTGTGTCGTTAGGCCGCCGGGCTACTCCCGGCTCATGAATAACCGTGCATGCCAGTTGAGTAGGGCGAGTTCAAACAGATGAAGGAACCCGTCCACAGCCGGGTTCCTGTGTTTTCGAGGTCAGGCTTACCTTTCGCCGTCGTCGGCATCCACTTTCGCCCGTTCCTCCCCGTCCACGGCTGGATTGCAGAGATTCTGGGCGCCGTGCCGATCGCGAACGCTACAGCAGGATTTATCCTTTCCGGCGTGGCAATTCCGGGCTTCATCATCGTGTACGGCCTCCGCTGGCTGCTCGCGGGTGTCCTTTGCCTGAAGCTCGCCCCTCACCTGGTCAGCAAAAGCCCCCAACGGAATGGCAGTATATAGGCGATATCTGTCACTTCTGCCATCCAGATACGGACGGCCAATCGTTAGCGTAGGGGACATGACAATTTCAATCGACCTGCCGCCCAGCCCGGTCGCCCGCGCGGCACTCGCTGTAGTACAGGCTTCGGAGAGTCCCTCGGTAGCCAATCACAGCGTTCGGAGCTTCCTGTTTGCTGAACTCCTCGCGATCCACGAGGGCGCACTGAACGATGCGGCATATGACCGGGACCTTCTCTTCGCCGCCTGCGTCATGCACGACCTGGGTACCGGGACCAAAGCACCTGGCGAGCAGCGGTTTGAGGTGGAAGGCGCCGATCTGGCAGCCGAAGTCTTGACCCAGCATGGTGTGGCGGCGGGGGACGTTGACCGGGTCTGGGAAGCGATCGCCTTGCACAGTTCACCGGGCATCGCCGAGCGTCGAGGGCTTCTCGCCTACCTGACAACGGAAGGGATCGGGATCGACTTTGGCCACAAGGCCGACGTCGTCATGTCACAGGAGCAACGCATCCACGCAGAGTACCCGCGGCTGGACATGGTCAAGTCGCTCACGGACTCGATCGTCACTCACGCCGCTCATTCGGTCGCCGCCGCGCCGCGCTACTCACTGCCGGGCGAGCTTGCCCGCGAACGAAAAGAACAAGGAGCCAGCAGCATGGAATTGTCGGCGTCTTCCTCCGTGTGGGGATGCTGACCGCCAGCACCGAACGCACGCGGCGAACTTGCGGCTTTAGAATCAACTTCTACTTAGGCCGACAATGAAGCGAACGAGCAGCGTTTCGATTGTCCGGCGGCACGCCACTGGACAAGCGGCGAGCTGGCGGCATACTCCGTGCCCAAGTTGGTGCCCAGCAAGCCCCGGCTGGCAAAGCAGGATAGCCGACCGGCTGGCGAATGACCTGGACCTGTCCACAATCCTGCACGCCTGCGCCGATCCAACACGGCTTCGGTTGCTTGCCGACATCAACACCGAACCGGGCAAAACCTGTGGAACCTTCGAAACCGAACTTTCCAAATCAACGCTTTCGGCACACTTCAAAGTGCTCCGGGAATCCGGTCTCATCTGCCAGGAACCCGGTCCAGGCAACAGCCGGCTCAATTGGCAAGGACCGGGGAAGTCCAACCGCGATTTCCCGACGTTATCAGCGCCGTACTCAAGTCCGTGACTCGTTTGTCATGGCTGAACTTCGATGGAGTGGATGACGAGGATAACTCTTCGCCCGGCATTCAGTGAGGCCGTCCGATGAGCCGCTCCCAGAGGACGACGGCGCTGCTCAGTTTGTCGTATCGGTGCGGCTTCTGTTCGTCGACGGCGCGCATCCGAGTGACGAAAATTCTGCCCAAGGAGCACCGCTGTGCCATATCCGGAACCCACCACAACCTCTGCCCCGACCGAGCTAGTATTCTCGTTCGGCACCCTATTGGATGAGAAGGTGCAGCAGTCGCTGTTCGGTACCCGGGTCAACATGGTCGAGGACTCCCTAATCGGGCACGGAACCACCGAGGTCGTCATCACCGACCTGGATGTGATTGCCAAGAGCGGCAAGAACGTTCACTTCGGCCTCGTCCGGCGTGAACGGGACACAGTATCCGGCGGCCTGCTGGCTCTAACCCCCGACGAGCTGGCCGCAGCCGACGCATACGAGGTCGAAGCCTACGCCCGCCGCCGCGTGCCTACCGGAGCCCACGGACAAGCCTGGTGCTACGTCTCCGCCGACCCTCTGGACGTGGCCGAACGCATTGCCTTGATCGGCGACAGCATCGCCTACGGGCGCCGCACCCAGGACGGCGGCTGGGCCGCCCGGGTCGCCTCGCGACATATCGCCCGCGACGAGGAAAACAACCGGTTCTTCAACCTCTCCTGGCCCGGCGCCACCATGCTCGAGATCCTGGACGCCGCCGAGGCCGAGGTGGCCGCCCGCCGCGCCGACACGGTCCTAGTGGCGGCCGGCATCAATGACCTGCTCCACGCCGACGGACGAAGCGGGGCACAAGTGAGCCAGGACGTTATCGCCCGGCTGGAATCCTTCTGCGACGCCATGGAACCTCAGGGACGACGCGTGGTCGTGATGAGCCCGAACTGGGTGGACACCACCTTGGTCCCCGGCCTCCACCTAGGCGAGATCCGGGACTTGCGCGAGACTTTGCGGTCGTGGTGCGAGCGGACCTTCCGGGACTTCCTAGACACCTGGGACGTCCTCGCCGACCGCCCGGCCCTGTTCAGCGACGGCCTCCATCCCACGGCCGAGGGCCACCGGCTGCTGGCCGGGGCTGTCGGCAACGTCTGAACTGCTCCCGGGGCCGCGTGTAGTTAATCCGGGACAGCTGTCAGGGCGGTCTGCTCCCGCAGCCTATCGGCGTCGCAGCCGCCTCGGGTCGTGCAAGTCGAGAACGTGTGCGGATGTTGTCGTCAATAGCTCCGCCCGGGCGCGCAGCGACGTTTGCTGGGGCATGTGCCCAGCATCAAACTCCCGGCCGTCCCGTCGGCGACACCTCTGTTCTCTTGGGTCATCGGAGGACGCGGCCCAGCCTTCCCTTGTCGTGGCGGGTGGCAGTTCAGCGTCTGGCCGGGCCTAGTAGCCGCCTGGGGCGAGCCGCGCTGAAAGTGTGGGTTTCCTGCATTTAATGCATGTTTCCATGGATAGGGGTTCAGTCAGCGCTCAGGTTCGGGTTTCGTCTCGCGAATGCTGGCGGATCCGCAGCTAGCTGCATCGCCGCCTGGCTATCGGCTTATATGAGCGCCCAGAAGGGGATCAATACAGCGTCACACCGCTGACTGGAGTTCCAGGGGGAAGATCTCTGATCTGCTGATGGATCTGCCCAGCGATATTCGTGGCAACCACGAAGTCGCTCAGTTCGACGTTCCCTAGTTCCAGCGCACCTCCAAGTGCCGGAGGAACCCGGAAACTGTAAATCTGGGCTTCCCCAGGCCGAAGGCCTGTGCTTTCAGCCTCGCTGGCCAAACCAATCATGAGGTACTCATCCTGCCCGTCCCGGGAATTTAAAGAAGACTTGAACTCGCCTTCAGTTTCCCAATGCCGGCTCAACTCACCGGCAAGTAGGTCTAAGAACCAGAAGCCGTCCTCACCTTGGAGAAACACGTCGCCAAAGGGTGAGGTGAACAATGGCTGCTTACCGGAAAGCTCAAGGTATGACCACGACTCAAGCGCTGCCGCGTAATCCTCCGGTGTAAAGCGTCTAATCGGCTCCATATGCAGACCCTACAGGAGCTAGCGGAGCAACAAATCAGGGTGGACCGCAGACGATCTCGCGGGATGGAGGCTTGGGGCCCTGCGGAAACAGGGCCCCCGGACTCGGCCTGACTCGAACAGGCTGCCACCCTCTCCATCATGGGTGCGGTCATCCGGAGCCAGCGCACCTTGAGCGAGGACAAGATCATTGACTCACACTCGAAGCGGCGAAGCGAGTCGCCGGCTCCTGGTGCCTCCGCTTCACGTAGGGGGCCGAGCACACGTGCCAACGAAAGCGATTAGGCGAAGCCCCTGAACACATTGTCGGTGTCGGCGCTCCCAGCAAAGTCTTCCCAATCCATGTTGGCAAGGTTCAAGTTGTTATCAACGCCCCATAGCTCACACGCTACACACCTAAACGGCTGGCGCGAGGTCTCATCAAGGTCCACAACTAGAATCGGATAATCCGATTCTAGAGCGGCCTGGTCCACAACGAAGAGCACGGCTGCCTGATTCTCGACCGCTAGAGCAACTTCACGAAGCCGCTCGCAATCAGCTTCTTCCCACGCGTTATCGTCTACGACTTCCACGTAGGCACGAAAGCCATCCTCGTTTTCCGTCAGGACAACGGAGAGAGCGTCGCGCCAGGCCTTGTCATTTGTGAAGCTCGTGCGGACAAAAAGCGAATTCTCTGTCTTTGGAAGAACCGGCATGTCGCTATCCAATCATGCCGACCACAACTGCCCACCGAGACGTTGCTTAGTCGTCAGGTCCCCGGGCTACTCCCGGCCCATGAATAACCGTGCATGCCAGTTTATTGAGTACGGGGAGGACCAAAAAGGTTCTCGAAATTACCCGCCGTGCAACCCTTCGATCGTCTTCGTGTCATCAGGTGGCATCGCCCATCACACGACGGTCGCATCCGAAGGTCGCCGGAATGCCCACCGATGCCCAGCCTGACCTGCTCGCCTTCGCCGCTTTCCCAGAGCGTCACTGGCGGCAGAATTGGTCCACCATGGGACGGCATCGATTTTCCTTCCATACGTGCTGGGACGGTGTGTAGCCTCCCTGGCGTTGACCAGGCTCAGTACGCCAGCAGCAGAGTCCCATCTCAAAATCAGCAGAGTCCCATCTCAAAATCGAATCTAAGCGCTTAGATTCGCCATGTCAACGGGCAACTCCGGCAGTGCTATCGATTGGCCGATTCCCTGGAATGCGTGAAGCCGCGTTCCGGTTCAAGGAGCCGCTGCCAACCATCGCCTTGAACATGTTCGAAGATCAGGTTCGTTTCCGTACTCCTAACCGCGGGATGGCTCGCCAGGTAGCGGAGGACGAACTCGCGGAGTTCCGAGGCGCTAGCCGCCGCAATGTGCAACAAATAGTCGTCGGCGCCGGCCATGTGGAAAAGAGCTCTAACTCCGGGCCAGCTCGGAGCCGCTAGGCGGAAACTATCCACTTCACCACGAGCGTGCTTGACCAGGCGAACCGAAACAAGGGCCTGCAAGGGCGCCAACGTGCTGAAATCAAGCTCAGCTCGGTACCCAAGGATGTTCCCTGAGGCTTGGAGCCGGCGCAATCGCGTCGAGATGGTTGACTCTGCGACACCAATGTCAGCCGCGAGGGCGGCTCCGGATGCACGGGCATTAATTGAGAGGGCTCGCATCAGAGCACGATCGACGCTGTCAGGGACGGAAATCTGCGGTTCCATATGGGTCTACATCCAAAAAGTTGAAGAATGTGCGATGTATCTACCAATATAGCTATCTTCTGCGAATCAATTGCATCAAAATGCAGTATCTGCTTTGGTTGGGCCCATGCAAAAACCGCAATTTCGTATCGAAACGCTCGCCGTCCATTCCGGGATGGACGGCGTGACAGAGTCCGGTTCTCACGTTCCGACAATTGATCTTTCGACAACAAACCCGCTTGCGAGTGTCGAATCCGGGGGTGACTCTTACGAGAACCTGGCAGCCGGAGGGGACCTCGCCCCGGAGCAATCCGCCGTCTATCAGAGGCTGTGGCAACCGGGTGTAGCCCGTTTCGAGGACGGCATCGCCTCTTTGGAGGGGGCACACAGGGCCGTAGCCTTCTCCACGGGCATGGCCGCGCTTGCGGCTTGTCTGACAGCGACCGTGGCCGCCGGAAAGCCTCACGTAGTCGCGCTCAGACCTATATACGGTGGAACTGATCACGTACTCGCTTCAGCGCTCTTGGGAACGAGCGTGACATGGGTCGATGAAAACGGCATTGCCTCGGCAATCAGGGAGGACACCGGCCTGGTCATTCTCGAGACTCCGGCCAACCCCACGCTTGAGATGATTGATATTCGTCATGTTGTCGAACAAGCTGCTGGTGTCCCAGTATTGGTCGACAACACCTTTGCGACTCCGGTGATGCAACGCCCGATCGAACACGGCGCGACGCTCGTCCTGCACAGCGCCACGAAATATATAGGCGGCCATGGTGACGTGATGGGAGGGGTGGTTGCAACAAACCCCGATTGGACCGCACGGCTTCGGGGAGTCCGCGCTCTAACTGGAAGCCTCCTCAATCCATTCGCGGCCTATTTGCTTCATCGGGGGTTGCGCACATTACCCGTACGTGTCCGTGCGCAACAAGCGACAGCATTTGAGCTCGCGAGAAGGCTGCAGACTCACCCGGAGGTCGAACGGGTGATGTACCCGGGTCTCCCTGGACAGGATCCCAAGGGACTGCTCGGCCGGCAGCTTGACGGGCCTGGATCTCTCATCGCGATCGAGATGGTGGGCGGCTACGACGCCGCACGAACATTCGTGGAATCTTGCCGTCTCCTCACCCATGCGGTCTCGCTCGGAGGAGTTGACTCGCTGGTCCAGCACCCGGCTTCTCTGACGCACAGGCCTGTCGCTCCGGAAGCCCGACCAGGAGCAGGGATTGTTCGGCTCTCCATCGGGCTCGAGCACGTTGACGACTTGACCGCGGACATAACTGCGGCTCTCAACCCCTTGAGCCGGGTAGTCGAACAGACTCTTGGCGCCGCGACATGATGAGAACCTACGTGCATCCGCACGTTTCGCCCACTGCAAGTGAACCAGAGAGCACGTGATGCTTTGTGGACTCAGGTTGATCCCACGTGTCCAGGACCTCGAACGCCCTTAAGGCGAGCTCGTTGAGGGGAAGAGACACGGTGGTCAGTCGATTGTTTCCATAGAGGGCCTCTCGAATTCCATCGAAGCCGACAACAGCGAGGTCCCGAGGTATCTGCAGACCGACTACAGCAGCCGCACGCATTGTTGCCAGCGCCTGCTCGTCGGTGGTTGCAAAGATTGCCTGGGGTGGTGAATCGGATGCCAACAATCCGCGCACGACCGTCTCGGCTTCCAACCGATCAAACGGCGCACGATGCAGTTTCCCGTGCGTCGAAACCCCGGCTGCCCCGAGAGCCAGTTCCCAACCGCGTTTTCGTTGCCCCGAGGGACCGAAATCGTCCGGGCCGGTGACGCAGTGGATATCAGTTAGACCGTGCCCGAGGAGATGATTCGTGGCCAAGAGTCCGCCCCCCAGGTCGTCGAACACCACGCTGGGGGCATCCGAATTGAGTGGCATCGAATGAAGATAGATCCTCGGGCCGGCGCCCTTGGACTGAACCGTTGAATCGATGCTTGTCACGAATATTCCACGTGGACGCAGGTCCGAAAAGGCCAATTCGTATTCCACTTCCGCTGTTTGGTCGTAAGCAGTGTTTCCGAGGAGTGTGAGAAGGCCGCGCGCTTTGCCTTCCTGCTCGATATGCCGGGACATCTCACCGAAGAATGCATTCGAGGAGTCAGGTACCAAAAGTCCGACAAGGTTGGACCGACCGCTCATCAGGGCCCCCGCGATTGGGTTTCGCCTGTATCCGAGGTCTTCGATTGCCTTCTGCACTTTGCGCCGTGTATCCGGGGCAACCGGGCGCGGCCCGTCATTGATGACATAGCTAACGACCGCGGTGGAGGTTTGCGCCAGACGCGCAACGTCGGCCAAAGTGGGCCTTCGAGAAGTAGTGCTCATGTATCCCATCCCAATCTGCGAAATTCGCTCATCCGTCTGGTGGTATCACCCGCGAGCTCGGGCCCCGGGTCAGGCTCTGTCGTTAGTATGCCGCGGCTTGCAATCGCCCAAGCCGACAGAGCCCAAGCCGGCGTGGTCGTAGAACGTCTCATGCTCGCCCTAAGTCGCAGCCACAATCTCTGTGAGCAGTCGACTGATGGCGGTTCCGCGGCACGTCCGGCAGCAATGACCTCTCTGCCGAGAGTCAAGGCCAGGTCATGTCGTTCCACTCCCGCAAGCCAAGCAGTCTCCTCCGCGGCTTGCTGCGTGACCGCCAATGGATCCGTCTGTGATGTATCAAGAGGGTTGTGGCGTATATCTGGCATGCGGTCACTGCACACGTCATGTTCGAAAACGGGTTCTGCCGATTCCATGGCCCCACCTTGCCTTTCTGCCTCCGAGGGCGTCACTTCTCTGACGATGGTTGACAGCTATCATTCTAAGCGCTTAGAGTCGTCGAAACCCAATGCATATCGGCTCCGTCGGAACCGATGCACACATTCTCACCAACGGAGTTGAGGGCTCGACATGAACGATATCGGGAAGAAAGGGACCTTCTGCTTACCCGCGGCACTCAGGTCGTACTTTGCCCAAGATCCAATGCTGTGATCGGGCTCGATCTTCCCCCCGCCGCGGCGTATCTGAGCGAGGGCCATAAGATTGCGATCGGCACGGACTCGCTCGCCTCGTCCCCGTCACTTGATCTCATGTCAGACGTGAGGCTCCTGGCAGATCTGGCCCGCGAGCAGGGTTACATCAAAAAAGACCTCTTCGTGCGACTGATCCGAGCCGCCACGACCGGCGGCGCCAAGGCGATGGGGCTTGCAGTGGGGTCAGGATTTGGAGCCCTTTCTCCCGGAGGCCCAGCCGATATTGCACTCTTTGCAATTGAAGTTCACGATCATGACGTCGAACGATCGCTGGTATATCAGGGCGAGGGAAACTGTGTTTTAACCATTTCGGGCGGCAAGACCATTTATGACGCCCGCGAAACTGCCAACAATGGCCTCAACCGTCGATTCGACCATGAAGTGGCAGCGTCTCCATGACGGAAGTCTCCGCCTCAGGTTCGCCTCGCGGCAGTCGAGCCAACCACCACTGATCCGGTTTTACGAGAATCGGCTTGCAAATCGCTTCTCACACGCGACCGGTACCCACACCCAGCGCACAGCCGTGCGCACAGATTCACCAGGGGACAACCAACATGACTGCCACCACGTTCTTCGACAATCAGGCGCCCGACTCTGAGACCGGACACGCAGAATTCAGCTCTCAAACCTTGCGCGACATCGAACGGCGAGTGTTGTGGCTTGCAACCTCGATCGTTCACCACGCGAACCGTGTTCGTCCCAACAAGTCAGGAGTCAAGGTCGGCGGGCACCAGGCGTCAAGTGCATCAATGGTAACGATCATGACTTCGCTCTGGTTCGGTCAGCTTCGGGCGGAGGACCGTGTGTCTGTGAAGCCGCATGCTTCCCCGGTGCTGCATGGGATCAACTATCTGCTGGGCAGCCTGGATGAGAAGTACCTCACGACGCTGCGGGAGTTCGGCGGGCTGCAGAGTTACCCGAGCCGGTCCAAGGACCCGGACCCGGTGGACTACTCCACGGGCTCGGTCGGTATCGGTGCGACAGCGCCGATCTGGGGTGCGATCTCGCGGCGTTACACCGAGACCGTGACCGGCACGCCGACCCGGGGGCGCCAGTATTCCCTTGTCGGCGACGCCGAGCTCGACGAGGGGGCCGTCTGGGAGGCCGTCCTGGACTCCAACGTTGCCGATCTCGGTGAGATCGTGTGGATTGTTGATCTGAACCGGCAGTCCCTGGACCGGGTCGTGCCCAACATCGCGGCGGGCAAGATCGAGCGTCTGTTCGCGGCCGCCGGCTGGCAGGTCATCACCGTGCGCTTCGGGCGCCTCCTCGAAAGCCTCATGGCACGTACGGGAGGCGATGCTCTGCGGGAGCGCATCACTGAGATGTCCAACCCCGAGTACCAGCGGCTCCTGCGTTGCTCCGCCGAAGAACTGCGCCGCCGCCTCCCCGGTGACGGCGCAGGGAGTGAGGCCATCGCCGGCCTCATCGCGGGCGTCGAAGACGACGTGTTGATCCGGGCGATCAGGAACTTGGGCGGACATGACCTGGCCGCACTGCGCGAGGCTTACTCGCAGATCGATGACACCAAACCGACCGTCATCATCGCCTACACCGTCAAGGGCAACGGCCTGCCCACCGAGGGCCACCCGCAGAACCACTCCTCGCTGCTCACCGTTGAGCAGTACCGTCAGCTCGCAGACCGGATGGGTGAGAACCCTGATGCCCCGTGGGTGCGTTTTGACCCCTCAAGCCCCGCCGGGCAGCTGGTCCGGACAACAGCTGAGTCCCTCCAGCGCGAGAGCGTACCGGTGGTGGCCCCGCCGACAGTCCCGACCGATTTTGGCAGGACTCCCTCAGGCACGGCCACGACGCAGGCCGCCCTGGGGCGTGCGCTGCTGGACCTCAACCGGACGGCGCCCGAGGTCGCCCGGCGAGTCGTGACCGTCAGTCCCGACGTGAGTTCCAGCACCAACCTCGCCGGCTGGTTGAACAAGGTCGGGGTGTGGTCAGTTGAAGAGCGCCAGAACTGGTTCAGTGACGACGCCGAAACCGTGATGCATTGGCGGGAAAATCCCACCGGACAACACATCGAACTTGGCATCGCCGAGGTCAACCTGGTTGGGCTCATCAGTGAGCTCGGCGCGACTTGGAGCCGTTGGGGCCAGCCTCTTTTCCCGATCGGTGTGCTCTATGACCCGTTCGTTGAACGGGCTCTGGAACCATGGTCCTACGGTATCTACGCCGGCGGGCAGTCGATCCTGGTAGGGACACCGTCCGGTGTTACGCTCGCCCCCGAAGGCGGGGCCCACCAGTCCATCAAGACCCCCTCCATCGGGTTGGAACAGCCCGGGTGCACCAGCTACGAACCGGCGTTCGCCATTGATGCTGAATGGACGCTGCTCGCCTCGATGTCGCAGCTCGGACGACCGGATGGCAAGTCCGCCTACCTGCGGCTCTCCACGAAACCGGTCGATCAGCAGCTGGCTGCCGTGCCCGAGGATCCGGCTGCCCGTGAGCGTCGCCGCCGTCAGGTGGTTGCCGGCGGTTACGTGCTGCGCGCGGCCACTAACCCGGCCGCGACGATCGTCACCATGGGAGCCCTGGTCCCGGAAGCGCTGGCAGCCTCCGATCGCCTGGCGGCCCAGGGCACTCCGGTGGACGTCGTGTGTGTCACCAGCCCGGGCCTGCTCTATGAAGCGCTCCAGGGCCGCAACGGACAGAACCAGGACGCACCGTCCTGGATTCTGGATCAGATCCTGCCACCGGAGCGTGCTGTTCCCATGGTCACGGTCCTCGACGGACACCCACACACACTGGCGTTCCTCGCCGGCGTGCACCAGGTCAAAAGCCGCAACCTCGGCGTGGACCGCTTCGGTCAGGCCGGCGACGTCGACGACGTCTACCGTTACCACGGAATCGATGTGGACAGCATCGTGCGCGCCACCCTGGACGTGACCCAGTGACAGAGACGACGACAACAACGTTCACCCTGCCGCCGATGGGAGCGGGCGGAACGGTCGCGACCCTTTCGCGCTGGCTGAAAAACCCAGGCGATCCGGTCACCGACGGCGAGCCGTTGCTCGAGGTCGCGACGGACAAGGTCGATACCGAAATATCCGCTCCCTTCTCCGGCACCCTGATCCGTATCCTCGCCCAAGAAGAAGGACTCATGGTTCCCGTGGTCCGCGACACCCAAACGAAGGATGTCGACGAGATCGCCGCGGCCGTGGACGATCTCGCCGGACGAGTGCGTACCGGCCGGATCACTCCCGTAGACCTGGAGGGCGGGACGTTCACGATCACCAACACCGGCAGCAGGGGCTCCCTCTTCGATACCCCCATCCTCAACTACCCCCAGACAGCAATCCTCGGCACCGGGACCGTCGTGGAACGCGTCGTGCCCCTCCCCTCAGAAGATGTCCGCATCGGCATCAGATCCTTCGCCTACCTCGCCCTGACCTACGACCACCGGATCGTCGACGGAGCAGACGCCGCCCGCTTCCTCTCACAAATCAAGACACACATCGAAACGGGCGCGGCCGACAGAATCTAAGCCGTGATCCGGTGTGGGCCAACGAGAGGCTATGGATTAAACCAGCCGCCAGAGCGAAAGGAGCACCGGCATGAGCCTGCACCAACAGTCCAGGGAAAGCGTCCTCCTCAACGGGCGGGGCTACAACCGCGTCGGCGAGGCCGCGAAAGAAACGTTGCTAGCCCTGACCATCCAGAATCCTACGGCTACCGGGGCCAGCCAAACGCTCCTTATGAAGCAGTGGAAGCGCCTCTGGCCTCAGGAATTTGTCGAGCTTCGCCGCGGCCTCCAGGTAATTGGCACCGGATGGGTCAATGAAGTCACCCGGGACGGCAGTATCATCTGGATCCATCTGAGCGGCGATGGGGTCGGGTAATGATCCACGAGGGCGACGGGATCGACATTTGCCGTGCAGACCCCCGGATCCGCCAGAAGGGGTGTTGGCAACGGTGCTGCCACGAGCCGCAATCGCCGTATCCGCTTTTCGCGGCGCCAATGCCCGCTGGCATCCTCTCCGGTTTGGTCCATGCCCTTGTGGGAATCGCGTGCCGAGTCAAACAGGTGTCAGCTTGGGGTACACCCCAACCGGACGTCAGGCAGCCTCTTGGACACCGTCAGGATAGGGTCTACATAGCGTTCCGGCACGCCCCCAATGGAAGCACTTAGATTCCAATCTGACAGGACTTTGCAAAGAGCCACCACGTCGCCGGTAGCGCCCACGGTGTCCGTCTGGCCTGGGCACGTTGGCGCTGTCAAGATCAATGAGTCCCGCCGACACCAGGTCAGTGCCTCCCGCGGCCGCCTTCCCGATCGACGTGCTGAGTCGCACGCCCTTCATTGCCCAGCGACGAGCTCTTCTGGAGGCGAATACGCCCAACATTGATACGCAGGGTGCCAGTAGAAGGGATCCTTTGCAGAATCTGCAGAATTGGACTCTGTGATACCGCGTCACCCGTCCGGGTACCTGGACCCTTGAAGTCCGCCCCGCTACAGGGATCTGGGCCTATTCGAGGACTCGCTGGGCCGAGGCCCGGATAGAAACGTCTACGAGTTCGGGGTGCCGTGTCGGCTGTTAATTCCGCGGATTTTCGGGGCTTCCTTGACATGGGTGCGGGCAGCAATCATCTGATTTCGAAAAGCTCGATCCCCGGGCCGCGGCTCAACCGACCGGGACGCTTTACAGCACCTTCCGGATGGTTTCTTCGAAGCTCGTGACGTGGTGCAGGGCCAGCTCGCCTGCCTTGTCGGCGTCCCCCGCGGCCACCGCTTTGAGCAAATCCACATGCTCGGTGATGTGGCCGCTCACCGAGGGCACCTTGTCCAGGACCAGGCACCAGATGCGCGTGGCCAGGTTGTCGTAGCGGATCAGCGTGTCTTCCAGGTGCGGATTGGCGGCCGCCTTGTAGATCAACCGGTGCACCGTCAGGTCGTAGCGCATGAGGTCGCGCGACTCCCCCATGCTGGGATCCAACTCCGCAATGGCACCGGCCACCTGCAGCAATTCCCGGCGCATGCTCTCGCTTGCCCTGCTGGCCGCACGCCGCGCGGCCAGCGGCTCCAGCAGTTCCCGGATCTCCGAGACGTCGGCCAGCTCCGTGAAGTCGACATTGGTGGCAAAGGTCCCGCGGCGCGGATAGGACACCACCAGGTGGTCGACTTCCAGCCGCTTGATCGCCTCGCGCACAGGAGTCCGTCCGAAGCCGAGCTCTGCCGCCAGCTGCCCGTCATTGATCGGCTCGCCCGGACGGATCTCGAGCATAATCAGCTTGTCGCGCAACTGCCGGTAGGCGGCCTCCGCCTGGGACGGAGCTTCCTCCTCGGCGGTAGGCAGGGCAAGAAGTGCATTCAAGGCGCCCCTCCGTTCTTCGCTACATAGCCTCCGGGTTCCAAGCGGAAGCCCAGTGGCACTTTGCTTCGCGCTATTGACTCCGTTGTGACCTCAATCATACCATTGACCTCACACTGATATATCAGTCATCGCAACAGTGGTATTTCAAAGGAGCATCCGTGGTTGAGCAGTTGAACGAGCGACTTTCCGCAGTCGATCCCGAGATCCACCAGGCCATTGTCAATGAGCTGGGCCGGCAGCAGTCCACACTGGAGATGATTGCCTCGGAGAATTTCGCCCCGGCGGCCGTCATGGAGGCGCAGGGCTCGGTCCTGACGAACAAGTACGCCGAGGGCTACCCCGGCAAGCGCTACTATGGCGGCTGCGAGCACGTCGACGTCGTCGAGCAGCTCGCCATCGACCGGGTCAAGGCCCTGTTCGGCGCGGAATTCGCCAACGTCCAGCCGCACTCCGGTGCGCAGGCTAACGCCGCCGCGATGTTCGCGCTGTTGAACCCGGGCGACACCATCATGGGACTGGACTTGGCCCACGGCGGCCACCTCACGCACGGCATGCGCATCAACTTCTCCGGCAAGCTCTACAACGTAGTCCCGTACCACGTCCGTAAATCGGACCTCCTGATCGATATGGCCGAGGTCGAAGCACTGGCCCTGGAACACCGTCCAAAACTAATTGTGGCCGGCTGGTCCGCCTACTCCCGCCAGCTGGACTTCGCCGAGTTCCGTCGGATCGCCGACCTCGTGGACGCGTACCTCATGGTGGACATGGCCCACTTCGCCGGCCTCGTGGCAGCAGGACTGCACCCCAACCCGGTCCCCTACGCCGACGTCGTCACCACCACCACGCACAAGACCCTCGGCGGCCCGCGTGGCGGAGTCATTCTGGCCAAGGAGGAGTACGCCCGCAAGATCAACAGCGCCGTGTTCCCCGGCCAGCAGGGCGGCCCGCTGGAGCACGTCATCGCCGCCAAGGCCGTGGCCTTCAAGCTCGCCGGCACCCCTGAATTCAAGGAACGCCAGGAACGCGTCCTGCAGGGATCCAAGCTGCTGGCCGAACGGCTCCTCCGCGACGACGTCGCCGCGGCCGGCATCTCGGTGGTCAACGGCGGCACCGACGTCCACCTGGTCCTGGTGGACCTCCGCAACTCGGAACTGGACGGCCAGCAGGCCGAAGACGCGCTGCACCGGATCGGCATCACCGTTAACCGCAACGCCGTCCCGTTCGACCCCCGCCCGCCGATGGTGTCCTCCGGACTCCGGATCGGCACACCCGCCCTCGCCACCCGCGGCTTCGGCGCCGTGGAATTCACCGAAGTGGCGGAAATCATCGCGACGGCGCTCATCGCCGCGGCTGGTACTGGCACTGACAACAACGACGCCAGCGCCGAAACCGGCGGCGCCTCACTCAGCGACGACGCCGCCGTCGGACTCCGCGCCCGGGTCACCGCCCTGGCCGACCAGTTCCCGCTTTACACGCATCTTTCCCAGGACGACAGCGGCACCGAGATCGCCGCGTTCGAAACAGCCATGATCGGAGCCGCCCAGTGAGCACCCAACAGCTCCCGGAGCACCCGGATTTCCTCTGGCGCAACCCGGACCCCAAGAAAAGCTACGACGCCGTGATTGTGGGCGGCGGCGGGCACGGCCTGGCCACCGCCTACTTCCTGGCCAAGAACCACGGCATGACCAACATCGCCGTCCTGGAAAAGGGCTGGCTGGCTGGCGGCAACATGGCCCGGAACACCACCATCATCCGTTCCAATTACCTCTGGGACGAGAGCGCGGCCATCTACGAGCACGCCCTCAAGCTCTGGGAAATCCTGCCGGAGGAGCTCGAATACGACTTCCTGTTCAGCCAGCGCGGCGTGATGAACCTCGCCCACACCCTGGGCGACGTCCGCGAAAGCATCCGCCGCGTCGGCGCGAACAAGCTCAACGGCGTGGACGCGGAATGGCTGGACCCGCAGCAGGTCAAGGAACTCTGCCCCATCCTGAACATCAGCGACAACATCCGCTACCCCGTGATGGGCGCCACGTACCAGCCGCGCGCCGGCATCGCCAAGCACGACCACGTGGCCTGGGCCTTCGCCCGCAAGTGCGACGAACTCGGCGTGGACATCATCCAGAACTGCGAAGTCACCGGCTTCGTCAAGGACGGCAACCGCGTGGTGGGCGTCAAGACCAACCGCGGCACCATCAACACCGAAAAGGTGGGCCTGTGCGCCGCCGGCCACAGCTCGGTCCTGGCGGAAATGGCCGGCTTCCGGCTCCCCATCCAGTCCCACCCGCTCCAGGCCCTGGTTTCCGAACTGCACGAACCGGTCCACCCCACGGTGGTCATGTCCAACCACGTGCACGTCTACGTCTCGCAGGCCCACAAGGGCGAACTGGTCATGGGCGCCGGCGTGGACTCCTACAACGGCTACGGCCAGCGCGGCTCCTTCCACGTGATCGAGCACCAGATGGCCGCCGCCGTCGAGCTTTTCCCCATTTTCGCCCGGGCGCACGTGCTCCGGACCTGGGGCGGCATCGTGGACACCACCCTTGACGCCTCCCCCATCGTGGGCACCACTCCGGTGGAGAACATGTTCGTGAACTGCGGCTGGGGCACCGGCGGTTTCAAGGGCACCCCGGCTGCCGGACTCACCTTCGCGCACACCATCGCCACCGGGGCCCCGCACAAGCTGAACAAGCCGTTCGCGCTGGAACGCTTCGAAACCGGTGCCCTGATCGATGAACACGGCGCAGCCGCCGTCGCCCACTAGCCGCCGTCAGCGACCCTGCACCCTAGAAAGAAGACGCACATGCTGCTTATCTCCTGCCCCAACTGCGGCTCGCGCGACGAGACCGAGTTCCACTACGGCGGCCAGGCCCACGTGCCGTACCCGGAAAACCCCGACGGGCTGAACGACCGCGAATGGGCCGAGTTCCTGTTCTACCGGGACAACACCAAGGGCGCCTTCGCCGAGCGCTGGCTGCACAGCACCGGCTGCCGCCAGTGGTTCAACATGCTCCGCGACACCGTCACCTACGACATCCAGGCCGTGTACCCGATGGGCACGCCCCGGCCGGCAACGGCCAGCCCGGCAGCCTCCGAATCCGGCACTGCCAGCCTCGCCGCCGACAGCACCACCACCGGCACCACCGCGCCGAGCACCGCAGCAACCAGCATCACCGCCCCGGAAGGAGCAACCAAGTGACTTCCCAGAACGCCCGCCTCGCCGCCGGCGGACGCATCGACCGCACCATCTCCTGGCGCTTCACCGTGGACGGCGAGGAATTCACCGGACACCCCGGCGACACACTCGCGTCCGCCCTGCTCGCCAACGGCCGGATCGCCGCCGGCAACTCGCTCTACGAGGACCGGCCCCGCGGCATCATGTCCGCCGGGGTCGAGGAAGCCAACGCGCTGGTCAGGATCGAGGCACGGTTCCCGGGCCACGTGGCCGAGTCCATGCTCCCCGCCACCACCGTCACCCTGGTGGACGGCCTGCAGGCGGGCCTGCTCAACGGCCTGGGCCGACTGGACCCCGAGGAAGACCGGGCCGAATACGACAAGAAGTACGTGCACACCGACGTCCTGGTGATCGGCGGCGGCCCCGCCGGCTTGGCCGCAGCCCGCGAGGCGGTCCGCACCGGAGCCCGCGTCATGCTCATGGACGACCAGCCTGAACTCGGCGGATCACTTCTCTCCGGATCCACTGCGCCCGGGCTGGCTGAGACTATCGAAGGCAAGCCGGCCCTGGAATGGGTGGCGGACGTGGAGGCCGAACTCGTTTCGGCAGCTGAATGCACCGTCCTGAACCGCACCACGGCCTTCGGCGCCTACGATGCCAACTATGTCATCGCGGTCCAGAACCGCACCGACCACCTGTCCACCCCGGCCGCCCCCGGCGTTTCCCGGCAGCGGATTTGGCACGTGCGTGCTAATCAGGTGGTGCTCGCTCCCGGCGCCCACGAGCGGCCCCTGGTCTTCGAGAACAACGACCGCCCCGGCATCATGCTCGCCTCGGCCGCCCGCAGCTACCTTAACCGCTACGCCGTTGCCGCCGGGCAGCGCGTGGTCATCAGCACCACCAACGACAGCGCCTACGCCCTCGCCGCGGACCTGCGCGCCGCCGGGGTCAGGGTTCAGGCCGTGGTGGACGCCCGTCCCGCGCTTACCGACGTGGCAGCTGCCGCCGTGGAAGCCGGCACCCGGGTGCTGATCGGCAGCGCGGTGGCGGGCACCGCCGCCGGTGTCAGGGCCGATGGAACCAGCGCCGATGGCCGGCTGGCGGGCGTGACCGTCCGCAGCATCAACGACGACGGCGAACTCACCTCCGGCGTCGAAGAGATCGCCTGCGACCTGCTGGCAGTCTCCGGCGGCTGGAGCCCGCTGGTGCACCTCCACTCCCAGCGGCAGGGCAAGCTGCGCTGGGACGAGGAGCTGGCAGCCTTTGTGCCAAGCACCGTGGTCCCGAACCAGCAGACCATTGGCTCCGGCCGTGGCAGCTTCGAACTCGCCGACTGCCTGGCCGAAGGCATTTCCGCCGGAGCCACCGCGGCCACCGCCGCGGGCTTGGCGTCCACCACCAAGCCGTCCGTCATCGGCGAGCCGAAGGCCTCCGGCCCTACCCGCCAGCTCTGGCTGGTCCCGGGCCAGACCGGCACGCCGGATGAATGGCACCACCACTTCGTGGACTTCCAGCGCGACCAGTCCGTGGCAGACGTCCTGCGCTCCACCGGCGCCGGCATGCGCTCCGTGGAGCACATCAAGCGCTACACCTCCATCAGCACCGCCAACGACCAGGGCAAGACCTCCGGGGTCAACGCGATCGGCGTCATCGCCGCCGCACTCCGCCAGGCTGGCGAAGCGTCCCGCGGCATCGGCGACATCGGCACTACCACCTACCGGGCACCATTCACCCCGGTGGCGTTCGCGGCACTCGCCGGACGCCAGCGCGGCGAACTGTTCGACCCCGCCCGCGTCACCTCCATCAACCCGTGGCACGTCGCACAAGGCGCACTGTTCGAGGACGTCGGACAGTGGAAGCGTCCCTGGTACTACCCGCAGGCCGGGGAGGACATGGACGAGGCTGTGCTGCGTGAATGCGCCGCCGTCCGCGACTCCGTGGGATTTATGGACGCCACCACGCTCGGCAAGATCGAAATCCGGGGCAAGGACGCCGGTGAGTTCCTCAACCGGATCTACACCAACGCGTTCAAAAAGCTCGCGCCCGGTTCCGCCCGCTACGGCGTCATGTGCATGGCGGACGGCATGATCTTCGACGACGGCGTGACCCTGCGCCTGGACGAGGACCGGTTCTTTATGACCACCACCACCGGCGGTGCCGCGAGGGTGCTGGACTGGCTGGAGGAATGGCTGCAGACCGAATGGCCTGAGCTGGACGTGCACTGCACCTCGGTGACCGAACAGTGGAGCACCATTGCCGTCGTCGGGCCTAAATCCCGGGCGGTGCTCGCCAAACTGGCACCGGAGCTGGCAGCGGGTGGCGGGCTGGAAGCTGAAGCCTTCCCGTTCATGACGTTCCGGGAAACCACGCTGGCTTCCGGAGTCCGGGCGCGGGTCTGCCGGATCTCGTTCTCCGGCGAACTGGCCTACGAGATCAACGTGCCGTCCTGGTACGGGCTGAACACCTGGGAAGCCGTGGCCGCGGCAGGGGCCGAATTCAACATCACCCCGTACGGCACCGAAACCATGCACGTGCTCCGCGCCGAAAAGGGCTACCCGATCGTCGGGCAGGACACCGACGGCACCGTCACCCCGCAGGACGCCGGGATGGAATGGGTGGTTTCCAAGGCCAAGGACTTCGTCGGCAAACGCTCCTACGCCCGTGCTGATGCCCAGCGCGGGGACCGCAAGCACCTGGTCAGCGTCCTGCCCGTTGACAGGACGCTGCGGCTGCCGGAAGGCACCCAGCTCGTGGAAAAGGGGATCTCAACGAACCCCGCCTACGGCCCCGTCCCCATGCAGGGCTTCGTAACTTCGAGCTACCACAGCGCCGCGCTGGGCCGCTCGTTTGGGCTGGCCCTGATCAAGAATGGCCGCAACCGCATCGGTGAGACCCTCGTGGCCGCCGCCGGCGACCAACTGGTTGACGTTGTTGTGGCAGAAACCGTACTTTTTGACCCCGAAGGGACCCGCAAAGATGGTTAACTCTGCAGCACTCAATGGCATCAATGGACTCCGGGACATCCGCCGCAGCCCCGCCTCCCACCTGGCCGCAGCGCTGGAGGCCGGCTCCGTCCAGGGAACCGTGGTCCTGGAAGAAGGCCCGTTCCAGACCATGGCGGGCATCCGCGTGGACCCCCGTTCGGAGGAAGGGGCACGGATCTCCGCTGTCGCCGGCGGCCTCCCGGCACGCTGCGGCGACGTTGGCGGCGCGAACGGCGTCAGCGTCCTCTGGCTCGGACCATCCGAGTTCCTGGTAGTGGCACCGGAACAGGCCCACGACTCCCTGGGCGGAGACCTCATCGGCTCCCTCGTGGCCGCCCTGGGCGAGGCCCCCGGCCAGGTGGTGGACCTCTCCGCCAACCGCACCACCTTCGACCTCACCGGCCCACGCGCCCGGGCCGTCCTGGAAAAGGGCTGCGCCCTGGACCTGCACCCCCGCAGCTTCACCCCGGGAACCGCCCTGAACACCGAGGTCGGCAACATCCCGGTGGTCCTGCAGAAGACCGGGGAGGAAAGCTACCGGCTCTTCCCCCGCGCCTCGTTCGCCGATTTCCTGGGCCGCTGGCTCCTCGACGCCATGCGTGAGTACGCCTCGCCAGAGGTCCCCTAAATGGCGCTCAGCGTCCTGGACCTGTTCTCCGTTGGCATCGGGCCGTCGTCCTCACACACGGTCGGCCCGATGCGGGCAGCGAAACTGTTCGCCGACGGACTCAAAGGCGACGGACACCTGAGCTCCACCAGGCGCGTGCAGGCCGAACTGTTCGGCTCGCTCGGCGCCACCGGGCGGGGCCACGGCTCGGACAAGGCCGTGGTCCTGGGTTTCCAGGGGCTGGACCCCGAAACGGTGGACACGTCCACGGCGGATGACCGGGTGGCCGCCGCCGCCCTCGACGCCGAACTGTGGGTGGGCGGGGAGCACCGGGTGGACTTCAACTGGGACGAGGACGTGGTCCTGCACCGCCGCAAATCCCTCCCGGCCCACCCCAACGGCATGACCTTCCGCGCCCTGGACCACACAGGCGCCGTGCTCAGCGAACGGAGCTTCTACTCCATAGGCGGCGGCTTCGTTGTTGACGGGGATGCCGACGCCGGCGACCGGGTAGTGGCCGACGCCACCATCCTCCCCTACCCCTTCACCACCGCAGATGAACTCCTGGCGATCTGCAGCCGTGAAGGCATGTCCATCTCCGACGTGATGCTCGCCAACGAACTCACCTGGCGCAGCGAAGCGGAACTCCGAGAAAAATTGCTGGCACTCTGGGCCGTGATGCGCGAATGTGTGCACAACGGCTGCGCCGCGGAAGGGACCCTTCCCGGCGGGCTGAACGTCAGGCGCCGGGCGCCGTCGTTATTCCAGACCCTGACCGCGGACACCGGCGTCACCGACCCGTTCCGGGCGATGGAATGGGTGAACCTGTTCGCCCTTGCCGTCAACGAGGAAAACGCCGCCGGCGGGCGCATCGTCACCGCACCCACCAACGGCGCGGCCGGCATCGTCCCGGCGGTGCTGCACTACTACATCAAGTTTGTTCCGGGCGCCAACGACGACGGGGTGGTCCGCTTCCTGCTGGCCGCGGCCGCCGTCGGAATTCTCTTCAAGATCAACGCCTCCATCTCCGGCGCCGAAGTTGGCTGCCAGGGCGAGGTGGGCTCCGCCTGTTCCATGGCGGCCGCCGGCCTGTGCGAGGTCCTCGGCGGCACGCCCGAGCAGGTGGAAAACGCCGCCGAGGTGGGCATCGAACACAACCTCGGCCTGACCTGCGATCCCGTGGGCGGGCTGGTGCAGATCCCCTGCATCGAACGGAACGCCATCGCCAGCGTCAAAGCCATCAATGCCGCCCGTCTTGCCCTGCACGGCGACGGCAGCCACAAAGTGTCCCTGGACAAGGCCATCAAAACCATGCGTGAGACAGGAGCGGACATGAAAACCAAATACAAGGAGACCTCCCGCGGAGGCCTCGCCGTCAACGTGATCGAGTGCTAGCCATGACTGCCATCCAGAATGAGGCGTCGCCTGCGCGGCCCGTTACCACCGTTGAACACGTGCTGACCCTCGACTGCCCGGAGCAGCCCGGCATCGTCCACGCGGTTTCCGGCTTCCTGCTGGAGCACGGCTGCGACATCGTGGACAGCAAGCAGTTCGGTGAGCGCTCGGAAGGGCACTTCTTCATGCGGGTGCATTTCGCGTCCGACGGCGACGCCTCCACCGCGGACACGCTGCGGGCCGCTTTCGGCCCGGTGGCGGACCGGTTCGGGATGCGCTGGCGGCTGGAGCCGCAAGGTTCCAAGCGCCGCGTGCTGATTATGGTGTCCAAGTTCGGGCACTGCCTCAACGACCTGCTGTTCCGCGCCAGGAGCGGCGAACTCCCGGTAGAGATCGCGGCCGTGGTCTCCAACCACACCGACCACCAGACGCTCGTGGAATGGCACGGCATCCCGTTCTTCCACGTCCCGGTCACCGCCGACACCAAGCCGGCGGCCGAGGCCCGGCTGCTGGAACTGGTGGACGAGTTCGACGTGGAACTGGTGGTGCTGGCCCGCTACATGCAGGTCCTCAGCGACGAACTCACCCGCAAGCTCGACGGGCGCGCCATCAACATCCACCACTCATTCCTGCCCAGCTTCAAGGGCGCCAAGCCCTACCACCAGGCCTACGCCCGCGGGGTCAAGACCGTTGGCGCCACCGCACACTACGTCAACGCCGAACTCGACGAGGGACCCATCATTTCCCAACAGACAGTGGAAGTGGACCACACCTACGGCCCCGAGGACCTGGTGGCCGCCGGACGCGACACCGAATGCAAGGCTCTCAGCAACGCCGTCCGCTGGCACTGCGAAGGCCGCGTGATACTGCAGGGGAACAGAACCGTGGTTCTCGGCTAAGCAGGGAAACACCGACGGCGGCAGTCACCCGACGCCGTCGGCGTTTCCCGCATTTCCGCATTTCCGCATTTCCGCATTTCCGTGAGTCCGTCACACGGCGCGGGCACCCGACGTGAGCACCCGCTCCACGTCCTCCGTCTCCGGATAGGCTGCCTGCGTTCCTTTTCGGGTGGTGGCCAGCGCGGCGGCAATCGAGGCGAAGGCGGCCGCTTCAGCGAGTGGCGCGCCAGCTGCCAGGCGGGCTGCCACCGCCCCCGTGAAGGCGTCGCCGGCGCCGGTGGTATCCACGGCCTTGACCTTGACGGGTGCCACCCGGATCAGCTGCTGCCCTGAAGGAGCCTGCGAATCCAGCACCACGGAGCCGTGGGCCCCCAGCGTGACCAGGACCCGCTGGAGTCCCCGCTCCGCAAAGGCCAGCCTAACCGCTTCCCAGTCCCCAGCATCCGCGTCGCTGCCGGGAATTGCGGCGGAGCCAAGGAACAGCAACGCCTCGTGGGCGTTGACCAGCAGGACGTCTGTCAGGTCCGCCAGTTGCTGCGGGATTTCCGCGTAAGGCGAGAGGTTGAGCAGAACTTTGGCGCCGGCGTCGTGCCCTGCCCGGGCGGCGGCCTCAACCGTGTCAAGGCTGACCTCCAGGCAGAGACAGACCACCGCGGCGCCGTCGAACGTTTCCGCCGCGGCGGCGACGTCCGCCGGCGAGAGTGTGCCGTTGGCGCCGGCCGAGATGATGATGTTGTTCTCACCATTGGAATCCACGGCGATGACGGCGACGCCGGTGGCCTCAGTTGCTGAGGTCCGCACGCCGGAGATGTCCACCCCGGCGCCGGCAGCCGAGGACAGCAGCATGTCGCCATTGGCGTCCACCCCGACTGCACCCAGCAGGCTGACGGCCCCGCCCAGCAGGCTGGCGGCGACGGCCTGGTTGGCGCTCTTGCCACCCGGGTTAACGGCGAATCCGTTGCCGTGTACCGTCTCACCGGGCAGCGGCAGCCGCTCGCAATAGATGGTCAGGTCCGCGTTCAGGGACCCGACGACGACGATCCTGGCTGGGGAGCCGGCTATTGCGGAGCTCATTCGGTCACCTCAGCCTCGACAGGCTTGGGAATGAGGAGCGACGCGGCGAACGCGGCCACCGTGATGACCAGGCCCGTCACCACCACGGTGAGGTAGGACGCCTTGGCGTCGCCGAGGGCCGAGGTGGCCACCAACACGGCGGGCAGCACCAGGAAGCTCAGGCCGGCGCCCAGGTTGAAGGCGCCCGCGTTCATGCCCGGCAGGAATCCCGGGTTTCCTGCGGGTGCGAGGACAACTCCGAGTCCGTTCAGCATGATGTTGACCGTACCGGCGTACATGATGCCCAACAAGACCGTTCCGGCGATCATCATGGGCAGGCTGCTGAGGCCGAAGAACGCGATGATGGCCAGGGCGGCGATGCTGCCCAGCATGCCAATGCGAAGGACCTTGGTGTAGCCGAGCACCGGCGCGAGCCTGCCGCTGATGGGACCCACCAGCCAGCCGAGCAGGGCGTACGGGGTGAGGATGATGAGCGACATTTCGGTCGGGCCGATGCCGAATCCCGGGTCCGCCGCCTGCACATACGCCGGCACGATCCCGTTGATGACGGCGAAGATACCGGTCATGGTCAGTGTGGTGGTCAGCAGCGGCGCCCAGGTGGAGCGCTGGCGCAGGTGAACGGTTTCCACCATGGGCTGTTTGGCGCGCTTTTCCACGGTCCAGAAGCAGTAGAACGCGACGGCGGCAACCACCACCAGCCCGACGGCCAGCAGGAGCGTGCCGGGCGCGAAGGCGCCCACCAGCTTGGAGCCCTCGTTGAGGGCGGTGAGCAGCGCACCCACGGCGACGACGATGAAGAACACGCCCAGCCAGTCCATGGAGGTGCCGGCGGCCGGCTTGCTCTCGCCGGCGAGGAAGGCGATCAGAGCGGTGGCGACGAGGCCCAGGACCACCATGAGCCAGAAGATGCTGCGGAACCCGAAGTGCTCGGCGAAGTAGCCGCCCACAAAGGAGTCGACGCCGGCCACGCCGCCGTTGACCGCGGTGATGAGGCCCATGAGCGTCCCGTATTTGCGCGGGTTGCTGACGGCGGAGCGGAGCATGATGAGGCACAACGGCACGGTGGGGCCGCTGACGCCCTGGATGATGCGGCCCACAAACAGCCAGGTCACGTCCGGGGCCATGGCCGCAATGACCGAACCGACGGCCATCAGGAGCATCATACCGATCAGGATTTTCTTGCGGCCGATGATGTCGCTCAGGCGGGGCAGGAAGAGGGAGAACAGGGCTGCCGCGGTGAAGAACCAGGTCTGGGAGAGTCCGATGACGGCCTGATCGGTGTTCAGTTCCTTGCCCATGGTGACCAGGGCCGGGCTGAGCATGGAGGCGTTGAGCTGGAAGGCGACGCACGCGGCCAGCAGGGCGACCATCAGGGCGGTGACGTTGCCCCGGCTGGTTTTTGAGTCAGTGAGGGTGGCACTCATTTACTTGGCTCCCGTGGCTGCTGCAAGGCCGGCAGGTTCACCGATGCGCACGAGGGCATCCGTGATGAGATCCCAGAAACGGGCGTGGTCCAGGTCAACGGCCACGGAAGTGGTGCAGTCGTCCGGCGCGGGGGCGCGGAAGTCAGCTACGGTCATGCCGAGGGTCAGCGTGCCCTGCAGTTCGATGTCCACCGGAACCTTGCGGGTGGTGACGATGCTGGGATCGATCACGTAGGCCACGGCGCAGGGATCGTGGACGGGCGGAAAGTCAAAGCCCTGGGCGTCCTTGTAGGTCTGGGTGAAGAACTCCATCAGTTCCATCACAAACTTGGCGGGTCCGGTACCCACAGCCTCAATCCTCTCCACCACGTCCGGAGTAGCGAGCGCCTGGTGGGTGAGGTCCAGGCCCACCATCACCACGGGCCATTTTTCGTTGAAGACGATGTGGGCGGCTTCGGGGTCGATGATGATGTTGAATTCGGCCACGGCGCTCCAGTTGCCCACGTGGTAGCCGCCGCCCATAAGGACAACTTCCTTGACGCGTTCCACGATGCGCGGTTCCTTGCGGGCTGCCAGCGCGATGTTGGTGAGGCCGCCGGTGGGAACGAGCGTGACCGTGCCGGCTTCGTGGGCCATCACGGTGTCGATGATGAGGTCGACGGCGTGGCGCGGGTCCAGTTCGATGGTGGGCTCCGGCTGCGCGGGGCCGTCCATGCCCGTCTCGCCGTGGATGGACGGCGCGGTTTCGATGGTGCGGACCAGGGGCCGGCCGCAGCCGGCGGCAAAAGGCACCCCGGTGATGCCGGCGATGGTCCCGACGGCGAGCGCGTTCCGGGTGACCTTTTCGAGCGTCTGGTTGCCCACAACGGTGGTGACGGCCAGCAATTCGATGTCAGGGTTGCCGTGGGCGAGCAGGATGGCCACGGCGTCGTCATGCCCGGGGTCGCAGTCAAGAATGATCTTCTTGGCGGCGGGTTTCATCGGTTTGGATTCCACGTTAAATCTCCACGTCATTGGGGCCTGCCGGAGCAGTGGCCGAAAGTATTCAGTGCGATCATGGCACCCGCCCCGGCCGCGCGTCAAGCGCTTAACGTTGCAGCACGTCAAGCGCTTGATGTCTTAATGGGCTTCTTCCGACCCCGGTGGGTTCAGTCGGTTAGCGAGCGCACTACCCGTGCAGGCGACCCCACAACAATGGCACTTTCCGGTACGTCCTTCGTGACCACGGACGCAGCCGCCACCACGGCATCATCACCAATAGTCACGCCCGGCAGAATTGTGGCGTTCGCCCCGATCCAAACATTGCGGCCAATAACCACAGGGGCCGGGTGCATGTCCGCGCGACGGCTCGGCATGAGGTCGTGGTTGAGCGTGGCAATCACCACGTTGTGCCCGATCAGACAGTCGTCCCTGATGACCGCACCGCCCTGGTCCTGAAACTTGCACCCGGAATTGATGAAGATCCTTTCCCCGAGGGAGATGTTTTTCCCAAAGTCGGAGTATAAGGGCGGGAAGACAGTCACAGATTCGTCTACCGGCTTGCCGGTCAGCTGAGCTAACAGCTCCCGTACCCGCGCCGGTTGCTGATATCCGCCATTGAGTTCGCCAGTGACGCGCAGGGCATCCTGGCTGACCCGGTGCATGACCTCATGCAACGACGAGTCCCCGGTGATGGTCTATCCGGCATTCAGTGCCTCAAGGAGATCGGCGAGTTCCATGGTGTCCTTTCGGTCAAAGCTCGTAACGCGTGTGCGCACACGTTAATTGTTGGGTTCTGCTGCTTCCGAAACCGCCGTGGCCGCCCAGCTGGTGAGGAGTTTGATGCGCTCTTCGTGGGTCGTCCCGGGTTCGGCGGTGTAGAAGCTGACGTCGTTGACGACACCCGGGGAGGTAGGCAACGCCAGGGACTGGTAGGTCAGCTCCAGGTCGCCGACCACGGGGTGTCGCAACCGTTTGGTTCCCTCGTGGCGGAAACGGATGTCATGCGATGCCCATAGCGTGCGGAACTCGGGGCTCAATGTGGATAGTTCGCCTACGAGTTCGCGCAGAGAGCGGTCGTTGGGCTCACGGCCGGCTTCGGCGCGCAGCAGAGCGGCGGTGGCCGCGGCGCCGGCGTCCCAGTCGACGAAGAACTCCCGTGAGGCCGGGTCGAGGAAGTGAAAGCGTGCGAAGTTTGCTGGGCCGTTGGCAGTTGTGGTGTCGCTGGCAAACATGGGCGCGTGGAGTGCACGCCCCAGCGCATTAGAGGCCACGATATCGAGGCGGCCATTGCGGACGAACGCCGCAGACATGGTGATGGAGTCAAGCAGCCAATGGACAGTGACCGCCAGCCCCACTTCCTTACGGCGGGAATGCGTGCGGCTCCTGGGTCTGGCGGCCCTTGCCAGCTCGAAAAGGTACAGGCATTCCTCATCGTTCAGGTGCAGTGCCCGGGCGACGGCCCTGAGGACGTCTTCAGACACGCCGCTGATGTTGCCCTTCTCCAGCCGCGCGTACCACTCGGTGCTGACTCCGGCGAGGACCGCGACCTCCTCGCGGCGTAGTCCTGGAACGCGTCGGCGGCTTCCGGCAGGCAGGCCCACCTGCTCCGGGAGGAGTTTGGCGCGACGGCTGGCCAGGAAGTCCCGGATGTCGGCGCGGTTATCGGGCTGATTGTCCATGAATCCACGATAGCCCCGGTTCATCTGGCTTACGGGGGGGAGAGTTTGTCCCCCCATAAACGCAGCCTTCTTCGTCCGATGAAATTGGGGTGACATTGATGGAAAGGCACCCAAAACAGGAGAAATATGTTTACCGTCAATGCTTACGCCGCGCCCTCCGCTACCGGGGACCTGATCCCCACCACCATCGAACGCCGCGACGTCGGCCCGCACGATGTCTTGATCGAGATCAAGTACGCCGGCATCTGCCACTCGGACATCCACACCGTCCGGGGTGATTGGGGACCACAGCAGTACCCGCTCACCCCCGGCCACGAAATCGCGGGCATCGTCGCGGAGGTCGGCGCCTCCGTCACGAAACACTCAGTGGGCGACCGGGTGGGAGTGGGCTGCATGGTCAATTCCTGCCGGGAATGTGCCAACTGCCTCAAGGGCGAGGAGCAGTACTGCCTGGCTGGGAACACCGGCACCTACGGCGCCGTGGACCGCGACGGCACCATCACCCAGGGCGGCTACTCCACGCACGTCGTCGTAACCGAAGACTTTGTTGTGCGGATCCCCGAAGGCATCGAGCTCGACGTCGCCGCTCCCCTGCTGTGCGCGGGCGTCACCACCTATTCCCCGCTGCGGCACTGGGGCGCCGGTCCCGGGAAGAAAGTTGCCGTCGTCGGCCTGGGCGGCCTCGGCCACATGGCCGTCAAACTCGCGCACGCCATGGGCGCGGATGTCACCGTACTCTCGCAGTCGCTGAAAAAGCAGGAGGACGGTCTCCGCCTCGGAGCTGGCCACTACTACGCCACCAGCGACGAGACCACCTTTGAGGATCTCGCCGGCACCTTCGACCTGATCATCAACACCGTGAGCGCATCGATCGACATCAGCGCCTACCTGCAGCTGCTCACCCTCGACGGCGCCCTGGTCAACGTCGGCGCTCCCGCTGAACCGCTCCCGGTCAACGCGTTCGCCCTCATCATGGGCCGCCGCTCCTTTGCCGGCTCCATGATCGGCGGGATTCGCGAAACCCAGGAAATGCTCGACTTCTGTGCCGAGCACAACCTCGGGGCCGAAATCGAAGTCATCCCCACCGACAAAATCAACGATGCCTACGAACGCGTCCTGGCCTCCGACGTCCGCTACCGGTTCGTCATCGACATCTCCACCTTGGGCTAGAACGCCCGCACGCAACACTGTCGCGCCCCGCCTACTACGATCGGAGGTATGGAATCCGTCGAGCAGGTGCAGCGCCCTGGACGCACGGCGCGCATCACGGCGGCCATGGTCGCGGCCCGCGCCGGCGTCTCGACGGCGACGGTTTCCCTTGTGGCCAACGGCAAGACTGCGGGCCGGGTCTCGGAGGACAACATCGCCAGGGTGCGGGAGGCCATTTCCGAGCTTGGGTACGTGGTGGACGGCATCGGCAGCTCGCTGGCCAAAGGCGTCAGCTCCATCGTTATCCTCGTGTCTCCGGACATCTCCAACCCGTTTTTCGCCAAGGTGATCGCCGGTGTCCGGGAGTCGCTCGGGGCCGACTACCAGCTGCTGCTGTCCGTCACCGCCGCCGGGGAGTTCCCGCAGGCGGACGACGTCCGGAAGCTGATGGCGCTCCGGCCGGCCGGGCTGCTGGTCGGTGCCCCCAACGCCGAATTCCTGGAAGAACTTTCCGCCGCCGGCCCCGTGGTCCTGCTCGATGCCCCGGGGCTGGAGGCCTACGCCCCGTCGGTGAATCTGGATGTAGCCCACGGCGCGCGGCAGCTGGCCGCGCACTTGGCCAGGTCGGGCCACCACCGGGTGGCCTACGTGGACAGCGTCACCGGCACGGCGACGTTCGAGGTCAGGCGCCGCGCCTTCCTGGCCGAGGCCGGTGCACGCGGCATGTCGGTGCCCGCTGACGGCATCATCAGCACCACCATCGACGTCGGTGCGGCCGCCGCCGCGTTCGCCACCGCCTGGCCGGCGTGGCAGCAGTCCGGGGTGACCGCCGTCGCGTGTTGCACGGACACCCACGCCTACGGCGTGCTGCAGGAAGCACGGGTGGCGGGGGTGCAGATCCCGAATCAGCTCGCCGTCGCAGGCTTTGATGATCTGCCGTACTCGGCGACCAGCAATCCCAGCCTGACCAGCGTGCACCTGCCGGCAACCTCCCTGGGACTGAAGGCAGGCGAGCAGCTGCGCCGGCTCATGGAAGGCCACCGGCTGGAGCAGCCGCAGCTGACGCTGGAGAGCTCCCTGGTGGTCCGCAACTCCACCTCGTCAACGCCTACCGGAGCATGACAACGTTCTGTCGCACCCCCACCGTAAGCTGGGGGCATGCCGAGTAACTGGGACAGCCTGGACGTCAGCCTGCGTGAATCCGTGCAGGAGAACGTGGCGATCTACGAGCGCGTGCGCCCTGCCCTGAAGCTGGTCACCCGTGATGTCCTGCACATCCTCCGGGGCATGTTGAAGGACACCGAGGTCACGCCGCTGTTTGTCACCGGGCGGACCAAGTCGGTGGAATCGTTCCGGGAGAAGATTTCCCGGATTGAGGAACCGCTGGAACCCGGCGGACCCCCGGTGCTGAAGTTCCCGGACCCGTTCCGCACGCTCAACGACATGGTGGGCGTGCGCGTCATCACCAAACTGCCCGCGGAGAATGCCCTGGTGGCCAACATCATCAAGCGCCAGCGCCAGGTCTTCGACTGCCGCGGGGACCGCGAGAAGGACATCGGCTCCATTGAGTCCGGCACGTACGGGTACTCCAGCCGCCACCTCATCCTGCGCACCATCCAGAACGAGGCCGTCAAGGATTACCAGCAGGCCTTCAACCCGGACACTCCGGCCAACGGCAGCTACTTCTTCGAATGCCAGATCCGCACCGTCTTTGCCCACGCCTGGAGTGAGATCGAGCACGACATCCGTTTCAAGGCCGAGGACCCCCGCGCCTGGACTCCGCATTTCGACCGGCAGTTCACCGCCACCGCCGCCATGCTGGAAACAGTGGAAGGCGCCTTCGCTGACCTCCACGAACGCTATGAGGAAGTTCGAAGCTACTGGGACATGGACGGCGAAGGTGCCGCGCAGCTCACGCCCAACCGGATCCGCGACGTCTGGCGCACGCTGCTGCCGCACGTGGACCGCAAAGTGGATGACGACTGGGGCTGGGCGGCCGAGCTCATGGCGGCCCACGGCCTCAACCAGACCGTCCAGCTGGCAGCCCTTCTGAGCGCCCAGCGGATCACCGAGGTCCGCAAGGCGCTGGACCACCGCTACTCCCCCGGCCCGGACCGCCTGCTGGATGACCTCCTGCTGTGGCAGTACGGCACCAAGCACATTGACCTCACCGCAGAAACGCCCGACGCCGTCCCGCACCCGCGGCGCGACAGTCTCCTGCGGCGGCTCAAACAGATCGAGCGCTACCGCCAGGCCAAGGCCGAGTAGACCAATCGCGGAGCCGCAGGATTGTTGGGCACCACTGACATTCAACTACCCTTGACTCATGGTGGAGGCTGTTGCAGACGGACCTCGCATGCTCCCGGCTCCAGCCCAGCGGCAAGATCCGGCACCTGTTTTTGCCCCTCTCTGACAAGGATTCCGCCATTTCCACGGACGCATTCTTCGCCACGCTCACCCGGAGCCGCAACGTCATCCTGCCTGCGGCCGCACGGTCCTGGCTGAACACGCCGCGTGGACTGCTCACGGGCTTCATCCTGGTGCATCTGGGGTTCCTCATCTTCGCGGCGCTGCTGTCCCTGCGCGGCGAAGCGTTCAGTGACACGTTCATTTACCGCGACTGGGCCCGGGCAGGTTTCGACGAAGCGAACCTCAGCGGCGGCCCCAGCCCCTGGGTGTACCCCATCCTGGCGCTGATCCCCATGGCACTGGCAGGGCTTGCCGGTCCCGGACCGTTCTTCTTCCTTTGGGTGCTGATGACCGCCATCCTCAACGGCTGGGCCCTGGCCAAGCTCACGGAGCGTGGCCGCAATCAGGATGCGATTCCCGCGGCCTGGTGGTGGCTGATCTTCACCCTGCTCATGGGGTGGCTCGGCTTCGCACGCGTGGACGGCCTCACCGCACCGATCGTCCTGGTGGCCCTGGCCTACGGGGTGGGCCGGCCGTTCATCGCCTCGGTCCTGCTCAGCGCCGCCACCTGGGTGAAGGTGTGGCCAGCCGCCGTCATGCTGGCCCTGTTCGCCGTCGTCAAGAACCGCCTGCTGGTGGTGCTGGCAGGCGTGGCCACGTCGGCGGTGGTGGTGGCACTCGCCGCCACGGTGGGCAGTGTGCCCAAGCTGCTGAACTTCCTGACACAGCAGGGCGACAGGGGCATGCAGCTCGAGGCAACGTTCACCACCCCGTGGCTGTGGCTGTCCGTGCTGAACATCGGCGACTCCCGGATGTACATGAACACCGACATCAACTCCATGCAGGTCGACGGCCCCGGCACCGCCGTCATGTCCGTGCTGATGCAGCCGCTCCTCATCCTCGCCGCGCTGCTCGTGGCCGGACTGACGTTCTGGGCGCTACACAACGGCAAGCTCAACGGCAACGGAAAGGCCGACGGCGGCGTTGACCGGACCGAGCTGCTGCTGGCCGGCGCGCTCACCCTGGCCACCGCCTTTGTGGTCTTCAACAAGGTGGGCTCGCCCCAGTTCATGGTGTGGCTGGCCCCGGCTGTGGCCGTGGGCCTGGCACACAGCTGGCGTGAATGGAGGGTCCCCGCGGCCATGCTCATCGCCATCGCCGTGGCCACGTTCTTCATCTACCCCCTGTTCTACGATGCCCTCAGCCACAACAACCCCCTCATGGCTGGCGTGCTGACCATCCGCAACGTCCTCCTGGTGGTCCTGTTCCTGTGGTCCGTCCGGCGCCTCTACTCACTGGGCAAAAAGACTTCCGCGTCCGTCCCCGTGCTCAAGGAGTCCTGAGATTTCCACGAAGTTCTTCGACCGGCTGGTCAGCGTCCGCAGCACCGTCCTGCCCTCCCGCGTGGTGGACTGGTTCGCCCGTCCGTCCAGCGTCTGGTGGGGCTTCGCTGTCATCCACTTATACTTCCTGGGCTGGATGGCGTCTTTCTTCCTCAACGGCGATACGTTCAGCGACACCGAGCAATACCGCCAGTGGGCCATGGACGGCTACAACCCGGACAGCCTGGACGGCAAAATCAGCCCCTGGGTATACCCGGTGCTCGCGCAGATCCCCATCTTCCTCGCGAACATTGTCGGACCCAGCCTCTACCTCCTGTGCTGGTACCTGATCATCACAGCCCTCAACGCCATCGGACTTGCTTTCCTGACCCGCGGACCGCGCAAGGTGAAGGGCATCGCCCCGGCGTGGTGGTGGCTGTTTTTCACCGTCTTTATGGGTTACCTCAGCTTCGCCCGGGTGGAGGGCATCACCGCCCCCATCGTGCTGATTGCCCTGCTGTACGCGGCTGAACGCCCCGTGGTGGCGGGGATCCTGCTGAGTGTCGCCACCTGGATCAAGGTGTGGCCGGCAGCGGTCCTGGTGCCCATCGTCATCGCCAGCCGCAAGCGGATCCAGGTGCTGGTTTCCGGCGTGGCAGTCACCGCCGTCGTGGGCCTGGGCACTTACCTTTCCGGCGGCCTGCCGCACATCATGGACTTCCTGACCAACCAGGGCGAACGTGGCATGCAGCTTGAAGCCACGTTCTCCACCCCGTGGGTATGGCTCAGCGTGTTCAACATCGCCGGGTCCAAGATGGCGGACAACACCGCCATCAACTCCACCGAGGTCTACGGCCCCGGAGCCACGGTGGCCGCGTTCCTGATGCAGCCGCTGCTGATCCTCGCCGCTGTGGTAGCCGCCGTCCTGCTGATCCGGGCCCTGAACCGCGGCGCAGAGCGGGAGGAACTCTTCCTCGAGGGCGCACTGATGATGACCACAGCATTCATCGTGTTCAACAAAGTGGGTTCGCCGCAGTTCATCATCTGGCTGGCACCGGTGATCATCGCCGGCCTGACGCACGACTGGGAACGCTGGAAGGTTCCTGCCGCACTGCTGATGGGCATCGCTGTTACCACCTTTGTGATCTACCCGCTGTTCTATACGCCGCTCATCCATGCCCACCCAGTCATGGCTGCCATCCTGACCACGCGCAATGTGCTCCTGGTGGTGCTGCTGTGGTGGTCGGTGAAGCGGACCGCGGAGCTTGGCCGCAAATCGCAGGCGGTCCCGCAGGCCCGAACCGCCTGAGGCGGCGGGCGCCCTCAGCCGACGAGCGGCAAGGATCTGCGGACTCGCCTCAGCGGGGCGTGTCTTCGTGAGACTTCCTGCGGCCTCAGGTCTTTCACCACAATGGGATGTCAGCAGCAGACCCGGGACTGCGGCAAGGCCGGATCGGTTATTTCGGGCAAACGACGTTTTACCCCGTGTCCCGTCGCATCTAAGTTGGCTGACTATGTCAACCTTTATTGGCCCCGGCAGGACGGCTATTTAGGCTCCACCTGAGTATGTCATCTGGTCGGAGTCCACTAGGACGGCCGGGAGGGTGCCCACCTGCTTGCTCTCAGACGATTCGGCTTGTTGGCCTTGGTAGGCAATCAGCGAGGTAGCCGGTCGCCTACGCGGCCGAGGCCGTCGACTGGGTCTTTTTTGGGCGCCACTTGGGCGGTACCGGGCAGGTCCCATCGAGGATGCCAGGGTGGAAACGTGATTCGTCGGGCGATCAGGTGAGCGTGCGCCACGAGCTGGACGCCGAAGCTTCAGGTAGCATACGACTGCTCTGGAAGCTGCTCGTGCTGCCGATGCACAGCGGCGTGATCGAGGATATCTTCGATCATCTTGAGCGCGCTTCCACTGGCACCGCCCATCGGCAGCAGCCAACAAGTGCACCCATAAGGTGGCTTGCGCGTCGAATGGCGGCCGCGGGCCTTAGATGAGTGAGTCCTATTTAGGCAGTTGCCGCGTGGACGTGGAGAATTCGGAGGTGGAGGCTGACTGGATCGACCACGGTTGCGACGAACCGGATTGCGGTGGTCACCAGTTGAATTTCAGGAGGTCTAGGCCATTCGGTGAACCAGGAAGTGGACGGCACGGCCTGGCGTTCGGGATCTTACGCTGCCCTGATCGGTCCCACGTTCCCGGGGACCACTGGCCCGGCCGTGCAGTTCTTCGTATATACACCCGGTACGGGGGCAGTCTCTACGGGGTGTCGGAGTGGCCCGGCCGGTGAGGCGCGAGCGGTGCGATGTGAACCTCACAGTTGGCTGCGATTGCTTCTCTGTCCGCGGCGGGTACGTCGTCGGTGAGGATGACGTCTGTGAAATCGCTGACGGGGACGAAGTGGTGCAGGGAGGTACGGCCTACTTTGCTGCCGTCCATCATCAGAATCCGCCGCGTGCCTGCTTTGAGCATGGCGCGCTTCATGAAGACAATGTCCTGTTCCTGGTGGTAGGTCATCTCGGAGCCCATGGTCGAGGTTGACTGGAACACTATGTCCACGGCGTAGGAGTTCACTGAGCTGTCGGTGGGCAGTCCGATGAACGAGTCGTGTGTCCGGGAGTACTGGCCGCCGATGACAATGAGACGGATGTCGTCGTTTTCACGCAGGACTTCGAGGGCCTGCCGGTAGTTCGTGAGGACCGTCAGAGGGCCGGTCTTATTCAGCAGGCGTGCCAGCGCGAGAACGGTTGTGGAATCGTCGAGCATGACCGACATGCCGGCCTCTACGAACCCCAGAGCCTTGTTGGCCAACGCCATCTTGGCCTGGGCCTGCATCTGCATGCGTATTTCGGAGCTGGCTTCGAACACGGTTGAAGGCAGTGCGGACACGCCGCCGTGAACCTTGCGCAGAACTCCCCTCCCGGCCAGGTCGTCAATGTCGCGGTGAACGGTCATGAGGCTGACACCGGCGAGGGCTGCCAGTTCGGCAGCAGTTGCAAACCCGGCACCGACCACGTGTTCGACGAGTTCCTGCTGGCGGCGGAGCCGCGGCTTCTTCAACGCAGTTGTCTCGCTCATCGGCTTGCCTTCACCCTCGACTTGAATATGTTCCCTGCACCTGCCGGGGCCTTTGCGGCACGGAGTCTCTTCAGGATACCGCGGTCAAGCAGCCGGGCCTTGTAGAACGATATCAATTTTAGTGAGTTAATTCACAGAATTTCTGTTACTCTTATCACATCCGTTGCGATGCGGGATGACCGCACGCCGTAGACCTCACCCGAGAAAGGGAATTCAATGAAGAACTTCTACACACGAGCGGCCGCCATCACCGTGGCTGTCCTGGCAACCGCGGCGGCCCTAGCCGGCTGCTCGTCACCCCAGGGCGGCGTGGGCGCCGGCGGCGACGCCTCCAGCGCCAAGATCGCGTTCCTGATGCCGGACATCGCCTCGACCCGCTACGAACTGTTTGACAAGCCGCTGTTCGAGGCCAAGATTAAGTCCCTGTGTTCGGGCTGTTCGGTCATCTATTCCAATGCCAACGCCAGCGCAGCGAAACAGCAAGAGCAGGCGAACTCAGCCCTGGCCCAGGGGGTAAAGGCGATCGTGATCGACCCTGTTGACTCGGCTGCGGCGGCCACCATCGTCAACACCGCGAAGGCACAGAACGTCCCGGTCATCGCCTATGACCGGCCGATCCCGTCAGTTCCGGCCAGCTACTATGTCTCCTTTGACAATGAAAAGATCGGTTCCCTGATCGCCCAGTCCCTGGTGGACCACTTGAAGAAAAGCAATGCCACGGGCGGGCTGCTTCAGGTCAACGGTTCCCCCACGGATGCGGCCGCCGGGTTGATCAAGAAGGGCATCCACACTGCAGTGGACTCCAGCGGCTTCAAGCTGCTGGCCGAATTTGACACCCCGGGCTGGGAACCGACCAAGGCGCAGGACTGGGTCAGCGGTCAGATCACCCAGTTCCCGGGACAGATCGCCGGCGTTGTTGCTGCAAATGACGGCACCGGCGGCGGCGCGATTGCCGCCTTCAAGGCCGCCGGCGTCAACCCGCTACCGCCCGTGACGGGCAACGATGCCGAGCTTGCAGCTGCCCAGCGGATCATTGCGGGGGACCAGTACAACACCATCTCCAAGCCGATCAAGATCGTTGCCGAAGCGGCTGCGGAAATCGCCTACAAGTTTGCCAAGGGTGAAAAGCCCGAGGGCAAGGCCACCTTGTTTGACACCCCGTCGGAGCTGTTCGTCCCGACCGTGGTCACGATCGACAACCTCAACGAGACACTGGTGACCAGCGGCATCCTGAAGGTCTCCGACCTCTGCACGCCGACCTACGCTGCAGCCTGCGCCAAAGCCGGCATCAAATAACAGGGAAATGGTGCCCCGCCCGTTCGGCCGGGGCACCCATCCGCCGATCGCACCACTATTACTGCTTAGAGGATCACATGTCTTCAACACCCACTACACCCGGCGACGGGACCGGAACGCCGCTTCTGTCTTTGCGCGACATCAACAAATCCTTCGGCGCCGTCGCCGCGCTCATGGAAATCGATCTGGACGTGGCCGCGGGAGAGGTCGTCGCCATCGTCGGTGACAACGGTGCCGGCAAATCAACGCTGGTCAAAGTGCTCTCCGGAGTGCATGCCCCCGACTCCGGGACCATCGCCTTCGAGGGCAACGACGTAACCATCCCCACCCCGATGGCCGCCCTGCACCTGGGCATCGCCACCGTCTTCCAGGACCTTGCCCTCTGCGACAACCTCACCGTCGTCGACAACCTCTTCCTTGGCCGCGAAATTTCACCGCTGCGGCTGAACGAAGTCGAAATGGAAACCCGGTCCTGGGAACTACTGAAGCAGCTCTCCGCCAAGATTCCCTCGCTGCGCACACAGGTCGCCTCCCTCTCGGGCGGGCAACGCCAGACCGTGGCCATCGCGCGGTCCCTGCTCGGGGATCCCAAAATCGTCATCCTGGACGAACCCACTGCCGCCCTCGGCGTGGCCCAGACCGCTGAAGTGCTGAACCTGGTGGAGCGGCTGCGCGAAAGAGGGCACGGCGTCATCATGATCAGTCACAACATGGCCGATGTGAAGGCCGTCGCCGACCGCGTCGCCGTGCTCCGGCTTGGCCGCAACAACGGTGTCTTCAACGTCAGCGACGTCTCGACGGAAGACGTCATCGCCGCCATTACCGGTGCGACGGACAACGTCGTTTCCCGCCGGTCCGCCGCACGCGGGGCACCCGGAGCTTCCACACCCAGCGAGGAGAACCAGGCACAATGAACAGCAAAACCGCACCCACGCCCCAGATCCGGCCGCTGGACCTGCAGGACGAACGGCTTCAGGACCGCACTGGACTCAAGGGACAACTCACGGCCTTCGTGGACAGAACCCGCTCCGGCGACCTTGGCGTCCTGCCCGTAGTGGCGGGGCTCATCGTCATCTGGGCCGTCCTACAAAGCCTGAATCCCATCTTCCTCTCCAGCGCCAACCTGGTGAACCTCGCGATGGAAAGCTCCGCGGTCGGAATCATCGCCCTCGGCATCGTCGGCGTCCTCCTCGTCGCGCAGATCGACCTGTCCGTCGGTTCCGTCAGCGGCCTGTCCGCGGCCGTCGTCGCCGTGACCGTCGTCAACCTGGGCTGGCCGGTCTGGCTCGCTGTCCTGGCCACGGTGGCCCTGGGCGCGGTCATCGGCTGGGTCTACGGACAGATCTTCAACCGCTTCGGTGTGCCCAGCTTCGTCATCACCCTCGCAGGCCTGCTGGGATTTCTTGGTCTGCAACTGTACGTTCTCGGAGCCAAGGGTTCCATCAACCTTCCCTTTGATTCGGCCCTGGTCTACTTCGCGCAGCTTGCTTTCGTGCCGCCATGGCTTTCCTATGTCCTCGTCGTCGCAGCGGCCGGCGGACTGTTTCTCACCGACTACATCCACGCACGGGCCCGCCGTACCGCCGGGCTGTCATCCATGCCGCTGCAGAGCATGATCCCCCGCAGCGTCCTCCTGCTGCTGGTCCTGGGCTTTGTCGTCTGGTACCTGAACCAGACCCGCGGTGTGGGCTGGATGTTCGTCTTCTTTATCGCACTGATACTGGCCATGAACTACCTGCTGAAGCGGACCAAATGGGGCCGGTCTGTCTACGCGGTCGGAGGCAACGCCGAAGCGGCCCGCCGGGCGGGCATCAACGTCAAAGCCGTGTACACCTCGGTCTTGGTCACCTGCTCCACCCTGGCCGCGGTCGGCGGGCTGCTGGCTGCCGCACGCCTGGCCGCCGCCAACCAGGGCAGTGGCGGCGGAGACGTCAACCTCAACGCCATCGCCGCCGCCGTCATCGGCGGCACCAGCCTCTTCGGCGGCCGGGGAAGCGCTTTCTCCGCCCTCCTGGGCATCGTTGTCATCCAATCAATCTCCAGCGGACTGACCCTGCTGAACCTGGACTCCTCGTTCCGGTTCATGGTCACCGGTGTGGTCCTGCTCCTGGCCGTCATGCTCGACTCGGTCTCACGCCGGTCCCGCACCTCGCACGGCAGGGCCTGACCCCGCCACCCGCGGGCCACACATCTATAGCACGAAGGAAGGTTCGGACATGGCCGTCATCTGCGTTGACGCCGGTACCACGATGATCAAGGCGGTCGGGTACGACGAGGAAGGCACGGAAGTGGTGGTCGTGCGACAGGTAACCTCTGTAACCCGCCCCCACCCCGGGTGGGCGGAACAGGACATGCTTTCGGTCTGGGACGCCGTGGTCTTCACCGTCCGCGGCGTGGTCCGCCAGCTCCAGTCCGAGGTCGACTACCTGGCCATTACCGCCCAGGGCGACGGCGCCTGGCTCGTTGACGCCGGCGGGGCCCCGACGGGCCCGGCCATCCTGTGGAACGACGGCCGCGGCGTGGACATCCTCTCCGCCTGGACAGACGCGGGGACCCTTGACCAGGCCTTTCCCATCAACGGCTCGCTGACATCCTCGGGAATGCCCAACGTCATCCTCAGCTGGCTGCATCAAAATGATCCCGACAGGCTCGACCGCTCGCACGCGTCGCTGACCTGCGGAGGATGGATCTTCAGCCGGATGACCGGCGAATTCGCGGTCGATGAGTCCGACGCGGCCGCCCCGTTCATGGACATCCGCACCCGGCAGTACTCCCCGGAGCTGCTGGGCCTCTACGACATGGAATGGGCACGACCCCTGCTGCCGCCCATCCGCGACGACGACCACCGGGTCGCAGAGCTCACCCGTCACGCCGGGACACTTCTCGGCCTGCCCGCGGGCCTGCCGGTCGTCATGTCCTCCTACGACATAGCCTCCACCGCTATCGGCGTCGGCGCCGTCAGCTCCGGCCAGGCCTGCAGCATCCTGGGCACAACACTGTGCACCGAGATCATCACCGACCAGGTCCGGATCAGCGACCCGGCCGCCGGACTGAACATTGCCCCGGGCCTGCCCGGGAAAATCCTGCGCTCCTTCCCCACACTCGCCGGCGGCGAAGTCATCCAATGGGCCTGTGAACTGCTCGGCATCGAGGACCCGGAGGCACTCACGCACCTCGCTTCGACGTGCGGACCCGGCGCCGGAGGCCTGATGTTCCTGCCCTACTTTTCCCCCGCCGGCGAACGGGCACCGTTCCTGGACCCCATGGCCCGGGGAACCTTCCTGGGGATGTCCTTCGAGCACCGGCGCGAACACATCGCCAAGGCCGTTCTGGAAGGGCTCACCCTGGTCATCCGGGACTGCCTCACCGCCTCCGGACACACCCCCACGCAATTGCGCGTCTGCGGCGGAGGAGCAGCCAGCGCGCTGTGGCTGCAGCTGATCGCCGACGTCACCGGCATCCCGGTACTGCGGTCCATGGACACCGAAGTCGGCGCCAAAGGAGCCTTCCTGATCGGACTCGTCGCCACCGGCGGCGCCGGAAGCGTTGAAGAGGTGGCCCCCTGGTATGTCCGGATGCGGGACACCTTCACACCGGACCTTTCCCGGGCCGCCTTCTACAACGAACTCTACGTAGACTTCCTGGCCCTGCGCGCTGTCACTCAGAAGGCCTGGCCCCGACTGGCCAGGATGCGGCAGCGCTCCGCGGCTACCGGCGGGCCGGAGACTTTCCCGCCCGCCACATCCGTGCCCGCCACCGACGGCCACGGCACGTCACCGCGAACCATTCACAGGACTGCAGGGAGCACCACATGAGAGAGAAGCCGGGCCCGTTCGAAGAGGTGTGGATGGGGATCGATCTGGGGACCCAAAGCGTCCGCGTCCTGGCGGTCACCGGCACCGGCGAGGTGATCGGTTCCGGCAGCCGCCCGCTGACCAGCCACCGGGACGGCGCCCGCCACGAGCAGAAACCGGAGCAATGGTGGGAGGCGGTCGCCGGGGCATCCACGGATGCCCTCCGGGATGTCCCCGCCGCAGCGGTACGGGGGGTCGCCGTCGACGCGACCTCCGGCACGATCCTGCTCATGGACCGGGACGGCCGGCCCCTGACGCCGGGGCTCATGTACGACGACGGACGCGCCGCAGCGGAGGCCGCCCGCGTCAACGAGGCCGGCGCCGATGTCTGGGCCGAACTGGGCTACCAGCGGATGCAGCCGGCTTGGGCACTGCCGAAACTTCTCTGGCTGCTGCGCGAGCATCAGGACAAGGTCCCCGGCGCCCGCCTGGCCCATCAGAACGACTTCATCAACCGGCAACTCACGGGCCATGATGTCCCCACAGACCTGAGCAATGCCCTCAAAACAGGGGCACACCTGATTCAGGAAAAGTGGCCCGAGGAACTCATGCAGGACCTCGGGGTCCCGGCGGGGGTCCTTCCGGACCTCGTCCGCATGGGCACCCGGATCGGGGCCGTCTGCAGCGCGGCCGCCGCGGCCACCGGCATCCCCGCCGGCACACCGGTCATCGCCGGTGCCACCGACGGCTGCGCCGCGCAGCTCGGCGCAGGGGCACTGAAAGCCGGCAGCTGGAACTCCGTACTCGGCACAACACTGGTGCTCAAAGGCGTCACCCGGGACCTGATCCAGGACCCCCTTGGCGTCGTCTATTCGCATAGGGCCCCCAACGGCGACTGGCTCCCCGGCGGCGCCTCCAGCACCGGAGCCGGCGCCATCACCCGGGACTTCTCCGGCCAGGATCTTGCCCGGCTTGAGCGTCAGGCCAGAGCCTATGAGCCCGCCGGCGTCCTAGCCTACCCCCTCGTGTCTCGCGGTGAACGCTTCCCTTTCCTCGCCCCCGGCGCGGAAGGATTCATTCTCGGGACCCCCGCCACCGACGGCGAACGGTACGCCGCAGTCCTGCAGGGCATCGCCTACATTGAACGGCTCTGCTTCGACTACCTCGCCCTCCTGGGCGCACCCCTGCACGGCGAGCTGATCCTCACCGGCGGAGCCACCAAAAGCGAGTACTGGTGCCAGCTGCGCGCAGACATTCTGGGCCGACCGGTGACATTGCCGCAGAACGCGGAGCCGGCGTTGGGAATGGCCGTCCTCGCGGCCTCCCCGGGGCGGCAAACCGCCGACGTGGCCGCGGAGATGGTGCGGATGCGACGGATAATCGACCCCCGGGACGGTGCAACCGCCACGTACGACGCCTCCTACCTGAACCTTGTCGGGGAGCTCGAAGAACGCGGCTGGCTCCCGGAAGCCGTCGCCGCACACGCACGTGAAAGGACAAACGCATGACCGACCTCATCCTCGTCCGGCACGGCGAGACCATCTGGCACGCGGAGAACCGGTACGCCGGCCGCAGCGACATCGACCTGACACCCCGCGGCGTGGAGCAGGCCTCCCAACTCGCCCGCTGGGCAGAAACCGCGGAACTGACCGGTATCTGGGCCTCGGACCTTAGCCGGGCCCGCCGGACCGCCGAAGGCTGCGCCGAGGCCACAGGCCACGAACTGAAGATCGACCCGCGGCTGCGCGAGCTCGACTTCGGCGACGGAGAGGGCCTGACCGGTGCTGAGATGGAAGCCACATTCCCCGAGGCCCGCAAAGCCTTTCAAATCGATCCCGCCGCGTCCCCGCTGCCCGGCGGTGAAGACCCTTTCAAGGCCGCTGAACGGTTTGTGCAGTGTCTGTACGACATAGCGGAGGAACAGCCGGATGGCTGTGTCCTGGTCGTCGCCCACACCACGGCCATCCGGCTTAGCCTGTGCCGGCTCCTGGGTATCCCCCTCGGCGAATACCGGCGGGTTTTCCCCTCTCTCCGCAACTGCGCCCTGACCACGATCCGTCTTCAGGGCCAACAGGCCGGCCTGCTCGAATACAACGCAACAGCCGGGCCCGCTGACTGAACCATCCGCAGCTGGACCACCTGCTGCGTCCCCGGCATCCTGACCAACCAGACCTAGGAGTCCCACATGACCACCCGCATCCTCGCCGCAGGAGACCACTTCGTCCTGAACCGCCTTCTCATCGACGCCGTAGAACGCGAAGTAGCCGACGGCGTCGAATTCACCGAAATGACGCTCCCGTGGCCGCTTACCCCGTTCGGCCCGGTCGCAGAAGTGGACGAAGCCTCCGGAACCGAAGAACAGCTGATCGAGTCGCTCCGCGGCGTCGAAATCTGTGTCACGCAGATGGCACCGCTGACCGAAAAGGTCCTCAAGGCCTGCCCGGACCTGAAACTGTTCTGCATCAGCCGGGGGGGCCCGGTCAACGCAAATCTGGAAGCAGCCACCCGCCACGGGGTTGCCGTCACCTCCGCACCCGGACGCAACGCCGCAGCCACGGCCGAACACACCCTGGGCATGATGCTGGCCGCCATCCGCCGCATCCCCCAGACCAACGCCGACCTTTCCGCCGGAACCTGGCGGGGCGACTACTACACATACGACAACGTCGGTCCCGAGCTTGAGGGCAGCACCATCGGCCTCGTTGGCTACGGCGCCATCGGCAGCCGCGTTGCGCGCATGCTCAAGGGCTTCGGCGCGGAGGTCCTAGTCCACGACCCCTACGTAACCGCCGACCTCCTGGCAGGAAACGCCACACAGGTGGGACTGGACGAACTGCTCTCCCGCAGCCTGGTGGTCAGCCTGCACGCCCGGGTGACGCCGGAGACCACCGGAATGATCGGCGCCGCACAGATCGCCGCCATGCCCGCAGGGTCCATCATCGTCAACTGCGCCCGCGGGGCTCTGCTGGACTACGACGCCCTGTGCGACGCCCTCGACTCGGGCCACCTCTTCGGTGCCGCATTCGACGTCTTCCCCGAAGAACCCATCCCCGCAGGCTCACGCCTCCTCACCACCCCCAACATCGTCATGACCCCCCACCTGGCCGGCGCCAGTAAACAAACAGCTGCCAAAGCCGCAGCGATCATCGCCGGAGACGTCGGACGCTACCTGCGGGACGAGCCCCTGGCCCACTGTGCCAACCCCGACGCCCTGCGTCCCGCCAGCAGATAGCCGTCGCCGGCCGCTTACCCGACCACTCTCCCGGCGGCGGGACACTCAGGAAACGGCCGACATCACCCAGGCACCCAGGTCCCGGATCCGTCCGCGCCGGGTCCGGGCACACCGGAAGCATGGAGGGCGCCGACCGGCGCCGTCAGCTCTGGGCCTGCGCACCGCACGCCGCGGCGACTACCGCGTCCTGTTTCACACTCGATGTCGAAAAGCACATCTTGTACGTTCATCGCATCGAGCACCGATCCGACGTGTACAAGCCGTGTTGATCCGGGTCCGGCACCGCGTACCCTCACCCGTTGGCCCGGCGTTGCACCCTTCAGTCCACGTCACAGGGCGTCTGGGGCTGTGGAGGCATGCAAGACAAGAGGGTCGGCAGCGCTTGGGGTGCTGAGACCGAGCCCACGGGCGAGAACGAAGTCGTGGTTGCAACACGTTCGTCAGAGATTGTGCACGTTCCTCCATCAGCTTCGCGCAGGAATACAGGCTTTTTCCATTGTGGTTGGCGTCGGGTCTGCCGGTGCCGCTATCGCCCGCCGACTTGTCGGCGCAGGACGGTGGCCGTACTGGAGGCAGATGCTGAGGATACCAACCCGCTGTGCGCCGAGGTCTGCGCCGGCCGGTTCTGGCAGTCAGGTAATGGCGGGCCTGTTGGCAGCCCCTTGCACCAGCCCATGTTCTTCATGGACCCGCTTAGATGAAGCCCCGCTTATGCTCGGCTGGGAGAAGCGGCGCCGAAGGCCAAGAGTTGGGAGTTCAGGGGCAGCAGCATTTGCGGACACGGGCTGTGAAGAACCAGTGTTGCGGATGTTGCCCCCGTCACCCTCAGTGGTGCCAAAGCCCAACCCGGAGGAAAAATGGCCATTGGCTCCCCCACCCTGACCGTCGAAACATTGGAACAAACCGAAAAACGCGGCCTTCGAAGGTCGATGGAGGCCCGGCACCTCGTCATGATCGCAATGGGAGGTGTCATCGGGTCGGGACTCTTCCTCAGTTCGGGGTACACCATCGCCCAAGCAGGGCCGCTGGGGGCAATTATCGCCTACCTGATTGGCGCGGTGGTGGTGTACATGGTGATGGCATGCCTGGGCGAACTGGCAGTCGCCTATCCGGTGTCCGGCGCCTTTCACATCTACGCGGCGAGGACCATGGGCCCTGCCACCGGCTTCGCCACCGCCTGGCTTTACTGGCTCTGCTGGGCGGTTGCCCTCGGCTCTGAATTCACAGCTGCCGGCCTGCTGATGCAGAGGTGGTTTCCTCATGTGGATGTGTGGATTTGGTGCCTTGTTTTTGCTGCGGTCCTGTTCACGCTGAACGCCATATCGTCACGGGTCTTCGGTGAATCCGAGTTCTGGTTCGCCCTGATAAAGGTCAGCGCCGTGGTCGGCCTGATCGTTTTGGGCGGCGCAGCCCTGCTTGGTTTCCATCCGCTTGCAGAAAACGACTATCCGCTCCTTGGCGAGAACCTCAATACGCCGCAGGGCCTGTTTCCCAACGGCTTTACCGGCATCCTGATCACCACGCTCGCTGTCTTTTATGCATTCTCCGGCTCGGAACTCATCGGCGTGGCCGCAGGAGAAACGGCAAACCCGGCAGTCAACATCCCCAAGGCAATGCGAACCACGGTTATCCGCCTCATGATTTTCTTCGTGGGAGCTATTGCGGTGATTGCCAGTACGGTGCCATATAAGGACACCTCGCTGGAAGTCAGCCCCTTTGTCACGGTCTTCTCGCAGCTGGGTATTCCTTACGCCGCAGACATCATGAATTTCGTCATCATCACGGCCCTTTTGTCGGCAGGAAACTGCGGCCTGTTTTCCTGCGGCCGCATGCTTTTCTCGCTGGCGGACGAGGGTTATGCCCCTAAGGCCCTGAAGAAGCTGACAAAACGCGGCATCCCCCTGCTTGCCCTCTGCGTCAGCATGCTCGGCGGCCTTGCCTCGCTCATCAGCAGCGTGGTGGCACCAACCACGGTTTACCTGATCCTCGTTTCCGTGGCAGGTTTCGCCACCGTGGGTGTTTGGATGTCCATCACAGCCTCACACTTCCTCCACCGGAGGGCATTCCTGCGCGCCGGCGGCGACACCTCAACCCTCCCCTACCGCGCCCCTTTGTTTCCGCTCCTGCCCATCGTCGCGTTCCTTCTGTGTCTCATTTCCCTCATTGGCATCGGCTTTGATCCAACCCAGGCGACGGCGCTGTACTTCGGGATCCCGTTCGTGGGTGCCTGCTACGCCTACTTCCATTTCAAGTACGGGCGCAAGCAGAAGTCGCCCGGGCAGGATCTGGACGCGGGAACGCAAACAGTGGACGCACCCTAGATGTAGTGTCCCGGTATCTTGGTGACACGGGGATTGATCTGACGCGTTAGAGAACCTCCGGGTGTTGTGTGGTGCTTGCCGAGAGCTAACACAATCCAGGAGGTCCTCGAGCGGCGCTCCTGGGGCCGTGACCGTGTCCGCCGGCATGAGTATGCCCGGCACGGTCAAATGGTCCACGTCGACGTCGACGTCAAAAGCTCGGACTGATCCCCGACTGCGGCGGGTTGATCGACCGGGTGCAGGGCAAAGCGACTCCCAAGCCCGGATCTGACCGAAGGCCGCCGCAGCACGGACCCGGCCTAGGGCATGTCTCCTAATTCCTTGAGCCAGATGGTGATGGCGCGGAGGACGACTCCGCCGCGGTAGGTCAGAGCGAGCTTGTCGTAGCGGGTGGCGAGGCCGCGCCATTGCTT
>NZ_JBVAYW010000023.1:0-57879 GCF_055412845.1 Pseudarthrobacter adonitolis | reverse complement strand
CGATCACCACCTGGATCGAAAGGACGTACCACCGCCGGCGACGGCAAAGGCGGCTGGGAAAACTCACGCCGATCGAATATGAAACAATCAACCGGACCGCGCTCATAGCGGCCTAGGACCCCGAGTCAACAAAAGCCGGGGCAGTCCCTTCCACGGAGGGCAATCACTAGGAGAACGGGAACGGCGGCGTTCCGCTTAGGGTTCGCCATGCAGAACTGGTAACAGCTCCAACATCAAGCGGCAGGCAACAGCGGGTCCCGGTTCCAAGAACAGGGTCACGCTGTTGCCTGCGGTCTTTGTGGGTCGCACTAGGCCTTGGGTCCTAAGGTGCGGTGTCGGACACTGAGGTTTCGATGGTCGTCAACGTAATGGCAGTTCCGGCTGGAATGGTCCCTTGTGCTTGGGTTAGAACCTGGCGTTCGCCGATGAGTAGGCCGGTTTTGGAGTCGATGATGATGTCCTGTCGCGCATGTGAGGCTTCCTCCACGCGTCCGATTGCGATGCCCTTGCGTCCGTTCAGAGTGGCCTGATCATCCGTGACCGTGACTCCTGGAATCAGTGCTGCGGCCTTGTACAGAGCGGCTCGGAGATCTGCTGGAACCATGCCCGTGCGGAGCAGGTCGGCAATGAAGACCAGTGCCTCGCCGTCTGTGGATTGGCCCTGTCCCAACGTCCTTTTGAAGATGTTGTTTAGGAGCATGTGCGGGTCGCGAGGGAGGGAGTTCAGGTAGTCGGGCGAGGGGAATCCGGATTGATCAGGTGGTGACCCGTAGAAGCCGCCGTTTGCTCCTCGCAGTACATATCCCCTGGGTTCGTTCGTCTGGATACTAAGCGCATGTTCTTTGGATGCCGCGTCAAAGAACGTTGTTGGGATCCGCCCTGATCGTTCCCACACCCACTCACCGTTGCGGTCGGCGGGAATATACATGGTCATGTGCTCCGTGTCGAGCCACTGATATTCCTTGCCCTTTTCGTCGGTTGAGAAAGAGCCCCAAAGGTTGCTGCTCTGAATTTTCAGGTACTGCCCTGGGTTCACCACGGGGTCCGCGGTTTCAATAGTGGCTTGCGCGGCATCGTTGAGTACTTGTGCTGCTTGGGCTGTTGCGGCACCGCGCCAGCCTGTAGGGCCAACTACGTCACCCGCGACGAGAGCGGCCACAACTGCAGCTGTCGCTAAGGAAGCAATTCCGATCTTCATAGCAGTCCGTCGGCGGGGTGCTGGGCGGTGATGTGGCAGGGAAGGGTCGATGCGGTGGAGCAGCTCCCTGCGCCCTTCTTCTACCGCGGCGTCGCTGGCCACAAGCGTCTTGTCACGCATTGCCTGCAGGAGCGTTAGCTCGTTCATGATCAATCTCCTTGTCATCAATGTGGTGGAGGGCGGCTGCATCACGGAGGATGCGTCGGGCCCTGTTGAGCCGTGATCTGACGGTGCCCACTGGCACTCCTGTTGCCAGTGCAATGCCTTCATAAGTGAGGTCAGCCCAGGCGTAGAGCAGGAGGCATTCCCGGTCGGCGGGGGCGAGCTTCCGCATGGCCGTAGCGAGGTTCGCCGTCGCAGCGGCGGCGTCAAGTCGTTCGGCAACGCGGTCCGTTCCGTCGCCGTAGCTATCCCGGCCGGCTGCCCGGGCGAATGCCTTGAGCCTTCTTGCTTCGGCGCGGTGATGGCGTCGAAGCAGGTTGGTTGCGATACCGAAGAGCCAGGGCCTGGCGTCCTCCCATTCGTGGTCGAAGGACTCCCGGCTTTCGAAGGCGATCAAAAAGGTCTGCGACATAACGTCATCGGCAATGGAGTCACCTGCCCTGGTCGCCGCGTATCGGTGCACTGGGCGGCAATACTTGTCGTACAGCACCGCGAAGGCTTGGGGATCATCGCGAGATCTATGGATTAGTTCACTGTCGGTCGTCACAAGATGTATTGCCCCTTCGGAGGAAAAGAGTTCACGGAAGCTTAGCCGGGGCCATTCCGAGAGTAGGCAGGACACGAAAATGACGTCCACAAACGCGGGAATTCAGCTTCCCAGGCCTCGCATCAATGCGACGCGGGCCTCGGGTCGCGTCGCGGAGAAAACTGAAAAATCAGGAGGGGCCAGCGTCATACCGAAGACCTCCCGTAGAGGGTTCCCCAGTTGACACGAGGACAACGTCCCCATGACAGTGGTCCATGGATACATCTGGGCGCGATAGAAGGATCCGGATTGGTGCGGGCTTGGTCATGGCCGGGCTCGCCGTCCTATCTGTGATCATTGTCCTGATTGCTGGACCGGATCCTAGAAATGACATAGTTCCCACCATCATCGCCGTGGTCCAGGCACTCCTAAGTATCGGGCTAGGAGCCTTCCTAGCCGTCGGCAGGTTTGGCGCCGGGGATCTAGTATTTGTTCCGAGCAGGTGGAGGAGAGCCCTACTCCTCATCGTTGTTTTGTTCACCATTGGGGCGTTTGCCTGGCTGTTACTCGCTGATCCTGGTCAGGTGGATGCAATTGCGTTGGGGCCCAATCTGGTGGCCCTGATGATCATGCTGCAGTTTGGCCCTGGCCGGCACCACTTCCGGAGTGAGGAGCAATGGACCACCGCCTTATCCCAGCAGGATGCCGTGGACGTCTTGGCAAGGGTGTTTGACCAACAGGGGCTGGTCACGAAGGTTGCGCGGTCTAATGTCTGGGTGGAAATCGGCCGAGAGTGGCACGGAGAATGGCGCCATGGTGACGCAGCCAAGCATCTGAAGCAACAACCCCGCATTCATTTCATGATCGATGCGACCGACAAGGGAACCCGAATTACCGCATTCAGCAAGGAAATGCAGCTGGGAATGTACGACGTGTTGAAGCTCGCAGACGAAATGAGCGAAACGGGGGTCGCTCTGGCCAGGGACGCGACCTTCTCAAACTGAAGGTTTGGCACCATTTGTCCCGTTCAAGGTTCCGCAACAGCGCCGGCTAAGGGCGGTGCTCAGATGCGCTGATCACTTGTGAAAGGCTGCATCCATGGAACCTTTGGAGTCAGAACGTCGGGTGATCGAGGCAGCCGAAAGCTTGGCCAGAACTCTCGGTAGCGATGGAAACCATACTGTTGCGGCCGCCGCGATGGACACGAACGGCCGCATACATAGGGCAGTGAATGTCCACCACTTCACCGGTGGCCCGTGCGCCGAGCTCGTCGCCTTAGGTGTTGCTGCCACCGCCCAAGCTGGGCCATTGGTAACGATGGCAGCCGCCGGAGATGGAGGGCGCGGATTGATTCCACCGTGTGGCCGCTGTCGTCAGGTGATGCTCGATTTGCATCCAGATTTACTAGTTGCCGTTCCATCCCCGGCTGGGCCCCAAATGCGTCCCATCGCGAAACTCCTTGCAGATACGTACTTCTTTCCTGATGGGGATGCCCAGCGAGTTTTACGCTTCAACAAGCGCTATTACGACGGAATTGTGAGTGGAAAGAAGACTTCCTCGGTCCGATGGGATGAGCAAATATCCCCCGGACCGGCGATCTTCTACTTTGAGGATGATGAAGCGCACCCGCCACTGCGTGGGCAGATTCTTGAGGTCCAGCGGTATCGCGTTGGGGACTTGACTGCCGGACGTCTCCGGCTTGCCGAAGGCGAAAGTGTCGAAGGCTACGTCGAAGGTCTTCGGCGGCACTACCCGCTCATGCCGGCCGACGCGTTTGTCGACATCGCAGACTTTCGCGTCGAGGAATCACAGAACACCACCACCCGGTGAGGGTTCGGGTTGCGGGCTTGCGAATGACCTGACGCTTCCAGAAACGGGTGAAGGTCGGAGCCACGTCCACTGCCCTGCGTCCTCAACGCGCGACTCGCACGTCAGTCCCGGAATTTTACTACTCACCCGCAGCTAAAGCGCGTAGGATTTAGTCCTACTGAGACGAAATTTGGAGCGACCATGCGCACGACACGCCAGCTGAGCATTACCCTTCCGAACGAGATGGCCGATGCCTTGCGCCAGCGCGTGAGCTCGGGCGCATATGCGAGTGAGAGCGAAGTTATCCGTGATGGTTTGCGAACGTTGTTCGCGCGCGACCAGGTGCTCGAGTCTTGGCTTCGCGAGGAGGTTGTCAGTGCCTATGACGCACTCGTGGCCGATCCCTCCGCTGTGGTGAGCGTCAACGAAGTGCGCGCGCGGCTTTCGGCGAAGCATGACAAGCAGCAGTGACTCATTACCGGGTTGTATTCCGGCGCGAAGCACTGCAACAGCTTGAGGAGCTTTACGATTTCATCGCCGATGCTGGGTCTCCCGCCAATGCGGCAGGCTTCACTGAATCGATCGTCTTGTTCTGTGAAGGTCTCACCGATTTCCCGTACCGTGGGTTGGCGAGGGAGAACCTCCGTCCTGGGCTGAGGACGATCGGTTACAGGAAGCGCGTCGTGATCGCCTACGCCATCCTGAATGAGACCGTGGCAATCGTCGGTATTTTCTACGGCGGCCGCGACCACGAGCAGATGCTCCGCGAACCGCAACAGGATCGTTGACCCCACCTCTCGTCTCCGGGCAAGCGGCTGACCCATCGGCACGACGGGATTTCCACACCGCGTTCCGCTAAGCGTTCCTCAGTTGGATCCTCAAACGGAATGGGAGGTGTCGTGGAGAGCGCTGGACGTTGTGGAGGGTCTTATTCGTGAAGGACAACTTGGTAAAGGTTGTGGTCTTGCCATTTGCCGGCAATTTTCAAGTACCGTGGAGCCATCCCGATCTGCCGGAAGCCCGCCTTCAACAGCACCCGTTGCGAACCGGCATTGTGCAGGAGAGTGCTCGCTTCTATGCGGTGCAGCCCAAGCACGTCACGTGCCGTTTCGACAATCGTCTGGACGGCAGCGGAGGCCAGTCCACGGCCCGCGTAAGCGCCATCCACCCAGTACCCTAGCCCTGCACTTTGGAACGGTCCACGCACGATGCCCGCTAAGTTGAATCTGCCGATCAGGGCATCGCCAGCAAATAGCCCTAGGGGGTACCCTTCCCCGGTATCAGCCGCAACAAGGCGACTCGCAATATCCGTTGCCTGCCACATTTCGGTGTAGTACACCTCGGGACGCACCGGCTCCCAAGCGGAAAGGTACTCACGGTTGCGGACGTACGCTGCGGCAAGCGCTGACGCATCACTCGAGCGCAAGGTGCGCATGCAGACATTCTCACTGAGCTGGCGCGGTTCAAACACCAGTCAACTGTACTCGTGGCCTACCTCCAATGATGTCCCGGTGAGGGTTCCGTCTGAGGGCGGCCGCCCCTGTTCCTACTCCATCTTGGTGTCTCGAAACCTCTGCGCCTCGAAACCTTAGAGATACGAGACGAAGGGATTAGGCACGCCCTCGCTCCCCCGACTCTTGACGCCATTTAGCGATCACAAAACACCGCCAAATAGCGCCGAAAGTCACACGCGCGGGGCACAAACAGGAGGCGCCCGGCGTTATCAAGGGTGTCACCCGCTGACCGGAAAGGAATGGAGTTAAGCCGAGATGGCCACCGACTACGATGCGCCGCGAAAATCCGAAGAGGACCTCACCGAGGAATCGCTGGAGGACATAAAAACCCGGCGATCAGACATCCCTACGGCCGCGGTTGATGTGGACGAAAGCGACCTGGCCGCAGGCTACGAGCTTCCCGGGTCGGACTTGTCCGGCGAGGAACTGCTGGTTCTGGTGGTGCCTCCACTGGCGGACGAGTTTACGTGTTGCTCATGCTTCCTGGTCCGGCACCGTTCGCAGATTGCGCGGGAGAAAGACGGCCGCTTCTACTGCAAGGAGTGTGAGGGCTGACACGGGGGTGCCTATTTCCGCGAAAGCACGGCAGTGAGTTCCTCGGGTCGCCTGGACGACGTCAGCCAATAGGGGGTCCGGTCTGACGGGTCGGTGATTTCGATCCGCACCACCGGGTCGATCCAGCCACGGATGCACAGGTAGGCCAGGCCGTTGAGCCGGGTACCCCGCTGGGCGGTGGCGTCCTTGCCGTGGAACGGTGCCACTTCGCCGACGAAGCGGCGCTCGATGGTGGCACGTCCTACCGTCAAGGCGTCACTGGTGACCATGATGGTTGGGGTGGACAGCACCAGCAGGACAGCCATGATGGTGAACAGGACGGCGGCGGCCGTGTAGCCCGCCGCCATGCTGATCGGGGCGAAAACGAGGATCCCGGCACCGGAGATCCCCGCCGCGATGACCCAGATCCAGACGTTCGGCCACAGCCTCTCCCGGAAAACTGCCGGGGTGCCGGCAGAGGGGGCGTCAGGGACGGGCGCAGTGGAGCTGGATTCGGGCATGCCACCAGCTTTCCACCTTTGGCTGGCTATTTCATCTTGGGCTCATCCTGCCTTGGCCTACGGCGTCCCGTTGAATCTAGGACGGAACTGCGGCTGGGCGTTAGAGTGAGTGATTGTGACTGACGAACTTGCCACTGTTGAAACCGTTCCTGACAATGAGCTGGCCGGCGCTGCACCGGATACCGCCGCCTACGGTGCCCCGACGCTGCAGGTGCAGCTGAAAATGCTCGACGCCGGCTTGGAGGCACCGTCCTATGCCCACCCTGGCGATGCAGGGGCTGACCTGCGGGCCCGGGAAGATGTGGTCCTGGCGCCGGGGGAGCGGAAGATGGTGGCGACGGGTGTTTCCATAGCACTGCCGGACGGCTTTGTTGCCCTGATCCACCCGCGCTCCGGCCTGGCCACGAAGCACGGACTGACCATCGTCAATGCGCCCGGCACCGTGGATGCCGGCTATCGCGGGGAAATTTCAGTGACCCTCCTCAATACCGATTCCAGGAACGCCATCGAGCTCCGGCGCGGCGATAGAATTGCACAGATGGTGATCCAGCGGGTGGAATATGCGCAGTTTGTCCCCGTCAACGAATTGAGCGAATCGGTGCGGGGAGCCGGCGGATTCGGATCCACCGGCGGCTTCACCTCGCCAAACGCCTGACACCCGCAGACGGCGGCAACCAACGGTGGTTGCCCGCGGCAGTCAAGACTTCCGACGGGACCTCCGGGCCGGCGAGTCACTTTCACAACTAAGGAGACAAACCCCATGGTTTTTGGGCTCGGCAGGAAATCCAAGAAGGACCAATCGGCCGACCCGGACGAATCCCGGGCCTCAGCGGAATCAACGGAGTCCGCTGACATGGCTTCGGCGGACGACGGGCGTCGGGCCACGGGTCCCTTTGATGTTTCCGAGGTCTCCAGCCGCGACGGCTACGTTGACCTCGGTGCGCTGCTGATCGCCCCGAGCGAAGGGCTTCAGCTCCGGCTCGAAGTTGAGGAAGCCACCCAGCGCGTGGTCGCCGTGACCATGGACCTGAACGGCTCCAGCCTTCAGCTGCAGGCGTTCGCTGCACCCAAGACCGAGGGACTGTGGGACGAGATCCGCGAACAGATCGGTCAGTCCGTGGGCAGCCAGGGCGGACAGGTTGAAGAAGTCCAGGGTGGCTTCGGAACCGAACTGATCGCCAAACTGCCCGCTGGTGCGCAGGACGGCAGCCAGGGCTACCGGGTGGCGCGCTTCATCGGCATTGACGGTCCGCGATGGTTCCTGCGCGGAGTCTTGGGCGGTGCGGCAGCGATGGAGCGCGAGGCAGCGGCACCGCTTGAGTCCCTGTTCCGCAAGATTGTGGTCATCCGGGGCGACAGCCCCATGCCGCCCCGGGACCTGCTTCAACTGCGGCTGCCCAAGGATGCCAGTGTCACCCCGCCGCCCGCTGCACCCGACTTCAAGGGCCCTGAACGTGGTCCGGAAACCACCCAGATTGGCTGATTCCCGCCAAGGTCCCTCGGACTCCTCCCCGGACGCGGGGATGCCGGTCAGCCGGCTGCCGGAACGGGGCAGGGTGGTGTGCCAGGGGCACATCGAGTCGGTCACGTACATGCCCGCAGACCAGAACGCCGCCTTCACTGCCATTGTCTCGGACCCCGACATTCGCCAGTCCGGCGCCAAACCCGCCCAGGGAAGGGGCGGCCGGCTGCGTGTTGTCTGGCTGGGGCGGCGCAGGGTGCCGGGCATCGCTACCGGGACCGAAGTCCGCCTCGAGGGCATGCTGTCCCAAAGCCATGGCCTGCCCACCATGTTCAATCCCCGCTATGAAATACTTTCCCGCCAGGAGAACCAATGACCTCGCCCCAGCAGCCCGAGCCGTCCAAGCAGCCCGAACCGTCCGTCGCGAAGGGTCTTGCTGAGGGCTATGCAGCCAAAGCCGGCCTGCACCGCACCCATGACGGCCGGATCGATGTCCTCAAGAGCGCCGGCGGGATCCAGGGCATCGCCGAGAGCATTGTGCCCGGTCTGGTCTTCCTGATCGCCTTTACCATCACCCGGGACCTGACGCCGTCGCTGGTGGCCGCGCTGGCCTCCGCTGCCGTCTTTACGGTGGTCCGCCTCGTCCAGCGGCGTCCGTTGACCCAGGCCCTCGCCGGAGTGGTGGGGGTGGGCATCTCTGCCTGGCTCGCCAACACTACGGGCAAGGCTGAGGATTTCTACCTTCCGGGCTTCTTCACCAACATCGCCTATATCCTAGCCATGGTGATCTCCATCGCGATCAAGTGGCCGGTGGCCGGCCTGCTGTTCGGGATCATCCGCAACGAAGGGCTGGATTGGCGCAAGGACCCCGCGCGGCTTAAGGCTTACCGCCTGGGTACGTGGATCATCGTGGCAGTCCTGGTACTTCGGCTGGTGGTCCAGGTACCCCTGTACCTGATGGGCGAGGACGGACTGGCGGCCCTGGCCACGACCCGCCTGATCATGGGGGCGCCGCTCTATATCCTGGGCGTCTGGACCGCGTGGCTGGTCACCCGGCCGGTACCGGCGGACGCCGATGCCCCGCCGTCGGATCAGCCGTCGAAGCCGTCGTCCTCCGGCGCCTGAGTTTCGGCAGGCTGCACGCCTTCGGGCTCACCGGCGTCCTCCGCCGGCTCCTCGGCTGATTCGGGTGACAGCAGCGCACGCAAGTGGTCCTCGGCCGCGATGGTGGTGACGAAGAACAGTTCGTCGCCGCCATCGATGACGTCGTCACGGCTGGGAGTGATGGGCGCGTGGTCCCGGAGGATTGCCACCAGCGTGGCGTCCTCGGGCCATTGGATGCCGCCGACCGTCAGGCCGATGACGTGGGAATCGTGCGGCACCGTGAACTCCACCAGCGAAGCGACGCCGGTCTGCAGCGTCAGGAGCCGGACCAGGTCGCCGATCTCCACCGCTTCCTCCACAAGCGCGGTCATCAGCTGGGGGGTGTTGACGGCAACGTCCACGCCCCAGGAGTCGTTGAACATCCAGTCGTTCTTGGGGTTGTTGACCCGGCCCACTGTCCGGCCCACACCGAATTCGGTCTTGGCCAGGAGCGAGACCACCAGGTTCACCTTGTCATCGCCCGTGGCTGAAACAACGACGTCGGCATCCTCCACTTTCGCTCCCTGCAGGGTGCTGAGCTCGCAGGCGTCGCCCACCAGCCAATGCGCGCCGCGCAGCCCGCTGCGCCCGATGACCTCAGGCTTGAGGTCGATCAGCAGGATTTCGTGCTTGTGGGCCAGCAGTTCCCGGGCGATCGATGACCCGACGCTGCCGGCGCCGACGATGACAACTTTCACTACAACTCCTTGGCGGGTGCTTTGGCCAGGATCTGGGCGACCTGGGAACTGCGGTCCACCGGCAGCATGGCGTGGACCGTGTCGCCGTCTTGGTACGAAGTCCCGGTTTCGGGAAGCATGCCTTCGCCGAACCGGGTGAGGTATGCCACCCGGATGTCGGCGGCCTTTTCGACCTCGCTGATCCGGTGGCCGATCCAGCTGGCGTCCAGGTCCACTTCGGCGAGGACCAGCCGGCCGGAAGGTTCGCGGAAATCGCCGGCGAGATGCTGTTCGGGCAGGATGCGGCGCAATACCTGGTCTGCGCTCCACCGGACGGCGGCAACGGTGGGGATGCCGAGCCGCTGGTAGATTTCTGCCCGGCCGGGGTCGTAGATCCTGGCCACAACGTGGGGGACGTGGAACGTTTCGCGCGCCACACGGGTGGCCAGGATGTTGGAGTTGTCACCGCTGGAAACGGCGGCGAAGGCGTAGGCCTCGGCCACGCCGGCCTGCTGGAGCGTGTCCCGGTCGAAGCCCACCCCGGTGACTTTGCGTCCGGTGAAGCCCTGCCGAAGCCGGCGGAACGCGCGGTCATCCTGGTCGATGATGGCGACGGAGTGACCGGCGTCTTCCAGCGTGTGCGCCAAGGTGGCCCCTACCCGGCCACATCCCATGATCACGAAATGCGCCACCGTATCTCCTCAACTTCCGTAGCCTGTTGCTGCTGCTAGAACTCTACCGGCAGCGCGCGTGCTCCAGCCGCCCGGGCGCCGTCATGACATGGACGGGGAATCAGACTAGCTTTGTGGAGTGCTGACAATATTGAATGCCGTGAAACGGGTGCTGGTGGGCCGGCCCTTCAGGAATGACAGGCTCCCCCATACCTTGCTCCCCAAACGGATAGCACTTCCGGTTTTCGCTTCCGATGCACTGTCCTCGGTGGCCTATGCCCCCGATGAAATCCTGCTCACCCTGGCCCTGGCCGGCGTCAGTGCGGTCGCCTTTTCGCCGTGGGTGGGCCTGGCCGTCATGGTGGTCCTCCTGACGGTGGTGGCGTCCTACCGGCAGAACGTGCACGCCTACCCTTCCGGCGGCGGAGACTACGAGATCGCCAATGAAAACCTGGGCAAGTTTTCCGGGCTGACTGTGGCCTCGGCGCTCCTGGTGGACTACGTCCTGACGGTGGCCGTCTCGATGTCCTCGGCGGCCACCTACCTCACCACGGCGGTGCCGTCCCTGCATGGGCAACAGGCCCTGTTCGCCACCATCGGCGTCGTAATCCTTGCCCTCGTCAACCTCCGTGGCATCAAGGAAGCCGGCAGCGTTTTCGCCGTCCCCACCTACATTTTTATGGCGGCGATCCTCGGCATGACAGCGGTGGGCATCTTCCAGGCCGCCACCGGCCAGCTGGGCGAAGCGCCGTCGGCGGCCTTCGAGATTGTGCCGGCTCCCGGTTTCGACGAAGGGCTGGTGGGCCTGGCCGGCGCCTTCCTTCTGCTCCGGGCGTTCTCCTCCGGCGCCGCCGCGCTGACCGGCATTGAGGCCATCAGCAACGGTGTGCCGAACTTCCAGAAACCGAAGAGCAAAAACGCGGCCACCACGCTGTTGCTGCTCGGCGTAATCGCCTCGTCCATGCTGGCCGGCATCATCTTCCTGGCCAACGCCACGAAGGTGCACATTGTGCTGGATCCGGCGACGGAATTCCTGATGAACGGCCTGCCGCTGCCGGAGGATTACATCCAGAGTCCGGCCATCAGCCAGATCGCCCAGACCATCTTCGGCCCGGGATCAATCCTGTTCTACATCGTGGTCGCCGCCACCGGAGTGATCCTGGTGTTCGCCTCGAACACCGCCTTCAACGGCTTTCCTGTGCTGGGTTCCATCCTGGCCCAGGACGGCTATCTGCCGCGCCAGCTGCGGACCAGGGGAGACCGCCTGGCATTCAGCAACGGTGTCCTTGCCCTGGCCGCCGGAGCGTTGGTGCTGATCCTCGCGTTCAACGCCGATGTCACCAAACTGATACAGCTCTACATCGTGGGCGTCTTTATCTCCTTTACCCTCAGCCAGCTGGGCATGATCCGGCACTGGGGGAGGCACCTCAAGCTCGCCAAGGACAAAACCGCCCGACGCCGGATGGTGAAGTCCCGCACCATCAACAGCATCGGGTTCGGCATGACGGCCCTGGTGCTGGTGATCGTCCTGATCACCAAGTTCCAGCAAGGCGCGTGGATCGCGCTGCTGGCCATGTTCATTCTGTTCCTGATCATGTGGAGCATCCGGGCGCACTACGACAATGTGGCCAAGGAGCTGGCCGTGGACGAGGATTCGTCGCCGCGGGCCCTGCCAACCCGGGTGCACGCGGTACTGTTGGTGTCCCATGTGCGCAAGCCTGTGTTGCGCGCCCTGGCCTACGCACGGGCCTCGCGGCCGTCGCGGCTGGACGCCATCACGGTGGACATTGACGCAGCGGAAACCGCGCACACGGTTGCCGACTGGGAAAAGCTGGAGATCCCCGTGCCGCTGACCGTGCTCGCCAGCCCGTACCGGGAAACCATCACACCCATCATGGAATACGTCAAGAACATGCGCCGTGATTCCCCCCGTGACCTGATCGTGGTCTACATCCCCGAATACGTGGTCGGTAAATGGTGGGAACAGCTGGTTCACAACCAGACAGCGCTGCGCATCAAAACCCGGCTGCACTTTGAACCTGGCGTGATGGTGGCCAGTGTCCCGTGGCAGTTGAAATCGTCCGAAGAAGCCAAAAACATGCAGGATATCCGATGAACCCCCACACCCAGACCAACTCCGCAGCTGCCACGGCAGCCCCCACCGAACTGGTGCTCGACGTCGGTCCGGTGGCCCACGGCGGCCACTGCGTGGCCCGGCACGAGGGCAGGGTCATCTTTGTCCGGCACGGCATCCCCGGCGAAAAAGTACGCGCCCGCCTCACCGACGCTGGGGAGTCAGCCAAGTTCTGGCGCGCCGACGTTGTCGAGGTGCTGGACGCCTCCCCGGACCGGGTGGAGCACTTCTGGCGCCCGGCGGACTCCCTCCGCGCCTGGGCCCACGGGCATCCGCCGGTGGGCGGAGCCGAATTCGGCCACATCTCGCTGGGCCGCCAACGCGCGCTCAAGTCGGCGGTACTGGCCGAACAGCTTCAGCGGCTCGCCGCCGTCGAACGCCTGCCCGACGGGCTGGACGTCGGAAACCTCGTTGAGGCAGTGGACGCGGGCGGGCCGGATTCCGGCCTGGTGACGGATTCAAAGTACGACGCCGGCACTGGCCTCGGGTGGCGGACGCGCGCCAGTTTCTCGGTGACGCCGGGCGGAAAACTGGGCATGCACGCGCACCGTTCTGACCACATCATTCCTGTCCGGGAGATGCCGCTCGCAACGGAGCGCATCAACCGGCTGCGCTTGTGGGACATCGACCTGACAGGCATCGAACGCGTCGAGGTGGCGGCGCCGTCGAACGGTTCACGCCCACTGGTGCTGCTGGCGCCCGCTCCCGGCACCAAACCCAAGCGGCTCAGCGCCATCGCAGCCCAGCTTCCGGACGACGTTTCCGTGGCCACTTTCGACCCCCTGACCGGGGAAGTTGCGCAGCTGCGGGGCCGGACCTGGGTCCAGGAGTCGGCAGCCGGCCATGATTACCGGGTCACCGGCGCAGGTTTCTGGCAGATCCACCGCGACGCGCCCGGGACACTTGTGGGGACCGTCACAGAATTCCTCCACACTGGCGGGTTTCTGGCGCCGGGTTCCGTGGTTGCCGACCTCTATGCCGGCTCCGGGCTATTCACGGCTCCGCTGGCCGACGCGGTGGGGGAGACCGGGTCCGTTCTCTCGGTTGAAGGTGCGCCGGGAACCAGCCGGGACGCCCGCAAGAACCTTCACGGTGCGCCGCAGGTGGAGATCGAGCACGGCCGGGTGGAACGTGTCCTCCGCCAAAAGCCGCGGAATTTCGACGCCATCGTGCTGGATCCGCCCCGGGCGGGCGCCGGGAAGCCCGTGGTCAGCCAGCTGATCGCTGCCGGGCCCCGCGCCATCGCCTACGTGTCCTGTGATCCGGCATCGTTTGCCCGGGACCTGGGGTACTTCCAGCAGGCAGGCTGGTCCTTGGCGGGCCTGCGGGCCTTTGATCTCTACCCGCACACCCACCACCTGGAGACGGTGGCGTTACTGACGCCGGGTCAGTGATGCTACTAGGATGGCGGTAGTAATCCCACGTCGCGCCCCGTATTCACGGCTGACCTCCTGCAATTTTTGTGGCCAGCACTAATTAGGCCTGCCTAACTAGAAAGCGGTCTACCGCGCGACAAAGATGAAACTGTTGCGAGAGGAGTCCTGCGATGAGCACTGTGGACAGCTTCGGTTCAAAAGGCAAACTTAATGTAGCCGGAACCGAATACGAAATTTTCCGGTTGAACTCCGTTGAAGGTGCAGAAAACCTTCCGTTCAGCCTCAAGGTATTGCTTGAAAACCTGTTGAGGACCGAGGACGGCGCGAACATCACGGCCGATCACGTGCGTGCCTTGGCAGGCTGGGATCCCAATGCCCAGCCCGATACAGAAATCCAGTTCACGCCTGCCCGCGTGATCATGCAGGACTTCACCGGCGTCCCCTGCGTGGTTGACCTGGCGACAATGCGTGAAGCGGTCAAGGAACTCGGCGGCGACCCCAAGCGGGTCAACCCCCTCGCTCCTGCGGAAATGGTTATTGACCACTCCGTGCAGATCGACGCTTTCGGTAACTCCGGCGCACTGGAGCGCAACATGGAGATCGAGTACCAGCGCAACGGCGAGCGATACCAGTTCCTCCGCTGGGGCCAGACCGCCTTCGACGACTTCAAGGTTGTTCCCCCGGGAACCGGCATTGTGCACCAGGTCAACATCGAATACCTGGCCCGCACGGTCATGACCCGCGAAATCGACGGCGTCCTTCGTGCCTACCCGGACACCTGCGTCGGCACCGACTCGCACACCACCATGGTCAACGGCCTGGGTGTCCTGGGCTGGGGCGTTGGCGGCATCGAAGCCGAAGCGGCCATGCTGGGACAGCCTGTCTCGATGCTCATCCCGCGTGTTGTGGGCTTCAAGCTGACCGGGTCCATTCCGGCTGGCGCCACCGCCACGGACGTGGTGCTGACCATCACCGAGCAGCTGCGCAAGCACGGTGTGGTGGGCAAGTTCGTGGAATTCTACGGCGAAGGTGTTGCGGCAGTGCCGCTGGCCAACCGCGCCACCATCGGCAACATGAGCCCGGAATTCGGCTCCACCGCCGCAATGTTCCCCATCGACGACGTCACATTGGACTACCTGCGCCTCACCGGCCGCTCGGACGAAAATGTGGCACTCGTGGAGTCCTACGCCAAGGAGCAAGGCCTCTGGCACGATGCTTCCCGCGAGATCAAGTTCTCCGAGTACCTCGAGCTGGACCTGTCCACGGTTGTTCCCTCCATCTCCGGCCCCAAGCGTCCCCAGGACCGCATTGAGCTGACGGATGCCAAGGAACAGTTCCGCAAGGACATCCACAACTACGTCGCCATCGAAGACGGCAGCGTGGACGAGTCACTGGACGAGTCCTTCCCCGCATCGGATGCCCCGTCGTTCACGCACGCCGACTCGCACACCATCGAGACCAGCCGTGTTGTGTCCGCAGCGGACGGCGCCCACGGGCGTCCGTCCAACCCGGTGCACATCAAGACTGAAGACGGCCGCGAGTTCGAACTGGACCACGGCGCGGTATCCATCGCCTCGATCACGTCCTGCACGAACACGTCCAACCCGTCGGTGATGCTGGCCGCAGCCCTGCTGGCCCGCAACGCCGTCGACAAGGGCCTGATGTCCAAGCCCTGGGTCAAGACCTCCGTGGCTCCCGGGTCCAAGGTTGTCACCGACTACTACAACAAGTCGGGCTTGACCCCGTACCTGGAGAAGCTCGGCTTCTACATCGTGGGTTACGGCTGCGCCACCTGCATCGGCAACTCCGGCCCGCTGGACGCCGAAATCTCCGAGGCCATCCAGGCCAACGACCTCTCCGTCACCGCGGTGCTCTCCGGTAACCGCAACTTCGAAGGCCGGATCAACCCGGACGTGAAGATGAACTACCTGGCCTCCCCGCCGCTGGTCATCGCGTACGCCCTGGCCGGCTCCATGGACTTCGACTTCGACACCGATTCCCTGGGCAAGGACGAAGCCGGAAACGACGTCTTCCTGAAGGACATCTGGCCCAACCCGGTTGAGGTCCAGCAGGTCATCGATTCCTCGATCGACAAGGACATGTTCGCCCGCGGTTACGAGGGCGTCTTCGACGGCGACGCACGCTGGAAGGCGCTCGACACCCCGGCCGGCGACACCTTCGCCTGGGATCCGAACTCCACCTACGTCCGGAAGCCCCCGTACTTCGACGGCATAAAGGCGCAGCCGGAACCCGTCCAGGACATCTCCGGCGCGCGCGTGCTGCTGAAGCTGGGCGATTCGGTCACCACCGACCACATCTCCCCGGCCGGTTCCTTCAAGTCGGACACCCCCGCCGGCCAGTACCTGCTGGCGAACGGTGTTGAGCGCAAGGACTTCAACTCCTACGGCTCACGCCGTGGCAACCACGAAGTGATGATCCGCGGCACGTTCGCGAACATCCGCATCAAGAACCAGATCCTGGACGGCGTCGAAGGTGGCTTCACCCGCGACTTCACCCAGGCTGACGGCCCGCAGGCATATGTCTACGACGCCGCGCAGAACTACCAGGCAGCCGGCACCCCGCTGGTGGTCCTGGCGGGCAAGGAATACGGTTCCGGATCCTCGCGTGACTGGGCAGCGAAGGGCACCGCCCTCCTGGGCGTCAAGGCCGTCGTCGCCGAGAGCTACGAGCGTATCCACCGCTCCAACCTGATCGGCATGGGCGTCCTGCCCCTGCAGTTCCCGGCCGGAGAATCCGCAGCCACCCTGGGCCTGACCGGCACGGAAACCTTCGCGGTCGAGGGCGTCATTGCCCTGAACGAAGGCACCACGCCCAAGACCCTCAAGGTCACCGCCACCGCTGAAGACGGCTCCGCCAAGTCCTTCGATGCAGTTCTCCGCATCGATACTCCGGGCGAAGCCGACTACTACCGCAACGGCGGCATCCTGCAGTACGTCCTGCGCCAGATCTCCGCCAACTAGCCGGAATCTGAACCCACGCAGTACTCTTTCGAAGCCCCGGCCGGTCACGGACCAGCCGGGGCTTCGGCTTTGCATTTTCCGCCAGGCGTTAGAGTTAACAGGCACGTCTACCACCCGAAGGAGGGGTCATTGGGAATCTTGGACACCATCCGGAATCCGCAGGACCTGAACCAGCTGTCTCAAGACCAGCTCGAAGAGCTGGCCGCTGAGGTCAGGAGTTTCCTGATCACCAACGTCTCCCAGACAGGTGGACACCTCGGCCCCAACCTCGGCGTTGTGGAACTGACCCTTGCCGTGCACCGCATCTTCGATTCGCCCCGGGACAGCATCGTGTTCGACACGGGCCACCAGTCCTATGTGCACAAGCTCCTCACCGGCCGCCAGGACTTCAGTACCCTGCGCCAGCAGGGCGGCATGTCCGGCTACCCGTCGCGCGCCGAGTCCGAGCATGACATTGTGGAAAGCTCGCATGCTTCCTCCTCCCTCTCCTGGGCTGACGGCATCTCCCGAGCCAGGCAGCTCACAGGCGAGTCGGAACGCTACACCGTCGCCGTCGTCGGAGACGGGGCGCTGACCGGCGGCATGGCCTGGGAAGCCATCAACAACATTGCGGCGGACAAGCGCCGCCGCGTGGTGATCGTCGTCAACGACAACGGCCGCTCCTATGCCCCCACGGTGGGCGGCTTCGCGGACTACCTCGCCTCACTGCGCCCCACCATCGACTCGTTCCGCGCCGCCCCTGCCTATGAGGGCACGCTGGACTGGTGGAAGAAGAAACTTCAGAACGGCGGCCCCGTGGGCCAGTTCACCTACAAGAGCCTGCATGCCATGAAAAAGGGCATCAAGGACTGGTGGGCGCCGCAGGGCATGTTCGAAGACCTCGGCATGAAGTACATCGGCCCGGTTGACGGCCACAACCTGCAGGCAATGGAGCACGCACTGTCCACGGCCAGGAACTACGCCGGCCCGGTGATTGTCCACGCCATGACCGAAAAGGGCCACGGTTACGCCCCGGCCCGGGCCCATGAAGCGGACCAGTTCCACGCCGTCGGCATTATCGATCCGGAAACGGGTGAACCGACGGGAGTTTCCGGGGCACAGTCCTGGACGTCTGTTTTTGCGGACGAGATCGCGAAGATCGCCGATGAGCGCCCCGACATTGTGGGCATCACCGGGGCCATGCTCATTCCCGTGGGCCTGCATAAGTTTGCGGCCAAGCACCCGGACCGGGTGATCGATGTCGGCATTGCCGAGCAGCATGCGCTGACGTCCGCCGCCGGCATGGCTTTCGGCGGGCTCCACCCCGTGGTGGCCGTGTATGCCACCTTCCTGAACCGTGCGTTTGACCAGCTCCTGATGGACGTGGCACTGCACAAGGCCGGCGTCACCATCGTCCTGGACCGTGCCGGTGTCACCGGTCCGGACGGGGCCAGCCATCATGGCATGTGGGACATGGCAATGGTCCAGATCGTTCCCGGACTCCACCTTGCCGCGCCGCGCGACGCCTCCCGGCTGCGGGAAGAGCTGCGCGAGGCCGTGGCCATCAACGACGCCCCCACTGTGGTGCGCTTCTCCAAGGGCACCGTGGGCGCCGAAGTGGAGGCCATCGAACGGCTGGGCGACGGTGTTGACGTGCTGGCCCGCCGGCCTGCCGGGTCCACCGAAAACGACGTCCTGATCGTCAGCGTCGGAGCCATGTCCGAACTGGCCCTGGACGTGTCCAACCGCCTGGGCGCCCAAGGCATCAGCACCACCGTGGTGGACCCGCGCTGGGTGCTGCCTGTACAGCGTTCCATCATTGCGCTGGCCTCCCACCACCGGCTGGTCATCTGCATCGAGGATGGTGTCAGGGCAGGCGGTGTCGGATCGCGGATCCGGCAGGAAATGCGCGCAGCGGGCGTTGACACCGCCCTGAACGAGGTGGGGCTCCCTGCCGAGTTCCTGGACCACGGCACGCGCAGCCAGGTGCTGGAGCGCGTCGGGCTGACGGCCCAGCAGATCACGCACGACGTCGTTGCCCAGGTTTTGGGCACAAAGGTCCCCTTCGCGCGCCCCCTGCCAGGCCAAGAGCACCCCACCACCGGCAGCCTGCCGATCCTGTGAGGGAAGAAGACGCACTGAAGTATCCGGCCGCCGTCGGGGAAACGGTTCCGGTGAGGCATACCAGCACCACCCGCGTTCCCGCGGGACTGCAGCCGGGCCAGCTGGTGGTGGCCAGGAACCGGAAATGGAACGGAAAAGCCCACTGGGTGGTCCCGGGGCGGTACCTCGGCGAAGACCGGCACGGCTGGTGGATCTTCCAGGGAACCAATGAATTCTGTTCGCGCCCGGGCGCTGCCTTTTACACAGCGTCCGACGCCGTGCTGCTGGTGCCGCGGTCCGGAGACTGGGTGGCCACGTTCTACGACGACGCCCATCCCAGCAGGGTCAGGGTCTACGTTGATCTCGCCGTCGCCCACGAGTGGACGGACATCCGGCCGGCTGTCGCCGAGTTCCATGTGATCGACATGGACCTGGACGTGATCCGCATGGCCGGCCGGGGCGTCTTTATCGATGACCAGGACGAGTTCGCCGAGCACCGCATCGCCATGAATTACCCGGACCGGCTGGTGGATGACATCCAGGCCGCCGCGGATGAGCTTTATCAGGCCGTCAAGGCACAGCACGCACCATTCGACGGAACAGACGTTGAATGGTTCACGAAGGGACGGTCATGAGCGGAATCATCAGGGTCTACAAACGGGACGACGAAGGAATATTGCACTTCCGTGAAGGCTGGTTCGACGAGGACTACAGCCAGTTTGTGATGAACTACGGCGTTGTTGGGCACCAGAGCAAAACCGAAGAGACCGATGTGGCCGATGCCGCTGCGGTGGAGGGCCTCATGGATGCCTTTGCCGTGCAGTGCGCAGAGGACGGTTTCGCCGAAATCCCCGACGAGGACCAGTACTGGGTGGTGGCGCAGTTTGCCCTGAAAACCAAGGAGGGCACCGACCGTGACCGCTACCTTGAGGAAAAGGCGAAAGACGCCCTCATCAGCCACCTGGCCTGGCGCGGCCTGGGAACCGTCGAACGCTCGGAGTTCAGCGACTACAAACTGAACATCTTCTGCCTCTGCCCCGACGTGAACAAGGCCGTCAGCGCCATCAAGGTCTGCAGCCGCGGCGAAGACCTCGATTTCACCAAGCTGAGCATCGGGGCCGCCTCCTACGGCGAACCGGACAAGAACTTCAAACTCAAGCACTCTGCGAAGCCTGCCAACACCTTCAGCCTCTAGAGGGGAAATCCATGCCTGACTACCGACGCCTAGGAAACTCCGGGCTGAGCGTCTCCGTGGTGGGGCTCGGCTGCAACAACCTGGGCCGCGCCAACACGGTGACCGAATCGCAGGCGGGGACTGACGCCGTCGTCCATGCTGCTCTCGACGCCGGCGTGACGCTTTTCGATGTCGCCGACAGCTACGGGCGGGAGCCCGGACTCAGCGAGACGATGCTGGGCAAGGCGCTGGCCGGCCGGCGGGACGAGGCCGTGGTGGCCACGAAATTCGGGATGGACATGCGCGGGGCCAACGGCCGGGACTTCGGTGCCAGGGGCTCACGCAGCTACATCATCCGGGCGGCGGAGGCGTCGTTGCGGCGGCTGGACACCGACTGGATCGACCTTTACCAGTTCCACACCCCAGATCCGCTGACGCCGATCGACGAAACCCTGTCAGCGCTTGATGACCTGGTCACCAGCGGCAAGGTCCGGTACATCGGACACTCCAACCGCGCCGGCTGGCAGATCGCCGAGGCTGAGTTCGTGGCACGCGCCGCGGGCGGCACCCGGTTCATCTCCACCCAGAACCACTACAACCTGCTTGACCGGCGCGCGGAACTGGAGGTTACGCCGGCTGCCGAGGCCTACGGGCTCGGGGTCCTGCCCTACTTCCCGCTGGCGAACGGGCTCCTCACCGGAAAATACTCACCGGACACTGCGCCGGAGGGGACGCGCCTCACCCATACCCGGACGCACCTGGTGCACGACGCCGATTGGGGCCAGCTCAAACGGTTCAGCGCCTTCGCCGACCAGCGCGGCCTGTCCGAGATCCAGGTGGCCTTCTCCTGGCTCGCCGCTCAGCCGTCCGTCAGCAGTGTGATCGCCGGGGCAACCAGGCCTGAACAGATCCAACAGAATGCGGCGGCCGTTGCGTGGGTGCCAACGCCGGAGGAGCTTGCGGAACTGGATGACATCTTCCCCAAGGTCCCCAAAGTCGCACTCTTCTAGGGGCGCCGCCGATGACCAGGCTCCTGCTGGATGTAGATACCGGGATCGACGACGCCCTGGCCGTGGCCTATCTTGCTTCCCTGCCGGAGGTGGAGTTCCTGGCCGTGACGGCATCCCCGGGAAACGTGGGCGCCCAGCAGGTAGCACGCAATACCCTCGCACTGCTGGAGCTGTGCGGCCGCACGGAAGTTGAGGTCGCCGTCGGCGCGGACGTTCCGCTCGCCATCCCGCTGGTGACCACGCCGGAAACCCACGGGCCCCAGGGCATCGGGCATGCCGTCCTGCCGCCACCCTCCGGGACAGTATCGCCGCGGCACGCCGCCGACGTTTGGGTGGAGGCCGCACGTGCCCATCCTGGTGAGCTGACGGCCCTGATCACCGCTCCCCTGACCAACTTCGCCCTGGCCATCCGGCGTGAGCCGCGGCTGCCCGAACTCTTGGGACGGGTGGTCATCATGGGAGGAAGTTTCTATCACCAGGGGAACACGACGCCCACGGCAGAGTGGAACACGCACGTTGATCCACATGCGGCCAAGGAAGTTTATGCCGCTTTCCGCGGCCTGCCGGCGGACCGGCTGCCCATTGTCTGCTCGCTGGACACCACCGAGCGGATCGAAATGCGGCCGGAGCATGTGCGGCTGCTGGCCAGGGCTGCAGGCTGTGCGGTGGATGAACTCGTGCTGCCGGACCAGCCCGAAGCGCTCAGGAGCACGTCCGACAACCCGCTGGTGCGGCACCTGTCCGATGCCTTGCGGTTCTACTTTGAATTTCACCGGCGCTATGATCAGGGCTATCTGGCCCATGTCCACGACTTCTTCGCGGCCGGCGTGGCTGCAGGCACGCTGGAATACAGCACGCGCACGGCGACAGTGGACGTGGAGGTTGGTTCCGCCATGCTGATGGGGACCACGGTGGCTGACTACCGGGAGCTGTGGGGACATCCGCCCAATGCCCGGATCGTGTCGGACAACAACCCGGAGCAGGCGTTCCGGGAATTGGTACGGTCCGTTGGCGGCCTTGCGGCGCGCTTGTCCACCCAATCCGGGCCCGATGACCGGTCAATCTTCTGGCAGTAGCGGCCCGAACAGTGCAACGTTACCCCGAAAGAAACCGACCAGCTGTTACACGTCCTTGACAGACCTTAGTCTTTAGAGTTCTCGCGGGATGTGATGCCGAAGCTGGGGGACTGCAGCTCGGTGAAGTTTCCGACACTGGCGCGCACCGTGCACTGGGGCGTGATCTGCAGGGCCGTTACTGTGAGCCCTGAGCTGTCCACCGCCAGCGCCCCGCCGCAGCCGTCGGAGAACCGCAAACCCCTCTCGCCGCCGGTCACCGCGGCGAGCATCTGCGATGGTTTGCCCGACGCGGGACTGACGTAGAGCGGGTTCAGCTCGTCAGCGCCGCCGGCCCACACTGGTACCAGGGTGATTTTCAGAGGGCTGGGCGTCACGACGCGGGCCGGAGTGCGCACCTCCACGCCCTTCAGCCGCTGGACGGGGTAGGCGGTGCCTTTGACGGCCGGGTCCTGCGTTGCGGCCGTCGTTGCCTTGGACCCGGCGCGCAGCCACGCGTCGAGTGCCTTCTGGTCCGCGGGCGCCACAGGCACCTTGGCGGTTACTTGGAGGGTCCCTCCCGGCGGGATCTGCAATCCCGAGAGCTTCCAGCCGCATTCGACGTCAAGGCCGGTAATTGAGGCCTGGTTCCGGCTCACCGTGGACCCATCCCATGTGACGGCCGGGCATGCGTCTCCGTCGGCCAGGCCGGGGATTACCTCGAGGAACTCACCGGACAACGGCGCCTTCTGCGCCGCGTACGTAACAGTCAAGCGGGTCTGACCGGAGGACGGTTCGTAAGTGGCGCTCCGAGAGATCGTTAAGCCGGTCGGGAGGGCTGAGTCCTGCAACTGCGTGGACAGCTGCTGGCCGGCAGTCGCGGGCGCCGTCTGCTGGTTTGTGGGGGCGAGGACCATGAACCCTACGACCATCGCCACGAGGAGAAGGGCCGCGGTGCCCGCTAGAAGCAGCGCTACACGGGTGCGCCAGAACGGGGTGGTGTCCGTCTCATCGAGCTGGTCCTCCACCTGGGGCCGCACTTCGCGCCGCGGAATCGAACGGGCGATGGTTGCGCTTCCCGCCTCTCCGAGTTCGGGAGCCTGCACGTCGACGTCGACCGGCGAGGCGGACGCGAAGGCCGTGAGTTCCGCATCCGTAAAGGCGCCCCGGACCACAGTGGCGGGGCGCTCGACGTCGTCGAAGTCCGCAGGGGCTTCCCCGCGCGCGATCGGGGCGCCGCCGGCAAGGCGGGGTACGAGACGCCGGAGCGTCGACGCGGCCTCACGCGCCGTCGGGCGCTGGGCGGGGTCTTTGGACAGCAGCCCGTCGAGTATGTCCCATAGCGCGTCGTCCACGGGAATCCGTGGCGGGCGTGAGGAAACATGGCGGTACGCAATGCTGAAGTCGGTCCCCGGCCCGGCAAAAGGAGTGCGCCCGGCGAGGAGCTCGTAGAGCAGGACACCCGTGGAGTACACATCGCCCGGAAAGCCTGACCGGCCCTGGCTGATGAGCTCGGGGGGCATGTACTGCGGGGTGCCGATGAGACCGGTCGTCTGGCGGCTCCGCTCGCCCACAACGTCGGAGATGCCAAAGTCGGAGACCCGCACGTCGCCCGGCCCGCACTCGGGCCAGGGGCGGGCGAGGAGTACATTGTCCGGCTTAATGTCGCGATGCGTCACGCCTCGTGAGTGGGCGAAAGCCAGTGCGTCAAACACTTCGGCGGCGACGTTTAGCGCGTCTTCGGGACGCAGCGGGCCGACCTCCTTCACCGCGTCACGCAGCGAGCCGCCCGCGACGTAGTCCATGACGATGGCCAACCGCGCGCCCTCCACCACCATGTCGCGCACCGTGACGATATGGGAATCCTGCAATCCAAGCAGCACGGATCGCTCGCGGACGAACCGCTCTACGAGCGAGGGATCGTCGGCGTGCTCCGGGCGCAGCACCTTGGCCGCAAACGTCCGGCCGTCAGCCGACGTGACGGTCCAGACCTCTCCAACGGCGCCGGAGCCCACCCGTTCGCCGAAGCGGTAGGACGCTCCCAGCGCGTGACCCGTCTGTGCCAATTGCATGTCGTACTCTCCAACGCTATCGATCTGATTCCTCAAGGCCGCCCCGCGCCGGCCACTTTTCTTCCTCGGGTGCTCGCCTCGGGCTCAGCCCCCGGGGCTTATCGACTGGATAAGCGCCATTTGTCCGCTCACACCGACATATCCACGACCGGCGGTCAACGCCACGGGCGCCTTGCGCGGGAGGACGGCACCTAGCAGCTCGCCGTCGTAATTTACATCCGGTTGCAGCAGCACGCCCAGACGCGATTTGCGGATGGTCTTGGTCCAGTGGCTGTAAAGCCCGCGGAGATCCGCGGCCCGTCCGGCCGCGATGACGCAGAGCCCCGGCTGCCCAGATGTCACGATCCCTGCGATGGATTGATCGGCGTCGTCGAAGCGCTCGGCGTCGTCGATCAGCAGGAACACCGGGCCGCGCTCGATCCGCAGGGAGGCCAGCAGGGCCGGCACCTCGTCCGTGCCGACGGCAACGCGATCCAGATCGGCGAGTGCCAAGGGCGAGCGGCGATCGCAGATACCCCAGACCTGAGCCGGTCCCCGGGAGGTGGGCGCACCACGAAGGGCCGCGGCCAGGGCAAGCAGCAGCGTGGACTTACCCGAACGGGCGGGCCCGGCGAGAAGCGCGTGCTCGCCCTCGTAGAATTCCAGGAACGCCGGTGAGAGGTCCGTCTCCCTTATTCCAACCGGGATGAGCCAGGGCTCAGCCTCCAGCTGCGGCTTCACGCCAAGCTCCAGCATCGTAACGTCGGAGGGCAGGCGCCTGATCGCCGCGGTCTTGGCGGGCGTGTGTGCCCAGCTCTGCCGCACGCGATCCACCCCAGCCTTGATCCCGATGCCGGGCGTAGCAACGTGCATCTGGAGCGAGGTGCGAGGGTCCACGCAGCGTCCAGGAAGCGCAGCAGGGATATTTTTTCCCCGGACGCCGAGTGAGGAGTAGTCGTATGCGTCCGCCAGCCGGAAGAGCCACTTCTGCAGCGTCACCTCGTTCATGGCCGAGGGCACCGCTTTGGCGCGTGTGGTGGTGACGGCGAACGACAGTCCCAGCGCCGGTCCGTCGGCATACGCCCGATACAGCAGCGCCAGCAGTTGCTGCCCCTCAAAGTCCTGGAACTCGTCACGCAGCGAGGCCAGGCCGTCAAGCAGCACCACGGTGCGGCGATGCGTGCCCGGCTCCGCGCGGCGGCTCTCGAGTTCGGTGTGCAGGTGCCGCAGGAATCGGGCCTGCTGCTCCTTGGCGCCGGCGCCGGTCCCCACATATGCCACGGTGTGTGGCAGGCGTTTCAGCGCCTCAAGCTCACGGGAGCCCAAGTCGAGGATCATCAGATCCAGGTCGGCTGGATCGGCGTCCTTGGCAAGAGTTAGTGCGATGGATGCCAGTGCGGTGCTCGTGCCGGAGCCAGCCACCCCCATCAGCATCAAGTTTCCCACGGACATGTCCCATCCCGCCGCGGACTGGCGCTGCAGCTCAGGCTCGTCCATCAGTGTCACCAGGACAGAGGAACCCCGGACGCCGCCCACATCTGGAAGGAGCCGGGCTGCCGGGTCGGTGGGGTACTCGGACAACGCGGCAGTAGAACTTTCGTCCAGTTCAGGGAGAAAACCATCCAGCTCCACACGCTCGCCCAAGGCCTCTGGCCATACCTGCCGTGGCGGGGCGTACCCGGCCTCGGCATTGGCTGCGACAACCGCGTCGATGAGGAGGTCCAGGTCGTTCTCGTCCGCGGCCACAGACCGCGGTAGCACCGCCGCAGGTACGGGGACGCCGAACTGGCGTATCTCGCGCACATCGACGGCGGGGCCGCCGCCGAGTTGTGCCCGCCCGGTCACAAGGGCGGTCTGCACGGGCGTGATGTCGTCCTGGCCCAGTTTCACAAATGCGCGGCCCATTTGGGCCCTGCCGATCGCCGAGGCGGCCGGTACACCTATGACGTTGTTGGAGTCATCGCGGCTCTGCACGCGCAGCGCCACCCGGAGGTTCGTGTTCGCGAGGATGTCGTCGCTGACGACGCCCGCCGGGCGCTGCGTCGCCAGGATCATGTGTACACCCAGGGTGCGGCCTACCGCGCCCACGCTGACGAGCGCCTTGAGCACGTCCGGGAAGTCCTTGGCCAGCATGGCAAATTCGTCAATCACGAGCAGCAGCCTGGGCATGGGCTCGGCCGGGTTCGTGGCCAAATAGGCGTTCAGGTTGTCGATGCCCTCGCCGGCCTCTGCGAAGACCCTCTGCCGGCGCTCCATCTCAGCCTCTAAGGCCAGGAGAGCCCGGTCGGCCAGTTGCTCGTCCAGGTTGGAGATCGTGCCGATGGTATGCGGAAGGCGTTCGCAGGCCTTGAAAGCGGCGCCGCCCTTGAAGTCGACGAGGATGAAGTTCAGACGGGTCGGATCGTTGCGTGCCGCGAGGCCGGCCACGAGCGAGCGCAGGAACTCGGACTTGCCGGAGCCAGTGGTGCCGCCGACCAGGCCGTGCGGTCCGTCCTTGACAAGGTCCAAAGTCAGGGCGCCGTTCTCCCCGGTGCCTATCGGCGTGGAGACCCCCGTCGGAGCCTGCCACAGGCGACGGATTGTGGCCGTGTCCGGGCGTTCGTAGCCCAGGAGCGCGGGCAGCCGCACCAGAGAGGGCAGCGAGGCCCCTGGCACGCTCAGCTCGGGATCGTCGAAGTGCGCCAGGCGCATGGCGCAGCGAAGGGCCTCCGCCTGGTCGAGGCCCGCCAGGATGACGTCCTCCACGCTGGTCAGCTCCTCCGGTTGGTCCACCGTGGCCGCAGAGTCCGCCCCCACCCTGATGATGGTGGTGCAGGAAGCCGGCAGCTGCTCTTCCGATGTAGCGATGACAATGCCCGCGACGCGGGGCGGGCGCTGCTGCGGGTTTATGTGGCCCCCGGGCGCGGATCGGCCCATGCCGAGCAGCGCGCGTGCCGGAGCGTCCCTGCCCTCCGTGAGCACGTCGGAATCGAGGACAACCATGAGGGCCGGTGTGGGCAATTCCTGGACTGAGTCCTTGAGTATGCGCAGCATGGCGAGACTCGTCTCGCGGTGCGCGGACATCCAACGCTCGCCTGTGCTGCTGCCGGTCTGCCGCGTGTGCGGCAGCCACGAGGCCCATTCCCACTCGTCGGCGCGCCCGGCGTCGCAGAAGACGCCTACGGTAAGGTCCGCTGGACCCACGTGCACCGCGGCCTGCGCCAGAAGGGATCGCGCGAGCGCCAAAGCCCCCTCTCTAGGACCAACGATGCCCACCACCCCGGCATCGGTCAGGTCCACGAGCACGGGCGCGGCCAAAAGCCGCGCTGCCGCGAGGGAGTCTTTAACTTTCTCGTCCGGTCGCGAGCCTGCCGCGCGATCCACCTCGGGCTTCCAGGGGACGTCACCTGTGCCGGCGTGCAGGGCAAGGAAATCGTCCGAATCTGCGCGGCGCTGCCACAGGGACGTGGCGGGGAGGGCCGGGCGCCGCACAACAGTCGCGGGATCGGGGATTATCCGATGACGCCGGGCGGTTTCCACCTCAGCGGCCGCGCGGATCTGGTGCTCGAACTCCTTGAGGGCTCCCGCGAAGCGCTCGTCCTCTTCCTTCATGCCCCGGGCGTGACGGCGCTTCTGTTCGAACCACATTCCCACGGCCATCACTGGACTGAGCATGGCGAACATGGCGAAGCGCATATCCCGCAGGATCACCACCATCGCCGCGGCCATCACAAGGGGCGCCAGCACCGTGATGTAACTGAACTTGCTGGCTGGCGGCACTTCCTTGCGGCTCGGCGGGACCAGAGGGTCGCCCGCAGGGGCCCTCCCGGGGCGGGGAGGCCGGTTGAAGGGAGCTGTCGCCGCCGGCGTGAGGTTGTGCAGGCTGCCGGGCGCCGGCGCGGGCGTTTCGTCCAGAGACGGGCGCAGGAGAAGCACAGTGCCGCCCGCCGTGATCGTGGCGGTTTGGGTGATCAGGACCCCGTCCTCGCCCACCAGCTCGCCATTGACGATGGTGCCGTTCGTGGACCCGCCATCCAGCACCCGCAGCCCGTCCTCCTCCCGGCGCAGGCGGCAATGGTCCCATGACGCGCTCTCGGTGGGAAGGCTCAGATCGGCGTGAGGAGACCGGCCGATAAGCATCTCGCGCCCTTGCGGAACATCAATCACACCGCCGGTGCGCTGGCCGCCGGCAAGCGTAACGCTCCAGCCGCGCACGCGGTGCGGGATCTGCCACGGCGCCCGCGAGATGCGGCTGCCTTCCAAGAAGATCAGCTCCGAGATGGGGGTGGAACCTCGCACCTCGGCCTCGTCCACAAAAACCGCCTCATCCGCCGCAAGGCGAGGGCCGCCGGCGGCCTCCACGAAGTCTGCCAGCGTGGTGGCCGGCGCAGCGTGAGCCACCTCACACTCAAAACGACGCTCGTCCAGGTCGATCAGCACACGCACCGGGGCGCTCCTTCCGTAGTGGAATAGTTCCCCGACCGCTCAGGCACGAGCAGGGGCAGGGTGGTCAGGGGCTTGCCGGCGCCGGCACCCAGACGAGCCGCGGAGCGTCCTCGTCCGCCGGGCGCAGGCCAAGGTCCTGAGGGGAAGCGTAGACCGGTATTGCCTCCGCTGTCAGCGCCAGGGAGCGCGAGAAGTCCAGCGCCGGCCCGGCGAGTCCCTCACCAGGGCCGAACGACATAGTAAATAACGCCGCCCCGACTTTCGACGGATCGCCGCTTCCGGCCAACGCGGCCGCGCGCACGAGGGCGACGACGGCGTCGTGGCTGCGAGCGTCCGCCGCCCAGGCATCGGCGGAGAACGGGGCATCACCCGTCAAATTCTTGATTTCCGGATCGCCGGACGCCAGCCGTATGGCGGAGAGGAAAGCGGACATTCCCCGCCCTTGGGCGTCCTGCTGGAGTGCGCTGGCATCGCCTCCGGCCGGGGCAACGCTGACCAGCTGCCCGGAGGCGGTGCCGTCGAGTTCGGAGAGCGTGGAGGCGAACGCCGGGGTGGTGGCGCCGTCGGGAAGGATCAGGGGGACTGACACGTCGCGGGACTGGAGGGCCTGGATCAACCGGGCCAGCCGCTGCGGCGTGGCGGCCGAGACGACCACCGCGTCCGCAGGCTCGGCGACCCTTGTGGCCTCGGCGTCTGCGGGGGCGTCCTCGGCTGGCGGGCGCAGCTGGTCGCCGGTACGGATGGCGGCCTCCTGGGCCAGGGCCATCACTCCGTCGAAGCCATCGAGGGTCAGCGTCTGCGAGATCCCGACGGACGCGGGGATCTGGCCGCCGTCCCCGACGAGCAGCACCCTGTTCTTGCCGTTCAGCGCGGTTCGAAGGGCGGTCTCGATGGACACGCCCGACGGCCCAGTGGTCCAGGTGGCCTGCGCGGGTTCCGACGGGTCGGCGTAGGGCAGGATCACCGGGAGACCGAGCTCCTCAGCCGTCTTCGCCGCGGCCCGGGCCTGCGGACCCGTGCTCGCCACGACGACGCCGGACACCCCCTGCTCGGCGAGCGCGACGACGGCGGCGCGTGCGCCGTCCTCCGTGCCACGGTCGTTTTGGGCCGGGAGGGCGACTGCGGCGCCGCCCTGGGCGAAGCGCTGTGCGGCGACGACCGCGCCCTGCGCCGCCCGGTTGTACCCGGAGCCGGGCTCGCCGGACTGGCCCAACGTCAGGACGACGCCGATCGAAAAGTCCTTTGGCAGGCCCTCGGCCTTCAGTGCAACAGGAACTGTAGCGGCTACGGGGTCGGGCCGGGGAACCTCCGCGGGGCGGTTCAGCGTCATTGTCAGGACAATTGCAGCCGCGACGACGACAGCGACCCCCGCGGCGATCAGGGTCACGAACCTGCTGCGGGAGCTCATGCGCCGCCGCCGATCTTCAGCGTGTAAAGGGTCTGCGACGTCGCGCCGGCCGGCACCTCGAGGTGGAACGGTGGCAGTTCATCGACCGCGGTGAGGGAGGCCTTGAACTGCGCCTGGCGCAGCAGCAGCCCGGCCACATCCCGGGAGCGGATGTTGGCGTACCCTTCAGCGTTCTGGGAGGCCAATGCCAGCTGATAGTCAGCGGTGTCGGCTTTTGCGGCGCTTGTGGCCATGGAGCCGAGCAAGCCGGATCCGTTCACCGAGCGGTCTCCAAGGTCGAGCATCACCTTGTTGAGGCTTGAGGACAGGAGAGCGCTGGCCCCCTCGACGTCACGGGTCGAGCCGGAAGTGCTGGAGGCGATGTTCTCGAGCGAGGACTGCGTGCTCTTGGCCAGGGCTGCGGCCAAGGTCCCGCTCTGCCCAAGCAGTTCGTCCCGTTGATTCGTTACCGTACCCTCGGCGTCCTTCACCACCTCGTCCGAGGTGGACTTCAACCCGGAGATGGACCGGTTGAAGGCCGTAGTCACGGCGTCGGAGCCTGCGTCGCCGATCTCGGCGACCTCGCGCACTTGCTCGTCCACGGTTTTGTAGACCTCGGCAGCGGTCTCGGCCGAGACGTCGCCGAGGGACTGCTTGATCTTGTCGCCGAGCCCGTCCTGCTGCTCCTTCAACCTCGCAAGGGTCGTACCCACCCGGCCGGAGGATTCGATGGCGTCACCGAGCGCAGCGTTCAGGGCCTCGAGCTCTTGCTTAGTGCCGGTGACGTTGCCCGTCGCGGCGCCGTCGAGCGCGCTCGTGGCCATTTTGATCGCGTCCAGCTTGGCGTCGACGTCATCGATCGACGTCTCCAGGGTAGAGAACGCCTGGCCGATGGCTTGGTCCGCGGCGGTGGTGTCCGTGGCTGCGAGGACCTCGTCCCAGGTAGCCGACTGGGCCTTCATTCGGACGTCCAGCGGTTCCTTGAACCCGGCCGGCGGGTTCAGCTCACGCGCCGGGTTCCCCTCATCATCCGTGGGCGCGCATGGAACAGCCGTCAAGTAGGACCGCAGCCGCTCAACGTCTTTGGCGGATAGCCGGCCTTCGCCGGGCAGAACACCGTCGTCGGCCAGCTTGCACAGCTCGTCGGCAATCCGCTGGTTCTGCTGCATCATTGAGCCGTTCAGCCACGAGCCGTCACCCAACTCGCTCTTAGCCGACTGCGCATTCCGGTTGATGTCGATCAGCTTCTGCCGTAGGGCGTCGATGCTGTTGCGGGCCGCAGCGGCCGCGTTACGGGTTGCGGAGGCAGAGGCACTCGAGGACTTGATTGCCTCGTCCAATGCCGCGAGTGCCTTGCTGTAGTCCTCGGAGGTCCCGGCGCCGTCGAGTATCAAACCGAGCTCGGCGCGCACCTTCTCCAGCGTGACAGCAGAGGCCGCCTGATCCTTGATCGCGCCTTCGACCACGTGCGGCTGCAGGTCCGACACGAGCTCGTCGCCCTTCTTCACCAGGCCCAGCAGTGCGCCGGTGACGGTCACAGCGGAGCCGTAAAGCGAGCAGGTCATGGAACCCTGCTCTGCGCACTCCTCCGCGGTGGGGTCCTCGGGTCCCATGGTGGCTTGTATGGCGCCCGCAACGATGTCCCGGCAGCCTGCGCTCACCTTCGCGTAGGCGTCGAGCTGCGAAGCCATGGTCAGGACGCTGGAGTAGACAGTGGCCGCTTTCGCCGCCTTGGGCACCTCGGCGGTGCAGCCGTCGCCGTTGATTGGAATGGCCGGGGGCGCGGCCGAGGTGTCGCCCAGCATTGCGTCCACGGCGGAAACGGTCAGTTCCAGCTGGGACATGGTAGTGGACTGCGTCGTCTTTGTTGAGGCTTCCAAATCGGTGCCGAGAACCTTCAGCTGCTCCTTCAGGCCCGACATGGTCGCGGCCAGGGCCTGGGAGTTATCGCGCAGCTCGCCAGCAGTCTTGACACCCAGGGTCTGAGAGGTCGTCTGCAGGTTCCGCCGAACGTCGGTGATGGTGGATCCGGCCTTCGTCAGCACGGTGTTGACGTCCGACACCAGTGAGATGGTGCGGCGTTGCAGCTCCATCTCGGAGCCTGCGCCGGAGGAGAACGCGCTCGCGAGCACGCCGTCCGCGCTGAGGTCGGTGTTGAGGCCCGGCTGGACCGCCACGTCGATATCGGGAACCTGGAAGTCCTCCACGTCCGCGACGAGACGCAGCGTGGTGCTGGCACCGGAACGCGGCGGGGCCAGCACAGTGGCCCATTGAACGACAGTGGCGCCGTCCTCGGTGCTGCTCAGGACGCCGTTGGTGCCCGTTGCACCATCCGCGGAGCCTGCGGTGACGTCGTCGGCACGCACACCGGCGAGCTTCGTTGACGCGGCGATAGTCAGCGGGGCGCCTACGAGGGCGGTCTCGGAGCGGGTTTGGCCCGCGGCATCGTACTCGATGACCCGCGGCTTGACCGTGAGGTTCTCCAGTGTCACGTTGATCTCGACCGGCCCGGTGTGGCCTTGCAGCTCGGTGAGGTCGGAGCCGGACTTCTCCCCGGCACGGTAATGCAGGCTCACCCGCACCGGCAGTTCGCCCACCACCTGGGCGGTGTTGTACTTCGTGTCCTCTGCGGAGGAGTCGCCGGCCGCGGACACCGAGATGGTGGTTCCTTCGATCGTCTGGACTCCGGCGGCCGGAGACAGGCCCACGCGCACGCTCTGCAGGAGTTTGACCGGGTTGGACACCGGCTCCGGCTCGGGAGTCTGGGTGCATGATGTCGTCGCGATCAGTCCCATGGTGACAAGGACGGCGCCCAGCGACCGGCCCGGCGCGATGCGGCGCCCCGGGTTGTGCTGGTGGGTGTGAGTCCGTCTGGGCATGTTTGTCCCTCATTCTGTTCGCTGTGCCTTCAGCATCATACGGGGTTCCGCTCACGAATGGACTAATTATGGTCTGCAGGTGTTGTGCGTGGGACTTGGTGGCCACGCTCCGTCGCATTTGTTTTGTCATTTTGTTGGATTTATTGGGTGGTGTTGGTAGTGTCGGCTCCGTCTGGTCGCCGGCGGTTCTGTGTTCGGCGAGAAGCGGTTCTTATGGGAGGAATTTTTATGTCGCGTGTGTTGTCTACTGAGCAAGCGAAGGCTGCTATTGGGCAGGTGCAGTCGATTATTAACGGTGGTTTCACGGATCAGATCTCGGCGTTGGATGCGCAGGGGAGGGTTTTGTCGGATCCGAATGTGTGGGATGGTCCTTTGGCTGCGGCGTTCCGTGGTTCGACGTGGCCGGAAACGAAGGCTGCTTTGGATAAGGCCAAGGAAGAGCTTGAGCAGCTGCGGGGCCAGTTGGAGAAGATCTCGCTGGATATTTTCTCTGCTGGCGGCGGCGCCTGAGCCTGTTTGTTCTTGTGTAGGGGCCGGGTAGCCGCGCAGCTCGGGTGAGTCGCGCGGCTTCCTGGCCGTTGCACTTTTCTGGTTTTCTCGGCCGGTCCGGTTTTTGGGTTTTCTTGGCCTGGTTTTGGGTCTCTTTTCGGGCCGTTCCTGCTCCTGGTGGGTTCTTTCGCGGGCGGGTTCCGGTGATGTGGTGTTGGTGGTTGTTCTTTTGTTCGGGTTCTTGTTCAGTGGGGGGCGTTGGTTGTGACCGAGTTCGTTGAGATGCCGTTGTTGCCGGCTTCGGATGCTTCTGATGGTGGGCGGTTCAGTTACGCGGTGGCCGGGTCGGTGAGGTCCGCGTTTGAGTCGGCGGCGTCACGGCTTGAGGAGCATTCAGGCTCGCGCGGGTCGTATGTGTCCGCGGCGAAGGTGGACTTCCGCGGGCGTTTCTCGGAGGTTTTCGAGGCCAATGCTGCCACGGCGGCCAATGACGCGACCGAGCTGGCCTCGGCGATGCGGACGGTGGCCGGCTACGTGACCACGATGATCGACGACGGGCATGTAGAGGACTCCCGCCGGGAGCGGAACAACGAGTGGGTTCGGGAGCACTATGACCGGAACGGGTTCGAGCAGGCCTGGGATTCGGTCTTCGGTGAGGAAGCGCGGCCGAATGCGGAGCCGGGGAAGGCTCCGACGTTTGCCCCGGCCGCGCCCGCAACGGGGGCCCGGGACACCCCTTCGCCCGGGGGCGGCGGGTACGGGGGCGGGACGTCCTCGGCACGTCCGGCGAATCTGCGGTTGTTCGCGGCGAACTCCCGTGGCCTCGATGATGGGCTGGCTTCGGAGCCTGGAACGCTGGAGGGGCAGTTGTCCTCGTTCGCGTCCAGCTGCGATTGGGGAAAAATTGAGGCCTCGGGCGTTCTCAGGGCGTACCGGCAGTATTTGCAGGCGAATGAGAACGACGCGGCCTGGGCGGTGACTGTTGCGGACGCGTTTGCGGCCGCCGGGGGCGAGGGGACGGTTTCGACTCTTTCGGACGCGGCGGTCAATGAGGCGTTGGCAGCGGCAGGGGTAGGTGCGAACCGGTCCGGGTTGGTGATTGATCCGCCGATGGCCGCGGGCGCGATGCCCACGTCCGGTTACGCCAATGACCCGGTGAACACCGCGACGGGTAACTTCATTGAGCCGGAGGCGGATCTGGGGTTCTCCGGGGCTGCCTCAGATGTGGTGTTGTCGCGGATGTATAACTCGCTGCCGTCGGGTTTGGTGGTGCCGGGGGTGTTTGGTCCGGGGTGGGCCTCGGTGCTGGATCAGTCCCTGACGGTCTCGGATGAGGGCTGCCGGTGGGTGGTCGCGGACGGCCGGGCCGTGGATTTCCCCCGCGAGGGGGAGGGCTGGGGCCGGGCGGTCGGCGAGAATTACTGGCTGGCCCGCGAACCGGCCACCGCAGCCAGTTTCACAGAGCTGAGCTCCGTGCCTGCGGGCACGTCCGAGGTTCTGGTGGTTAGGGACAACCAGGGAGCGTGGTGGGCTTACACCCTCGCCGGGGTGTGGCTCGGTGCCGGATCGGTGCCCGGCCGGACAGTGTCCGTCCTCCGGGAAGAACCGGCCCATCGCGAAGGCCCGGCCGACGGCGGCAGTGCCGGGCTGGTGTCCCGGCTGGTCCATGTGCGGGGCCGTTTCCTCGACGTCGAGTACGTGAACGGGCTCGTTGCCGTGGTGAGGGCCTCGGACGGGCGCCGGGTGGAGTACGGCTACGATTCCGCGGGCCAGCTGACAAGTGTGGCGACCGAACTGGGGGCGCGCACGTACCGGTGGAATGACCAGGGCCTGATCGACGCTGTGGTTTCGGCCGCCGGTGTCCTGGAGGCGGCGAACACCTACGACGAACACGGCAGGGTCATCCTGCAAATCACCCAGCACGGACGCAGGACCAGGTTCGCTTATCTGCCGGGCCGCGTCACCGTGGTCTCCGATGAGGACGGTACCCGGTCCAACTCGTGGGTCGCGGATGCGAAGGGCCGCCTGGTCGGCGTGCTCGATTCCCATGACCAGCGGCAGTCGATGGCCTATGACGGCCACGGGAACCTGGTCGCCTTCACCGAACGCGACGGGGCAGTCACGGTCAATGCTTACGACGGGCGGGGCCGGAAGACCCGGACCGTCACCGAAGAAGGTGCGGACCTGACCTACGGCTGGGACGCCCAGGACCGCATCACTACCCTCGTCACCGAATCCGGGTCCGTCGTGGCCTACGAGTATGCCGATGATCTGTCGCGGGACCCCTCGGTGATCCTGGACCCGCTGGGCGGGCGCACCGTCCTCGAATGGCAGAACGGGCTCCTGGCCCGGGTCACGGACCCGGCAGGGGTGACGGTCGGGTTTGAGTACGACCGGTTCGGGGACCTCGTCAGCACCCGCAACACAGCCGGGGACGTGGCAAGGATCATCCGTGACCAGGCGGGCCGCCCGGTCACCGCGGTCAGCCCCTCCGGCGCGCAGACCCGCTTCGGCTATAACAGCGCCGGGTTGCTGGTCCGGCGGGTGGACCCGGACGGTGCCGTCTGGTCCTTTGAACACGACCCCTCGGGGCGGACGACGGCGTCCATCGCCCCGGACGGTGGCCGGACCGAACTCGAATACGCTCCCAACGGTGAAGTGGTCCGCACGATCGACCCGTTGGGCCGTGTCGTTGAGCGGGTTTTCGACGAGCTCGGCAACGTCACCGGTGCGGTGCTGCCGGACGGTGCGGCGTGGGGTTTCGCCCACGACACCCTCTCCCGGCTGGTCGGGGTCACGGACCCTGCCAGCCATGACTGGGTGCGGGAATACGACAAAGTCGGTGCCCTGACCGGTGTGATTGATCCGACAGGGGTCCGCACGGACGCGGCCACGGACCGCAAGGCCGGCACGGCGACCCTGAGTGAGGCGTTTGCTTCCTCGACCATCCGCTTCGATGGGTACGGGCGCCCCACCCGGGTGGAGGCTGCGGACGGGTCCGCGGAGCTCATCTCTTATGACGCGGCCGGTAACCCGGTCGAACTCGTCGATGGTGAGGGTGGCCTGACCGTGTTGGGCCGGGACGTGGCCGGGAAGATCACCTCGGTCACCTCCCCCTCCGGGGCGGTGACCCGGTATGAGTATGACGGGTGCGGGCGGCCCTGGCGGACCACGGACCCGCTGGGTGCGGTCACGGAACTGGCCTATGACGCCGATCAGCGCGTCATTGCCCGGACCCTGCCCACGGGCGAGGTCGAGAGGTTCGAGTACGACCCGTGCGGCCGGCTCATGTCCCGCCACACGCCCGGCCAGGGAGTCTCCCGGTACGGGTACGACAAGGCTGGGCGGCTGATTTTTTCCCAGGACTCCTGGTATGGGACCCGACGGTTCAAATACAACGTCGCGGGGGAACTGACCGAGACCGTCAACGGTGTGGGCGGCCGGACCCGGTTCGAGTACGACACCCGCGGGCGCCTGGTCCGGATCACAGATCCCCTGGGCGGGGTCACCGCAAGGACGTACACGGCCACCGACCAGGTCGACACCGTCACGGACCCGCTCGGGCGGGTGACCACAGCGACGTATGACCCTGCGGGGCGGCAGCTCTCCCAGACGGACCCGGACGGGAATACCACCACCTGGACCTACGACGCCGCCGGCCGGGAAGCCACCACCTCGGTTGACGGGAAACTGATTGCGGCGATCGACCGGGACCTGCTCCGCCGGCGCGTGACCATTACTGACTGCACGGGTGCTGACGGGTTGGTGGTCGAGCACGAGCTCGGCTTTGACCGGCGCGGGCTGCTGACCTCCCGCACCCGCGGGTCCCAGGGGATGTCCTGGGAGTACGACGAGGACGGGAACCGCACCGGGATTACCGACGCGCACGGGACCACCACCACCTACACCCGGGACGCCGCGGGCCGGGTCACCGCCGTGAACAACCCCCTGCTCGGGGAGGCGGTGTTCACCCACGACGCGTCCGGGCGTCTCACCACCGCCACCGCCGGGGACCTGGTCCAGGAATGGGCCTACCGCAACGGGCACCTCTCCGAACACAGCCGTGTTGACCGCAGCAACCCCGCTGACCGTTCGGGGCAGGCGGATGTGACCCTGATCGGCCGGGACGGGGAGGGCCGGATCACGGGCCTGACACGTTCCGGTGCTGTGACCCGGTACGGGTACGACGGCGCCGGGCAAATGATCACCGCCACCACCACCAGCAACGGCGAAGAAGAGTCATCCGCGTCGGTTTCGGAGTGGGAGTACGACGCCGGCGGGCGCCTTGTGCGCGAATTCACGCCAGGTGGGTTCCGGACTTATGAGTATGACGTTGCGGGGCAGCTCCTCGCCGTGACCGACCCGGACGGGGCCCGGACGGAGTACGTCCATGACGGGTTGGGCCGGCGGACCCGGCTGATCGGCCCGGATGGGTCCTGGACCGAGTACGCCTGGGGGCCTACCGGTTATCTGAACGGCACGGTTGACCGCACCCCCGACGGTATCGAAACGTCCCGGCACGAGCTGTGGGTCGATGCCCTCGGTGAACTCGCTGGTATTGATGGGTCGGAGTTGTGGTGGGACACCGCGAATCCGATCCCCACCCTCACCGGTATCGGTGGTGGACAGGTTCTGTCCCTGCCCGGTGGTGTGACCGGTATCGGGGGTGCGTGGACCGCGCCGGGCTGGCGCGCGGCCCGCCCCACCGACCAAACCGATCCCTGGGCCGTCCTCGGCACCCCGACCATCCCCGAGCCCGCACCCGGCCTCCCCGCCGGCTCCGGGGCCCCCGGGTCGGGTTCCGTGCCCGGACTGGCCGGTGTGCTCCCGGCCGGAATCAGCCTGACCGGCAACGGTGGTGTGGATGTTGCGGGCCTGGAATGGCTCGGCGCACGTGCCTATGACCCTGCGAGCCGTGGTTTCCTTTCTACGGATCCTTTGGCTCCGGTTCTTGGCGCTGGTTGGGACGGGAACCCGTACGCGTATGCGGGCAACAACCCCCTGAATACGACGGATCCGACAGGGCTCAGGCCCCTAACTGACGGCGACCTTCAGGCTTACGACAGTTCCACCCGTGGAGCGATGGCGGCCACGGGAGAGTGGCTGGGGAACAACTGGGAATACCTCGCCGGCGGCGCCATGGTGATTGCTGGCGGCGCCTTGATGGCCACCGGCGTGGGTGGACCCCTGGGTATGGCGTTGGTGGGGGCTGGTGTCGACACGATTATTCAAAAGGCCACCACCGGTTCCGTGAACTGGGGCCAGGTGGCCTTGACGGGCGCTGTGGGCCTAGTTGCCGGTCCGCTGGCGGGCAAGGTCAGCAGCGCCGTTGCGTCGGGATTGGGTCGCGCAGGAACAGCGGTGAGCGCGCGGGTGCTGCCGGCAGTGGGCCGTGCGGTTTCGGGTGCGGGTAGGGCGGGGGCGGCTGTTTCGGCTGCCGGTGCACGGGTCGGTACTGCGGTGGTTTCGGGTGCCGCGAGGGCTGGTGCGGCAGTTTCGAGTGTGGGTTCACGTGTCGGATCTGCTGTGACCTCGGGGGTTTCTAGTGTCAGCTCCAGTGCTGGTAGCTACGTTGCGGCGTTGCCAGGACAGCAGATGCTTAGGGCTGCCGTCACTAATGGAGTATCCGGGGGCGTAGGGAACACAGGGATGTACTTTGTGACGAATCCCCAGGAGGAATGGTCTCCCCAGGGCATTGGCGGGGCATTGGCAAACGGTGCGCTCAGCGGTGCCGTCGGTTCGCAGGCCGGGTACCTGGCCGGTTCAGGGACAGGTATGTTCACGAGGCTAGGCCAGTATGCTGTGAGCGGAGGAGCAAGTGTGGCTGGAGGCTCCGTGGACAAGCTGATCAACGGTAAGGAATACGACCCGACTGAGATGGGATACGACGGCATTGGCGGAGCGGTCCTTTCTCATTTTCCAGGGGCTTCCGCGTTGGACCCGAACGCTGGGTGGATGACGCATTCTTTCGCTGCATATGGTGGAGCTCATGCCGGAGCTATTGTTGAAAGCGTGAAATCTGTAGCTAAAGAGACCGGAGTGGCGCCGTGGTGACTGATGGGGGTGAAAGTTCTGACCCAGGAAACGAAGCCGCGGATGGCAGGTTCTCAAAACAAGACCTCTTGCTGGGGAAGAAGGCCACTAACTTCGTAGGTGCTCTTTCTGTAGCCGCATTCGTAGCCTGCGTCGGGATCGCTGTCTTCGTCTTTATGAACGTTCCGTGGGACACTCGGATGCCGTATGACGGGAAATATAACCGGAGTGGGAGTGGGATTCCTATGCCGGTCGCAGTACTGCCCGCTTTGGTACTTCTCTTTGGTATCTGGCGGGTAGGTAGAAAACCTGATGCGCATCACATGCGGAAAGGATCGCGTGTCGGGACGTATGTCCTCGGAACAGGTATCGCGGTAGCGTGTGTATATTTTCAATGGATTTTCGCTCAGGCGATCCTTACTGTTGGTGGATACTTCTCCGGGTAGTGTGCTTCGGGCTGTGCCGGCTGCCGATTTGGCCTTGATGACGGTTCTTGGCGTGAGTCTTGGCGTCGTTGAAGCCCTCTTGGTGGTGCCCGCGGCGTTTGGTTGTTGCCGACCGGCTGTCACAGTTTAGGAGTTCATCGCGGTTGCTGAGAAATTGAAGATTTCGATCCGGGGCATCGTTGTTTTTTGTTAATTTGAAGAAGTGGTTCGTAGGAAGGGGTGAAGTTATATGGATACGAAGATTGTTGATGGTGTGGGTGGTGGCCTTTCGGAGGTTTCAGATTCAGGCGGGCTGGGTGCGCCTCTTTACGGCGCCTCGTTTGGTAGGTCGGTGAAGCGGTTCTTTGCAAAGTATGGGAAGTTCGGGGGTCGCGCCTCGCGGAGTGAGTTTTGGTGGAGTCAGCTTTTTGTTTTCCTGGTGATGGTGGTGCCTTACGTCGCCATGACGGTGGGAATCGTGGCCAGTACTGTCTGGGCTCAGAAGAACCCTGTTGTGCAGTCCATGGGTTTCGATCCGGCCACGGGGCAGGAAGTGTTCCATGAGGGCGCTCCTGGGGTTGTGAATGCGCCTACTGGCGGTCTGATGGTGGTTGGTTTCATTCTTGTCGTTGTTCTGGGGTTGGCGCTGTTGGTGCCTCAGCTGTCGTTGCTCTGGCGGCGTCTGCATGATGCAAATCTGGCAGGTCCGTTTGCGTTCCTTGGGCTTGTTCCCTTTGTTGGCGGTCTGGTTGTTTTCATTCTGGCGTTGATGCCGTCCAAGGCGGAAGGACAGCGCTTCGATCCTCGATGACACGCGGCAGCACATGCTGAAGGTTGCATCGACGATCGCTCGGTGCAACCTTCTGGCAGTTAACCGGCTCTTCAAGGTTCCCGGGGAAATAGGTTCGTGTTGTAGCCAGCAGAGGACTCGTGGTCCTGCTGGGATGAGTGTTACTACGCATTCAACCTGAACAGGAACCACGAGCCTTGTTGGAGCCTACTGTGGCGGCCGAAGATGCTGCCAGCTTGATCTTCAACCTGCCTGATTACCGTGTCACCGGCACCGTGTTGCTCCCGGACGGGGCACGCCATGTCACGGGGCCAGAGATACGGCGAATGGGATGAGATCGACGCCCCCCGTGTCTCCGGCAGCATCAGCAATCAGGCCCAGCGCCTGGACTTCCGACGTTTCACTTCCCACGCCCTGCTGCAATGCTTCATCGCGGAACGGGACGTGATCCGCCAGTACACCCCGCATCTGCCGGTCACCACCAACTTCATGGCAACCAACTGCCTCGCCGCGGACTACTGGGCCTGGAGCCGCGAGGTGGATATCGTGGCGAACGACCACTACCTCGTCGCGCAGCGCACCGACAACCACATCCTGCTCTCCATGGACGCCGACCTGACCCGCTCACTTGCGGGCAACCAGCCCTGGATGCTCATGGAACACTCCACCGGCGCAGTGAACTGGCAGGGCCGCAACATTGCTAAACGCGCCGGTGAGCTGGCCCGCAACAGCATCGCCCACTTGGCCCGTGGCGCCGACGCCGTGATGTTCTTCCAGTTCCGCGCCTCGCGGTACGGCGCCGAAAAGTTCCACTCGGCCATGCTCCCGCACACCGGCACCGGCACCCGGATCTGGCGCGAAGTGTTGGACCTCGGTGACGACCTGAAGAAACTTTCCGTCGTCAAAGGATCCAGCGTGACTTCCCGCGTGGCCATCCTCTGGGACGTCGAATCGTTCTGGGCCCAGGACCTTGAATGGCGGCCCAGCAGCGACTTGGACCACCGCGAGCGCATCGAAGCCTTTTATACCGTCCTCTGGAACGCCGGGATCAGCGTCGACTTCGCCCACCCCGAAGCCGACCTCACCGGTTACGATCTCGTCCTGGCGCCAGCCCTCTACCTCATTGGCGACAAAGCCGCCGCGAACCTGCACAGTTATGTCAAGGAAGGCGGGAACCTGGTGGTTTCCTATTTCTCCGGCGTCGTGGACGCGAACGACACCGTCCCTGAAGGTGCTTCACCAGGGGCCCTCCGCGATGTCCTCGGCCTGGAGATCCATGAGTTCCTCCCGCTCCGCCAGGACGAAACCATCACGCTCAGCAACGGATCTGCGGGCACCGTCTGGGCCGAAGATATCCACGCCGGCACGGCCACAGTGCTCAGCCGTTACGTCAATGGCCCCGCCGCTTCCGGGCCAGCCATCACTCGCAACGCGTTCGGCAATGGCACTGCCTTGTATGTCTCCACCAAGCTCGACGGCGATGACCTCGCCGGAGTGCTGCTCGACGCCGTCCGGACGGCGGGAATCGAGTTGGGCTCCCAACCGCCAGCAGGGCTGGAAGTCGTGACCCGCGGCACCGCGACCGATAGCTACATGTTCCTGATCAACCACACGGACGCCGACGCCGAGTACCCCGCCACCGGCCGGGACCTCCTCGCCGGCGGGCACATCAGCGGCACCGCGGTCATCCCTGCCGGTACGGTGTGCGTCATCCACACCGCCGGCGAAGCCAGCTAGACCCCCAGAAAGTCACCCATGACGAACAGCACCACCATTGACTTCGTTGAAGTGCGCGTCGAAAGTGCCTGCCAGATTGAGGAACGCCTCAACGCGGCGGTTCAGGACCTGCAGCCGTTTGCCGCCCGCACACGGAACGGCATCCTCGTCACCCGGCTCAACCCCGGCCACTTCGCCATTTCCCTGAGCGAGGAGGTCCCATTCGGCCTCACTCGCGAGCGCGGCCGGTAACAAGCAGCCGGCGAGGAACCACCACAGCACAGAAGGGAACCACCACAGCACAGAAGGGAACCACCAGACCCGGATCTGGATGGCAGGTCCGGTAGACTGATGCCGGATCCGGGCCGGCGCAGACGCCCCCGGCTGCCGCCGAGGTGACATAGGCGGCGTTCCACCGCCCGGGCAATCCGGGCGTCAGAGCCTGCACCCGTCGAAGGAACGCCATGTCATCGCCCTCCCTCACACTGCCGCCACACACGCCGGCCACCGCCCGGAACCGCCGCCTGCTCGAAATCCTTGGTGCCCTGGCCATTGCCGGCACGTACATCTACCTGGTGCTGAACCAGCCCGCGGACATCACCGGTGGCCCCGGCAGCGCCTCGGCCCTGATCGCACTCTCCGGTTTCCTTGTGGGCGCCGTGCTTTTGATCATCGGCGTCCTGCCCACGCTGCCCGTCTCCACGCTGGTGCTGATTCCTGTGGCGCTGGTGCTGAACATTGTCCTCGGCCAGTTCGTGGGCAGCACCTTGGTCCCGTTCTACCTTGACGCCATCGGCACCGTCCTGATCGCCGTCCTGGCCGGACCCGCGGCGGGGGCGGCCACCGGTGCCCTCAGCAGCATCGTCTGGTCCTTCTTCAACCCGACCGTCCTGCCCTTCGCTGCCGGCGCGGCCCTGATCGGCTGCCTGGCCGGCGTCGCCGCGCGGTACGGTCTGTTCCGTCGCTTCTATCTGGCACCGGTGGCGGGCTTCCTGACCGGCATCATCGGTGGCGTGGTCTCCGCTCCCGTTGCCGCGTTCGTCTTCGGCGGCACCTCAGGCCTGGCCACCGGCGCCATCGTCAGCGCCTTCCGCTCCATGGGCGACAGCCTGCTGGCCGCCATTACCAAGCAGGCCCTGATCTCGGACCCCATGGACAAGGCGATTGTCTTCACGCTCGTGGCCGTCCTGGTGTATGCCCTGCCGCGCCGTACCCGCCTGCAGTTCCCGTTTGTCCGCCGGCACCGCGTGCTGGCAGGAATGTCCACCGGCCAGTCCGCAGACCACTCCAGCGATAAGTCCGCCGGCCAGGACTCCTGACCGACCCCCGATGCGCCTGCACCCCCTGACATCGCTGTCGGCCGCCGGCAGCACAGCAGTCATTACGACGGCGGCTGGCAGCTGGCCACTGTCCTTCGCCGTGATCGCCGCGGCGTTTGTTCTGTCGGTCGCCGGGGGAGTGTCGCGCCGGATGCTGCCCGCGGCGGCGGTCATCCTGGTTCCGCTGGTGCTCTCGCTGCTGGTACTGCACGGACTGTTCTTTCCCGAAGGCAGCACCGTCCTGGCGCAGTGGGGACCGGCGCGCGTCACCGCGGAAGGACTGCAGTTTGCCGCCGCGCGCGCTGCACAGCTTTCCGCCGCAGTGCTCGTGCTGCTGCTCTGTTCCTTCACCATCAGCATCCCGGACCTCGTGGCTGTCCTGTCCACGCACCGGGTCCACGCGCGGTTCGCGTTTGTGGTGGCCTCCACGCTGACGCTGCTGCCGGTCATCAGCTCGCGGCTGGCGCGGATCAGGGAGGCCCAGGAATCCCGCGGCCTGGTGATCCGCGGCGGCTTTCTCCGACGGGTGGCAGCGTTCCGGTGGCAGGCCATTCCGCTGGTGCTGCTCCTGGTGGAGGAGGCTGGCACGCGCGCGGCAGCCTTGCAGGCCCGCGGTTTCGGCAGCGCCGGGCCACGCACAAGCTACCGGGAAGTGCCGGACCCGCCCGTTCAGCGCCGGGTGCGGCTCGTTCTGCTGCTGGCGGCGGTTGTGGCTGTCGCCGCCCGGCTGTGGCAGCCGACGGCGGGTGTTTGAGGATGGCTGTTGGCGCACCTCCGGCGCTGGCTGCGGTTATCGAAAAGTTTGTCTTCCCCGGCGAGCAGTCGCCGGTCCTGGCAGGCCTTGAGCTGTCCTTCGCCGCGGGATCGCTGACAGCCGTGCTCGGCGGTTCCGGCAGCGGAAAATCAACAGTGGGACGGCTGCTTGGGGGATGGTTGCTGCCCGGCGACGGCGGGACGCTCACGGGCTCGCTTGAACTCGCCGGCACACGCCTGTGTTTTAAGGGGACAGTTGCCGATCCTCGGATCGATCCCGGCAGCTGGGGCCGCCAGGTGGGCTTCGTGCCCCAAGACCCCACGTCCGCCTTATCCTCGGTCCGTGCCACCGTTGCCGAAGAGCTGGCCTTCGGATTGGAAAACGCGGGGGTGGACCGCGAGACTATGGCGGGAGCCGTCCGGCACACAGCAGCGCTGACCGGCCTGACCCGGCTGCTGGCCCGGGATCCGGCCACGCTTTCCGGTGGTCAGCTGCGCCGACTGGCCATCGGCTGCGCGGTCATTCAGCGCCCCGCAGTTCTCGTCATGGACGAGCCCTTCGCCTCACTTGACGCGGAAGGAGCCGGGGACCTCGCTGCTCTGGTGCGAAACCTCGTAAAGGACGGCACCGCCGTCGTGATCCTGAGCCAGCGGGCCGATTCCTTCCTGCACAACGCCGATACATGGCTGGTGCTTGCCGGGGGTTCCATGGCCGCGGCGGGCACGCCGGCGGAAATCGCGGCTGCCGGGGCGCTGGAAATGGCGGGTGTGGTCTGCCCCCGCCCGCTTACGGGTCTCCGGACGCCGGCAGAAGCAGGCGATCCATCCGCCGTCGACAGTCCGCCCGCCTTGGAGCTGCGTGACGTCTCGTTCACGTACCGGCGGACGCAGCGCAGAGGCTGGTTCAGGGCACAACCGGGCCCGCCGGCTGACCCGGTACTGCACGGACTGAGCCTGACCGTCAGTGCCGGCGAGATTCTGGCGGTGACAGGTCCCAACGGCGCCGGAAAGTCCACGCTGCTGAGGCACCTCAACGGCCTGCTCCAACCAACTGAAGGCAGCGTGCTGGTCAAGGGGCGGAACATCGGCGGACAGCCGGCGGGACGGGTGTCCGGTGACGTCGGGCTCCTCTTCCAGCAGCCCAGGGACCAGCTGTTTGAGCGGACCGTGGAACGGGAAGTCCGCTTCGGACTCAAGCGCGGGCAGCCAGCGGCTGACCAGGCGGTGCAGCACGCCCTCGCCGCCGTTGGCCTTGAGCACCTTGCCGGACGGCACCCGGCCGAACTGCCCGCGTCCCAGCAGCGGCTTCTGGCCCTGGCCACAGTGCTGGCACGGCGTCCCTCAGTGCTTGGACTGGATGAGCCGACGGTTGCCCTCGACGGCCATGGCCTGGCCGCGCTGGACCGGGTGGTACGCAGCACGACGGCGGAGGGCACCGCCGTCGTGCTGGTCACCCACGACCTGGACTACGCACGATCCATCGCGCACCGGCTGGTGCGCCTCGACGCCGGCCGCCTGCTACCCGCGGACTGATGCCGGGGTGGCTGAATCCGGGCTGACTGAATCCGGACTGACTGATGCCGAGGACTGACCAGTCACACCGGACGCGACGCCGGGCGCGAGGAACCGCTTGCCGTTGATCCGCTCCGAGGCACCAACACGGTCCAGGTACGGCGTGATGCCGCCCAGGAACATCGGCCAGCCCGCGCCCAGGATCATGCAGAGGTCGATGTCTTCAGGACCGGCCACCACGCCCTGATCCAGCATTAGCCCGATCTCCTCGGCCAGGGCATCCTGGACACGGCGCAGCACGTCGTCCCCGGTGGACGGCGACGTGCCGAAGGACATGAGCGACAGGGTGGACTCGGGGATCTCCTGGGAGCCGTCGGCTGCCGGGGCCCAGAGCGACTTCACGCCGTTCTCGATCAGTTTCTGCAGGTTCGTGGACACGGCAAAGCGGTCTCCGAAGGCGGCGTGCAGGGACTCCTGGACATGCTGGGCCACCGGCAGGCCCACCATGGCACCCAGCGTGAACGGCGTCATCGGCAGGCCCATGGGACGCAGCGAGGTGTCGGCAACGTCGGCAGGGGTTCCTTCGTCGAAGGCGGCTGTCACTTCGCCCATGAGCCGCAGCAGGATCCTGTTGACCACAAAGGCCGGCGCATCCTTGACCAGGACCGCGCTCTTCTTCAGGCCCTTGGCGAGCTCAAAAGCGGTGGCCAGCACGGCGTCGTCGGTCTTGGGCGCGCGAACGATTTCGAGCAGCGGCATCACGGCCACCGGGTTGAAGAAGTGGAAGCCCACCAGCCGTTCGGGGTGGGCGAGGTCTTCGGCCATGGCCGTGACGGACAGCGAGGACGTGTTGGTGGCGAGGATGCAGTCCGGCGAGACGATTGCCTCCACCTCGGCGAAGACCTGCTTCTTGACGTTCAGCTCTTCGAAGACGGCCTCAATGACAAAGTCGGCGTCCGCGAAGGCTTCCTTGGAGACCGATCCCGTGACGAGCCCCTTGGTGCGGTTGGCCGCGTCCTGGCTGATCCGTTTTTTGCCGAGGAGCTTGTCCACCTCGGCATGGACGTAGCCCACGCCCTTGTCCACACGGGCCTGGTCGATGTCCGTCATCACCACGGGGACCTTGAGCTGGCGGGCGAACAGGAGGGCGAGCTGGCTGGCCATGAGGCCCGCACCCACGACGCCGATCTTGGTGACCGGTCGGGCGAGCTTACGGTCCGGGGCGCCGGCGGGCCGCTTGGAACGCTTCTGGACCAGGTCCAGGAAGGCGTACACGGTGGCGCGGAACTCGTCTGTCTGCATCAGGCCGGCGAGGGTTTCGCATTCGAGGGCGGCGGATTCGGCCTGGGACATGGTCCGGTTGGCTTCGAGGATGTCCAGGACCTTGGCCGGCGCGGGGGAGGCGTTGGAGGTCTTGGCCTCGACAAATGTCCGGCCGGCGGCGACCGCTGCGGACCAACGCCCGGCAACGGCGGGATCAGCGGGGTCCACGGCGTTGGCCCGTGCCGGGACCACCTCGCCGGTGATGACAGTGGCCGCCCAGGCGAGGGACTGTTCCAGGAAGTCTGCCGGTTCGAACAGGGCGTCGGCGATGCCGAGCTGGAAGGCCTGCGGCCCGTTGAGCGTCCGGTTGTTGCTGAGCGGGTTCTCGATCATCACCTTGACCGCGTTCTCGGGTCCGATCAGGCGCGGCATGATGTAGACGCCGCCCCAGCCGGGGACCAGGCCGATGAAGGCCTCGGGAAGCGCCAGCGCACCGGCGCCGGTGGACACCGTGCGGTATGTGGACTGCAGGGCGATCTCCAGGCCGCCGCCCAGGGCAACGCCGTTGATGAAGGCGAAGCTGGGGACGCCGAGGTTGGCCAGCGTGGCATAAACGTCATGCCCGAGCTGTGCCATCCACAGGCCATGCTCGCGGTTCTCCAGCGACTTCACCGCGGACAGGTCAGCGCCGGCCACGAGGAAGTACGGCTTGCCGGTCACGCCCACGCCCACGATCTCGCCGCGGGCCGCACGCTCCTTCAGGCCCTCCAGGACGGTGCCCAGTTCGACCAGGGTATTGGGTCCCAGTGTGGTGGGTTTGGAGTGGTCCAGGCCGTTGTCCAGGGTGATCAGCGCAAACACTCCGGGGCTCTGCTGGCCGGGGCTGGCCGGCAGCTTGATGTCCTGGACGTACGAGTGGGTCACGGTTTCGTCGGGGAAGAGCTCGGCAAGCTTGGTGAAATCGGCGGCGCTCATGCGGCGGCTCCTTCGGTGGTTGCTTCGTTGACTGCCGGTGCTGCGACGGCACCGCTGTAATCGGCGTGGTGCGGGTTTTCCCAGATGACGGTGGCGCCCATGCCCAAGCCTATGCACATGGTGGTGATCCCGTACCGGACGGAGGGGTCTTCTTCAAACTGCCGGGCGAGCTGGTTCATGAGCCTGACGCCGGAGGACGCGAGGGGGTGGCCCACCGCGATGGCGCCGCCGTACCGGTTCACGCGGGGGTCGTCGTCGGAAATACCAAAGTGGTCCAGGAAGCTGAGAACCTGCACGGCAAAGGCTTCATTGATCTCGAAAAGTCCGATGTCCTCAAGGCTGAGCCCGGCGTTTTTCAGGGCCTTTTCGGTGGCGGGCACGGGTCCGATGCCCATGACCTCCGGTTCGACGCCGGCGTAGGCGTAGCTGACCAGCCGCATCTTGACCGGCAGGCCCAGTTCCGCGGCAGCTTCCGAGGAGGCCAGGACAGCGGCCGTGGCGCCGTCGTTCAGGCCGGCGGCGTTGCCTGCCGTCACGCGGCCGTGGGCGCGGAAGGGAGTCCGCAGGGCCGCCAGGTCGTCCAGTGTGGTGCCCGGGCGGGGCGGCTCATCAACGCTGTTCACCGTCCAGCCCTGCCCCGGCTTCAGGGTAGCGACCGGAACGAGGTCCGGCTGGATCTGGCCCTGGGCGTAGGCGGCTGCGAGTTTGTCCTGCGAGGCAACCGCGTAGGCGTCTGTGCGTTCCTTGGTGATGGCGGGAAAACGGTCATGCAGGTTTTCGGCTGTGTTGCCCATATTCAGGGCGGCGGGGTCTACCAAGCGCTCGGACATAAAGCGCGGGTTCGGATCGGCGCCGGAGCCCATCGGGTGGTTGCCCATGTGCTCCACACCGCCGGCGATGACAACGTCGTAGGCGCCGAAACCGATGCCGCTCGCGGTCGTGGTGACAGCGGTCATGGCGCCGGCGCACATGCGGTCGATGGCGAATCCGGGGACGGTGCGGGGGAGCCCTGCCAGGAGGGCCGCTGTGCGGCCGAGAGTCAGGCCCTGATCGCCGGTCTGGGTGGTGGCGGCAACAGCGACTTCGTCGATCCGGGCCGCGGGCAGGGTGGGGTTGCGGCGCAGAAGTTCGCGGATGCACTTAACCATCAGGTCATCGGCACGGGTTCCGGCGTAGATGCCTTTCTCGCCGGCCCGGCCGAAGGGTGTGCGGACGCCGTCAACAAAAACGACGTCGCGGACAGTTCGCGGGGATCCGCTGCTTCCGTGGTGGCTCACGTTTACTCCTCATCGAGACGTTGGCGCCGTCCGGAGGCCAAAGGGCAGCACTCGGCGGGACGGCAGTGCACACTATGTTACTCGTCAGTAACATAGTGTGCAAGGCTCGGTGAAGGTGCGTTTACTCGGTGGCTGCGGTTGCCTTGTTTTCCTTGGCCGGCAGCGGTTGCGGGTTGAGGAAAGCGTCAGTGATGAGCGGCGCGATCAGGCCGATCTGCCATTCGCGGGCACCGAGGGTGCGCAGCTCAGTGGCCACTGCTTCTTCGGTAATGTCCGACGGCGGGCGCCACGCCACGCGGCGCAGGTAGTCCGGCGTCAGCAGGTTCTCCACGGGAAGGTTCAGTTCGTCCGCCTTCTCCTGCAGGAGTGGGCGGGCGGTGGACAGGCGTGCCGCGGCCTCGGGGTCACGATCGGACCACACCCGCGGCGGGGGCGGAGCGTTGGTAGGCAGGTGCAGCGGCGGAAGGTCCTCAAGATCGCGGGCAGCGGCGATGCACCGGAGCCACCGGGGTGCCTCACGCTGAGCCGCACGGCCATGGAAGCCCTTGGTGCCGAGTAGTTGGGGAACGGTGGACGGCATGGCCTTGGCGGCGGACACCAGGGCGGAATCAGGAATCAGCCGTCCCGGTGCCACATCGCGTTTCTGTGCCAGGGAATCGCGCTCCAGCCACATTTCGCGGACCGCGGCCAGCTGGCGCCGGTCACGGATCTGGTGCAGGCCCGACGTCTTGCGCCAGGGGTCAACCCGGGGAGGGGCCACACCGGCGCCAAGGATGGCGGCAAACTCCTGCTCCGCGTAGTCCAGCTTGCCGTCGGCTTGCAGCAGCTCGATGAGTTCTTCGCGCAGTTCGGTCAGGACTTCCACGTCCAGGGCGGCGTAGCGCAGCCACGGCTCGGGCAGGGGCCGGGTGGACCAGTCGGCGGCCGAATGTTCCTTCGCCAGGCCAAAACCGAGCAGTTGTTCGATGACGGCAGCCAGGCCAACGCGTGGCAGCCCGGCCAGCCGCGCAGCGAGCTCCGTATCAAAGAGCTTGTCCGGCCACATGCCCAGCTCCAGCAGGCAGGGCAGGTCCTGGCTGGCTGCATGCAGGATCCATTCCACCCCCTGAAGCGCATCGTTGATGATGGACAGGTTCTCGAACGGTTCAGGATCGATCAGCCAGGTACCGGAGCCTTCGCGCCGGATCTGCACCAGGAATGCGCGCTGGCCGTACCGGAATCCTGAGGCCCTTTCTGCATCAACCCCTGCGGGCCCAGTTCCGGCGGCGATGGCTGCCGCACACCGCTCCAGCCCGGACTGCGTTTCGATAACCAGCGGCACGCCGTCGCGCGGTGCGTCGAGGTCAATGATTACGGGGACTTGGCTGTCGAAGCCTTCCACCGTGATGTGGGGAGTGGTATCAGCAGCCGGAGCGCCGGCCGTGGTGTTTTCCGGAATATGAGGGGTCATGATGCCTTCAGTTTACCGACAAGGGGCAGTCCTAGTTCCGGCGCCGGCGCGGAAGAACCGCGACGCCGTCGGGCAGAGGGGGGAGACCGGCGAACGTGCAGACCATGTCTGACCATGCCTCCAGATGGGCAGTGACGTCCGAAGACGCCGGAGTCCAGGAGGCGCGCAGCTCGATATCGATCGACCCGGGCCGGTCAGAAAGTGTTCCAAAGCTCTCCGACAGGACGCGCGTGGCGGTACCGCCGGCCGCCCGGTAGGGGGCCTTGTGATTCTCCAGTGCCTCGACCAGCCAGGTCCAGGCAACGTTGCCCAGCATTTCGTCGTTGCCCATTTCGGGCTCAAGCTGGGCCCGGATGTAGGTGACAATCCGGAATTCGCCGTCCCAGACTGCTGAGCCTTCGGGGTCGTGCAGCAGGATAAAGCGGCCCGTGGCCAGCTCGGTGTCGTCGTCGTCCTCGGTGCCGGACGCAGCGGCCAGGGCCATGGCGGCGGGCCCGTGGACGGGAGTGGTGCCGCCACCCGGTCCGGGCGCCATGACCTCGGCCCCGAGCGCCACGGCGAACGGTGCCAGGCGCGCCGGGGCGGGAATTTCCGCCAGGCGCAGCTCACTGCGGCATTGGGCATTCCTGAGGGTTCCCAAGGCGTGGAGAAATTCCGGGGGAACCTGGGCTAGTGCGTTCACCTTCGCAGATTACGCAACAGCCAGGGGCGGGCGGTGCAGGCTCGCCGTCGGCCGGTCCATGCTATCCGGCTTCCCTGCCCGCGTGGTGGGCCGCAAGTTCCCGGCGGATCGCGGCCACAAACGCGTCGACATCGTCCTCGCTGGTGTCGAAGGAGCACATCCAGCGGACCTCGCGGGCGGCTTCATCCCAGTCGTAGAACCGGAACGACCCCCGCAGGCGGTCAGCTATGCCGGCCGGCAGGACGGCAAACACGCCGTTGGACTCCGTCTTCTGCGTGGGCTCCACGCCCTCGATCGTGTCCACCGCGGCGCGGAGGCGGGCAGCCATGGCGTTGGCGTGCGACGCCGAACGGAGCCACAGGTCGCCTTCCAGCAGGGCGATGAACTGGGCCGACAGGAAGCGCATTTTCGACGCAAGCTGCATGTTCATCTTGCGCAGGAACACGAGGCCGTGGGCCGCTTCGGGGTTCAGGGCGACCACCACCTCGCCGTACAGCAGCCCGTTCTTGGTGCCGCCGAAGGAGAGGATGTCCACCCCGGCGTCGCGCGTGAAAGCCCGCAGCGGCACCTTCAGGTGGGCGGCGGCGTTGGCCAGCCGCGCGCCGTCCATGTGGAGTTTCATGCCCTTGGCGTGGGCATGATCCGCGATGGCCCGGACCTCATCCGGGGTGTAGCACGTGCCAAGCTCGGTGGTCTGGGTGATGGACACTGCCAGCGGCTGTGCGCGGTGTTCATCGCCCCAGCCCCACGCCTCGCGGTCAATCAGCTCCGGCGTCAGCTTGCCGTCGGGGGTGGGCACATGCAGGAGTTTGATCCCGCCGATCCGTTCCGGGGCGCCGTTTTCGTCCATGTTGATGTGCGCCGTCGAAGCGCACACCACAGCACCCCAGCGCGGGAGCAGCGACTGCAGCGACAGCACGTTGGCCCCCGTGCCGTTGAACACCGGGAAACATTCGATGCCGGCGCCGAAGTGCTCCTCCATCAGCTCCTGCAGCCGTGCCGTGTAGTCGTCCTCGCCGTAGGCCACCTGGTGGCCCTCGTTGGCTGCCGCGAGGGCGGCCAGGACCTCGGGGTGCACACCGGAGTAGTTGTCCGAGGCGAAACCGCGGACGGACGCGTCATGCAGCCGGGCGGCGGGATTTTCAAGCCGCAGGGCGGCATCTACCGTTGTTGTCATTGCTTTGCTCACGTTCTCAGTCTAGGGAGGTCGGGTCCGGCCGGTCAGGGGTCCAGCAAGTCCTGGGATTTTGCAGTCAGGGGGTCAGGAGCAGGCGCCGGCCGTTCAGTTCGGCTGCCGGGCGACTGAACAGTCCGACGACGGCGGCGGCCAGGTCCTCGATGTCGGTGGCGCCGGGGAAGGTCCGTTCCGGGTGCGCCTTCCGGAGTTCCGCGTCCACCAGCGCTTTCACCACCAGGACGACGGCGGCGCCGCGCAAGGCGGTGCCCTCATCCGCAGCCCCACGGGCCAGGCCCTCCGCCATCGCTAGAGTCCAGGTCTCGGCGGCGGCCTTTGCCGCCACGTAGCTGGCCGTCGCTGCCGTGGGCTTGTCCACCGCGGTGGAGGACACCATGGCAAACCTTCCGGTTCCGGCGGCGGCCAGGTCGGCGTAAAAGACTCGGGAGATATTCCTGAGCGTCGTGACGGTGCCGCGCTCCAGGAAGTCCCAGTCGGCGTCGCTTTGGTCCGTGATGCCTGTCGCGCCGCGCCAGCCGCCCACGAGGTGGATGACGCCGTCCATCGCTCCGGCGGTGCCCGCCAGGGTCTTCCGGAGGGCCTGGACGTCAGCGGGATCCGCAAGATCGCACACCAAGGGAGTGACGCCGTCGCCCGCCTGCCGTGCAGCACCCTCGATGCGCGTGCTGTCCGAGCCGACCGTGAAGACCCGGAACCCCGCCTGGTGCAACGCCCGGGCCACAGCGATCCCGGAGGGACCACTGCCGCCGGTGACCAGGACGTTCAGCGCGGGGGCATGGTCGGGAACAGGAGCCACGCGCGGGGCGCCGGGTTCGCTCACAGTGCGGACGCTCCGGTGATGCCGGCGGTGGATTCGATGACCGGGCGCATTTTCTTCTCCAGGGCTTCGTAGAACATGGACAGCGGAAATTCGTCGTCCAGCACCTGGTCCGTGAGGCCGCGGGGCGGACCGGCAACGGGAAGCGCGTCGGGGCCCTTGGCCCAGACTGATGCGGGGCTGGGCGTGACCGTGGCGGAGATCAGCTGGTACGCGGCAAGCCAATGTGCCATCTTCGGCCGGTCAATGGAGCGCCAGTAAAGCTCGTCGATCGAGGCGCCGAGGGCGATCACCGCGTCCGCCACCTGGTCCCAGTCGATGCTGAGCCGGCTGTCGGTCCAGTGCAGGACGTGGTGCTGGTGCAGCCAGGCGAAGAGCAACTGTCCGCCGAGGCCGTCGTAGTTGCGCACCCGGTTGCCGGTGATCGCAAAGCGGAAGATCCGGTCGAAGATGATGGCGTACTGCACCAGTTTCGCGTGCAGGCGTGCTTCCGGCCCGGCGTCGTCGTCCTGTTCAATCCGGACGGATTCCCGGAATGCTGTGAGGTCGCAGCGCAGTTCCTCAAGCGAATACAGGAAGTAGGGCATCCGCTGCTTGATCATAAAGGGGTCAAACGGTAGGTCGCCGCGCATATGGGTCCGGTCATGGATCAGGTCCCACATCACAAACGTCGCCTCGGTCAGTTCCTGGTCGGCCAGGAGTTCCGCGGCGCCCGCGGGCAGGTCCAGTGAGGTGATGTCCGCAGCCGCGCGCAGGACCCTGCGGAACCGGGCAGCTTCACGGTCCGCAAAGATGGCGCCCCAGGTGAAGGTGGGTGTTTCCCGAACGGCCACGGTTTCGGGGAACAGCACCGCCGAGTTTGTGTTATAGCCGCGGGTGAAGTCCAGGAACCGGATGGGCACAAAGAGCTTGTTGGAATAGTCCCCGGCCTCAAGGTCGGCCACAAAATCGGGCCAGATGACCTCGATCAGCACAGCTTCCACGAGCCGGCTGCTGCTTCCGTTCTGGGTGTACATGGGGAAGACGACTACATGCTGCCGGCCATCCTGGCGCTGCAGCTGGGGTTGGAACGCCAGCAGGGATGCGAGGAAATCCGGGACGCCGAAACCCGCCTTGGCCCACGCCTGGAAATCAGCGACGACGGCGTCAAGGTAGGCCGCGTCGTGCGGGAACAGCGGTGCCAGTTCGGTGAGCGACTCCGTGATCGAGCCAACCTCGAGCGTGGCGTTTGCGTGGTGGCCGGCGTCAGGTATAGAGCCGTCCTGGATCTGCAGCTCCTGCAGGGATTCGACGGCACTCCTGAGGCGGAGCCAGGCGGGATTTTCGGTGGTGATCCTTGTGGGGGCGCCGGTCACGGTGACGGTCATGGTGCGACTGCCTTTCTCATTTGCTTGGGGCATCTACGGCGAGCGTAGCAAGCAACTAGAGTCCCTAACTCAAATCGAGCCTGAGCATAAGATACTCTCAGCCTCGAGGCGCCTCGGGGCTCCGTCAGATGTAGGCGAAACCATGTCTGGCGGACTCAGGACTCCGTGGATTCTTCCTCGGCGGTACCGCGCGGCACCAGCTTCAGGGACACTGAATTTATGCAAAAGCGCTGGTCCGTGGGCGTGCCGTAGCCTTCACCTTCGAACACATGGCCCAGGTGTGAGTCACAGTGCGCGCACCGCACCTCCACCCGCTTCATGCCGAGCGTCCGGTCGTGGATGTAACGGACGGTGCCTTCGGCGAGCGGTGCCCAGAAGGAGGGCCAGCCACAATGCGAGTCGAATTTTTCGTTGCTCCTGAAGAGCTCGGTTCCACAGGCACGGCATTGGTAGACACCCTCCGTATGGGTGTCCACATACTCGCCGGTGAAGGGGCGCTCCGTACCCGCCTGGCGCAGCACGTGATACTCCTCCGGCGTGAGTTCCTGCCGCCACTCGGCATCCGATTTTCGGTATGCGGGTTCCCCTGCGGCGGCGTCGGCGGCCGGATCCGGGACGGAATCCGTGGCCTTGTTGTTGAAAATACTCTTTCCGAAGATGCTCATAGTCAACTCAACGATCAGGAGTCGCCGATAAATCCCGAACCGGCGTACAGGTGGAGCACCGGGAGCCCCAGCTGGTCCTGGGCTTTGTTGGCCCAGTCCGTGTGGAACGTATCCGCAACTGCGTGAGGACGGGTGATCACTACCGCCTGGGCTGCGCCAAGCTCCTTGACCTTGGCCACAAGGCCTTTGACGGCGCCACCGTCCACTACCTCGCCCGTGACTCCTGCGCCCAGCCCCTCCAGGGCAGCCAGCGAGACGGCCAGCGTCTCTGAAGCCTCGGCCCGTTCAGCGGAGGGGTCCGGAGCATGGGCGGTCAGTTCGCGGAACGCCTTAACAACGTCCAGCAGGGAGAGATTCTCAAGAAAATCCACCAGCAGATGCCGTTCAGTGTTCCCCGGAACCAGCAGGACAAGGGGCGTGTCCTGCCCGTCCACCAGGCGTTCTATGTTAACGCGGTCGTCCGCGCCCAGGGGTTCTTCGGTCAGAATGACGATTGGATCGCTCATGGCATCAGCCTAGTCGTGCGCACCGGCGCCTGCATCCATTTGGACCGCACGGTGGTTGCGGTGTCATGCGCGCGGCGTCCTCGGGGCCGGCAGAATTCCGGCGCCACGTGCCGGACGGAATATGGTCAACCCCTCTGCGCCAGTAAGAATGGTTCCATGGCACCTTCCACGCGCACCCCCACGTTGACGGCGGCAGTTCCGATCCAGGCCGACGGCCGTATGTCGCTGCGCGCCAAATGGGCGCTCTGCGGCGTCATTGGCGGCGGGGCTCTTGCCGCTCTGCTGGCGACAGGGTCCTCCGCACTGGCGTTGTACTTTGCCAGGCGTGTCATCACCCCGGTCCGGCAGCGGACGGCGGACCAGGAAGTCCTGGCCGTGCTCCGGGAAGGCGGCGGCCGGCAGGTCATCCTGACAGCCACTCCGGAGACCACAGTGGACGGTGTCTACGGGTTGTTTTTCGACGGAGGGAAGGGGCACGCCCGGATCGGGCGGATCGTGTCCTATTCGCCGGCGGACGGCACGGTCCTGCGCGACGTGGAAGCCGTCTATGCCGGCGATCTCGATACGGCCCGCCGCGGATGGTGGAGCGGTGCGCTCTACCCGGATCCGGCCACCGCCGGCTTTGCGGCCGAGGACGTGCTGATCGACGTCGACGGCGGCTCAGCACCGGCGTGGCTGGTCCGGTCCGGCGGCACGGCCCGGACCTGGGCAGTCATGGTTCACGGACGCGGGGCTACCCGCCAGGAGGCCCTTCGGGCGGTAGGCCCCGCCCTGGAACTGGGGCTCACCAGCCTGCTTGTCTCGTACCGGAACGACGGGTTGGCGCCTTCGGCCGAGGATGGCCGGTACGGTTTGGGATCTACGGAATGGCATGACGTGGAGGCCGCCATCGAGTTCGCTCTGGCCAACGGGGCCGAGGAAATTGTTCTCTTCGGCTGGTCCATGGGCGGCGCCATCTGCCTGCAGACGGCCGATCTCTCGCCTCACCGTCACCTGATCCGGGCCGTGGTCCTGGACGCGCCCGTCATCAACTGGGTCAATGTGCTGGCCCACCATGCGCAGATCAACCGCATTCCGTCCCTCGTGGGCCGCTACGGGCAGCTGATGCTGGGCCACCCCGTAGGCCGCAGGCTCACCGGCCTGGCCGCACCCGTGGACCTCAAGGCCATGGACTGGGTGGCGCGCGCCGTGGAAGTCCGGACGCCCACCCTGATCATCCACAGCGTCGATGACGAGTACGTTCCCTATGAACCCTCCGCCCTTCTGGCTGAGCGAAATCCGGACATGGTCACGTTCGAAACGTTCAATCACGCCAGGCACACCAAGGAATGGAATGTCGATCCCGAGCGCTGGGAGAACCTGATCAAGGCGTGGCTCCGGCCCCAGTTGGCTCCGCGGCTTAATCCCGGGCAGAACCGCCCGGAGGAAACCCATCCGGCGAGATGACATTTTGCGGCAGTGTTTTCGGCCGCGATTGCCGCGAAGTGTGTCATTTTCCGAAGACGAGTGCACAGATGTCCGAAGTCGACTACACAGACCATTTCTTCAACAGTGGACCGCACGGAATTTCCGAAGTCGTCAGCACACTCCGTCGTTCTGTGTCCTGAAAACCTTGATTTCCTGCGGGTTCGGGGAGGACCGTTGGTTACGGCCTGGCTCTCGGCGCCTTCCATGCCGCCGAATTAAGTCCGCCAATCTCCTTTGCGTCTGTTGAACAGAATGGGACGCAGCTTGTGCTGGCCGGTTCCGTGGTCCCGTTTGGGGAACCTTGGGTTCTTGCGGTGATTGCAACACTTAGCGGATGGGTGTTGTTATGGCGAGGTATTCGATCTACGTAAGACCGGATTTGCTGCAGGTGTTTTGGGCCGGGATGCAGG
>NZ_JBVAYW010000022.1:0-59363 GCF_055412845.1 Pseudarthrobacter adonitolis | reverse complement strand
AGATCGGCATCCCCAGCGGCCCCCGGCTCATCCGGAAGATCCATTACCTAGAACCTATCCCGGCCCCAAAACACTGTCGATGGGCACCGCTGCCCATGCACCACTCCCCATGGGCCCCCTGTACGTAGCAGGGGCCGGCTGCTCCACGTCCGCGGCATTGGACAGGACATGAACGTCGCCTGACAGCAAGTACGACTGAGCTGCCTCGGAGATTTCGGACAGTGGGCCCCATAAAATGAGGGTCTACCGAAAGTAGAGATCAGCATGACCGCGTCGCGCAGGCTCGCAGGCTGCGTCCGAACACCTCCGGGGCCTGCGTGAGTGGAAGCCCCTTGCCATAGGGCCCGGACATATGCAGCAGCTGCGAAGGCCGCCGCTGAGCCGGCATCAGCCATCTTTTGCCCGCACTGCCCTGAGCCGGCGGTGCGGGGATGGTGCCACTCTGCTTAAGGCTGTGTTGCGTCAAAGAACCGGTATTCCTGGGGGCCGGTGCGGATTTCGTTGGCCTTGGCTTGGATGAAGTCGCGGTCTTCCTGGGAGAGCACCGTCTCGCCGTGCTGGTCACCGTCATCGGTTCCGCGGGTCTCCCTGCAGATGGTTGCTGTGATGGTGCGCGGCAGGATCAGGCATCCCGGGTTGTCGGTGAGCCACTTCTGTGTGGCGGGATCGAGCCGGTCCCACTGGTCCTTGATATTCATCTCAATCAATGCTGCCTTCCTCTGTGAGGTCAAATCGACGGGGCGCGGCATCGGGCCGGTATCCGGTGTGAGCTCAGGGTACGCCAGCGGATCAGGGAAGGACAGGCAACAGCCAGAGTTGTCGGCGGTGGTTCTGCCCGGACGGAACCGTGTGTACCGCGACCCATCCGAACCGTCTCACTGAAAGAGTTCCACGTCCCATACGGGCCGTTGCCCTTCAAATTCAATCATCGGGCCGATGTCGGCGATTCCCGGGCCTCTGACGTGCGGTCTGCGTCCTGACTTTCGGTTGCCCGTCGCGGTGCGGCCCGGGCTCAGCTGCCGGACGGGGGCCGTTTCCAGGGTCGGGGCTGACGAGGCTCCTGGTCCCGGGTTTCGGGTCAGTGTTCCTTGAAGGCGTCTCTCGTTTTTTCCCCGGCCTGCTTCAGGCCTGCCTTCGTCTGGTCGGTCTTGCCTGCGGATTTGAGGCTTTCGTCGCCGGGGGCCGTACCTGCGGCTTCCTTGCCCTTGCCGCCGGCTTTCTCGGCGGCGTGCCTGATCCTGTCACCCAAACCCATGATGGCGCTCCTGTCAGTGGCCGGTCTGCCGGTCCACGCCGGCGGGACATTTCATTCTCTCGCCCGGGGTGCCGCCCCGTCTGCTGGCGGCACCCGGGGATCAGCGTGCGTGGTCTGCCCGGGTGGCGGGCTCGGGAGGGTCCCGGGGGAAGCGGGATCCGGACGGGGCCGGCACGCCCGGGTGACCGTGGCCCGGGCCGGTGGCCAGGTCATGCCGTGGTCGGCGGGGCTGCGGGGCTGCGGGGCTGCGGGGCTGCGGGGCTGCGGGGCTGCGGGCATGGAAAGACGCGGTTGGTGGTGCGGGACGAACTGACCGGTCCGCTGCGGAAGCTCATCAGCCGGCATCTAGGGGAGCCGATCTCTTCAGCCCGCCGGTATACCGAGGGCGTCAGGGCCGGGCCGATCACTCAGCTAGGGCAACCGCCGGCGGCGACACCCTTGAACCGGTACCGGCCTCAGGGCCGTCCGGCGGTGTAATGGGCCGTGATCTGGGCCGGGGTGAGCGCGGTGGTATAGGCGGCGGCGTACCTCATCCTGCCGGTGAAGGCATGGCTGGTGGGTTCGTTGGGGCCCCAGCCGGCGAGGTTGTTGTAGCCGATGCGCCAGAACCCGCTGAACGCTTCGCTGGTGGTGGTGGCGGGGTCCTGCGCGGCGAGCTGGCCGTCGACATAGAGTTTCATCCCCGCGGTGGACAGGGTCGCGGCGACGTGGTGGGGTGCCCCGTCGTTGTAGCTGGCGGGGGTGGTGATGACCTTCACGGTGCCGGGGTAGAGCCCGAAGACGAGCTGGCCGGCGTTGTTCATGAAGATGTGCCGGTCGTAGGCGGTGGAGGTCCCGGTGGCGGTGTTGCCCCAGCCGATCAGCCGCCCGCCTGCGGTGCTTGTCCTGAACCAGACCTCGAGGGTGAAGGTGTTCGTGGAGGCCCGGGCGGTGGAACTTCCTGCCGAAACATACGTTGACGTGCCGGTCAGGGCGTAGGATCCGCCGGAGTCCCGGGGTGTGCAGGGCCGGTTCGCTGAGGTGGTGTCGGAGCTCATGGTGCCGCGGTAGGTGCCGGGGTTGTTTTTGCCGGAGAAGTCCGCCGCCACGGCGGCCCCGGAGGGTTCGGCGAGCCGGTAGGCGAAGATCGCGGAGGCCTTGTCCGCTGCCATGGCGCCCTGACAGGTGAAGTAGGGGGCCGTGCCCGAGGTGTTCGTGCTGTTCGTGATCCGTGCCAGATACCCGCCGGTAGTCGAGGGGATGGTCAGCGCGGCCAAGCCGATCACCAGGGCCAGGGCCAGGGCAGCGGCCGGAAGGGTCCGGCGGAGCAGGGGTCCGCCCGGTTCCGTGGTCATCCGGGCACCCGGTCAGGTGTTTCCTGGGGACCGCCGGAGCGCAGGCCCCGGCCGAGGACCCAGAAGACGGGCAGCAGGCACACCAGGGCGGTGATGATCCAGCCCCACCAGGGCAGATCGGCGGAGGAGGAGAGGTGGTAGTAGCCCTCGCCGTCGTTGGCGGTGAGTTCGCTGACCTGGCCGCTGGCCAGCTCTGCGGTGCTGCCGTGCCCGGCCCGGACGGTGATGGGCAGCAGCCCGGTGGAGGCGACCCTGGCCCGGGTTCCCGATTCGTCCGTGGTGACCTCCAGCAGGGTGATCCCGATGAAGGGACGGAGCAGGATGACTGTGAGGGAAACGACGGCGCAGGCCCCGAAGAGCCGGACGGGCCGTTGCCACCGGCCGCGGATCCAGTACGTGGTCACCGCCCACAGGATCAGGCCTCCGGCCAGCAGCAGGGGCACGGACTTGACCAGCCAGCCCCAGCCGGGCAGGAGGATCGCCCGGCCGAGGATGTTCTGCGGTGTCAGGGCCCAGGGGTCGTTGGTTCCGTTGATGTCACCGCGGGTGGTGATTCCCCCGGTTTTGTCGGTCCCGGTGATGCGGTGGGTGTAGACCGTTCCGGGCCGGCCGGGCGGGGTGAAGGTGATGACGTTCCCGAGGTGCAGCCCGGACGCGGGCACGGGTTCGGACAGGATCAGGGACCCGACGGGCGCGCTCTGGCCCATGGAGGGGGTGGAGACTACGAACCAGCGCCACCCGGCCAGAAAGAACAGGAACGCCACGATCACGAGCCCCGCTGCCAGCACGGCGGCGGCGGGCAGGGCAATGCCGCGGACCCGTAGCCCTGCGGGAGTCGCCATGGAATTACCTTTCCGTGCGGGGACGAGGTGCGGTGCCTGTGCCGGCATCAGGTCTTCCGGCACGGCACCGCACGGTATGTTTCTTAGCTGGCGAACGCCCAGGTGAGCGGCAGCGAGGCGGCCAGGCCCTGGTAGGTGTTGTCCGCCGCCGCGTCGAGGGTGACCTTGATGTTGACCGGGACGCTCACGCCGGCGGCCGGGGCCGGGGTGATGCTGATCGCGGGCGCCCCGGCGAGGGTGGCGGCGGTGCCGTTGAAGATGGACGTGCCGCCGGCGGTGATGACGACCTTGAGTTTCGCGCACAGGTCCGTCGCGGAGCCGTTGACGGCGCCGTTATTGGACTGGGCACAGGCCGCGCCGGGGGTCAGGGTGAAGGTGCCGGCGTTGGCCGTGCCGATGTTTTTGATCGTGATGTCGGTGCTGACCATGTTGCCGGGCACCAGAACCGTGCTGCCGCCGAACTTGTTGATCGACGCGCACGTCGCGGTGTTCGTCCCGACGCCGCCGGCGCCGGAATTGGACGTGCAGGTGACAGGGGTGGTGCCAGTGGATTGTTCCTGCATCACTAGGGTCCCGGAACCCGCGGTGTTGGCACTGTTGGTGATGCTCGCGGCGAACCCTGACAGCGTCCCGGTCAGTGTCAGGGACAGCAGCCCCGCGCCGGCGGCGGCGGCGATGAGCGCCAGCGGGGCGATGCGGCGGTTCTTCTTGGCGGGCATGGTGGAATCGTTCATGGCAGCTTCTTTCAGCAGTCGGACGTAGACGGGAAGGACCCCACCAGGGCACCCTTGCGACGTGGTCCCCCGGCCTGTCCATGGCGCGCAGATATCCGGTGATGGTTCACGAATATCCGCTGATCGCGGTCTAAGCTGCGCCGTCCATGAATGATCGGCCCGGCATCCGGGCCAGAACGGCTGCACCGCTGGCGCCCCACTTACACTACCTGCCGGTAACCCCATTGTCCGACCGGCTCGCCGCACCGGCCCCCGACATAACCCATCGGCCGACCCACATCCAAGGAAGTGGGTCGGGCAAATGCACGTCCCACCGGACTGGGGGGACCGGCGGGACTGCCCACAGTACCAAGGCCGACTGACCAAACCGCGGCCACGTTTCCCATGTCTGTAAGTCTTTACCTGGCTGCCAGGAGCAGTCCGCCGGGCACAGTTCCCGCGATTGATGCCAGCGGCAGGCTGCCGGGGATCTTGATGTCGGTGCCATAGAGCAGCACGATCGTCGGGATCAGTAACTCACCACCGGCCACGCCCATCAGAGCAGCGACAACACCGATGAGGGCACCGGCAGCGACCCCAAGTAACGCACGCGGAACCGGGTCAATCATCAAGGGATCAATCGCGAAGAAGTGGGTGACGAACAGCAGCACCGCAGTCAGGACAAGTAGAACCGAGATGACCCGGAACAATGTTTTTGACTTGACCCGGGTGGCCCAGTGCGCCCGATCCAGGCGCCAACAAGGCTCCATGCAAGAAGATTCAGCACAATATGCCAGTACGGAGAAAGTTGTGAAGATGACATATAGCCATGGCTGAATGGACGAAAATGGATAGGGGCAGCACGTCCACGCTGCCCCCCCATGCCTGCTATGGACGTTGGGCCAGGGCGAGAATTTCCTCGCGCAACACATCCTTCGCCCCTAGAATCTCCAGGCCCAGGATGTACCCTTCGGCATCAAAGTCAATAATGATTTCGCCTTTCTGCCCGGGGGTCTCTATCGAATGTAACTGCGTCGATGCCTCACCATCAATGATTTCATCGACGAGTTGGACGTATGCGGCGTCTGCTTCTTTGTCATAGGTAATTTTCGCTGTCTACCCCTTCGTCACGGTAATGATATTGCCGATCTTGTTGTCAAAGATGTTCCCCGGTTTCCGGCGGACTTTACCCCGTGCGTCCCCTGAAGGGACTAAATGCTGAACTACATTCGGGAGCGGCAAGAAGCGCTGGGCGCCACTTCCGGGCGGCGCATCTACAACTACGCCTCTGGTGCCGTGATCCTTGCAGTCATGGCATTGGAATTTGCGGGCCTCGCCCCTACGTGGATCGGCTGGATCGCCGTCGTGGTGTCAGTCGTTCTGGACGTCTTCTTGACCAGAATTTGGATCAGAGACGATGCTCTCAAAGCTTACCGAGCCGGCCACGCTGGCTGATCCGCCCGGATTCAGAGCGTTCCTTACGTCGCAATCTAATCAGCGTCTCTATTTCCCGTCACCGACGCTTTGTGTGGCAGGCCGTAGCGTCTTTCTCGTTGGCCTGATGACGGAATGAAGATGTAACTGACCCAGCGCTGCCAACTCGGTATTTGTCTGAGCACCGGGACCGGCAACCCTCCACGCCCGCCAAAGCTTGACGAATATAGAAGCATCCAAGCCGTTACGTCGCCGGGGTGACTGCCGTCGTGCCCGGCTTCTACTGAGCAGGGACGACACAGCCAAGGCTGCAGGGCCGGCGAAACAGTGTTTCCGGGAGTCTCCTACAACGCGCCACGGACCCTCAAATCCAGTGGATTTACGGGCCTGTGGAAGGCAACGGCTCAGCCCCTGTTTTCCGGCGGCAGGGCAATCTGCAGTTTGCGTGCCTTGCCGCGTCCCACGATGTAGCCGCGGCCGGGTATGAACTCCGGGCTGACCCGGCCCAGCGACGTGTTGAGGAGGCTGTCCCCTTCGATGTCGCCCGGATTGATGAGCAGGCCCCGACGTCCGGATTTGAAGGGCTGGGCCAGGGACCAGGCGGAGGACCAGGTTGACGTTTCCGATTCCCCGATGACCCATTGGTCGGCCTTGATGGACGCCGTCACGAGCTGCGACACGCCCGATTCCGCAACGGTATCCGTGAACTCGGTCAGGCCTTCGATGAAGATCGCCAGCTTCCCGGGGTTCCCGGAGGAGTGCTCCGTGAGATCCTCGATGACGTCAGACAGGTCATCGGCACCCACCACCGAACGGTTCCAGAGCGGCAGCGACGCTACGGCGGACCGGCGCGAGCCGATGTACACCAGCTCCGTGTCCGGATTGGACCGGCGCAGCGCGTACGCCAGGGTTACCAGCGCCACTGTCCTGCCCGCCCCTGGCGGACCCGCCAGTAGCAGCGGTCCCTGGGCCATGATCTCGGCCGGCTGCAGGGTTTCGTCGTCGACGCCGATGACGGGAAGGTCCGAGCTGCCGGCAGGCAGCACACCCAGATCCACCTGTTCGGGAAGCCGCTGGATTCTTGGTGCCGATTCCAGCCCCTGGCGCAGCATCGCCTGGCTGAGCTTGTGGACTTCGCGGGCCTGCAGCGCCAGGTTGGAGTTGCCGCCGAGGACGGCCAGCTGGACCTCGTAGCCGCCCAGCATGCCGCGGCCCGGCGGTGAGGAGCTGGTGAGGACATCCTTGGCCACGTCCATGGACATGTAGTCGTCCTCGGAAGTCAGACGCAGCACCAGCCGGCGCTGGATGGAAGCCAGCAACGACGCCGGTACGGAGTTGGGCCGGTCACCGGTGACCACGAGGTGGATCCCCAGGGGACGGCCGTCGGTGGCCAGCTGCAGGAAGATATCCCAGAGCGCGGACAGGCGGCTGAATTCGTACGTCTCACGGAACGCCGACATGCCGTCCAGCAGCACGAAGATCCGCTTCTCGTCCGGGCGGTTGGCCAGCGTCCGGTATTCGACGATGGTGGACGCCCTGACCTCGGCGAACCGGGCGGACCTCTCGTCCGCGATATCCCGAAGCAGGCGGAGCAATCGGCCGACGCGTTCGACGTCGTCACCGTTGATGATCTCGCCGACGTGCGGGAGCTCTTCGAGCATCTTCAACCCGGACGAGCCGCAATCTATCCCGTAGATGTGCACGGGCCCGCCGCGGGGCGTGACGGCGGCGGCAATCGCGATGCCGCGCAGGGCAGCGGACTTTCCGGAGCCGCCCGTGCCGTAGATGGCCATGTTGCCGTCCTGGTCCGGCTCGTAGAACACGGTGGGCTGTTCCTGGCGGGCAGGATCATCCGCCACGCCCAGCAGCAGCCGTTCGTCCGTCCGGGGGTTCGGGAGCTTGGAAAAGTCATACGTCTTGGCAAGTTCGTCCAGCCACGGTTTGCGCGGCGGCCGGATGGCCAGCGACTCCGCGGCCCTGACGATGTTGGTGGTCATCCTGGCGATGTCGTTGGGGCCGGCCGGAGCTTCCTTGACGGGCTTTTCCGGGGCCGGGGCCTCCCAGCTGGGCCCTGATCCGAAGGCCATCTCCACAATGTCGATCTGCGGACGCTGGGGCTTTTCCGTCGTCCAGCCGCCGGCATATCCGGTCTGGAAGCCCTGGATTCGCCCGGGCCCGGTCTTGGCGGCGCCGCGGCCCGGGATGGACGGGTCGAAGTACGCCGCATCAGGCACGCCAAGGATGTCGGTGGCATCGTCCTCGTCCGCCATGCGCAAGGCAACCCGCAGGTTGGTGTTGGCGCGCAGGCTGTCCTTGATGACGCCGGCGGGACGCTGCGTGGCCAGGATCAGGTGCAGGCCCAGGGACCGGCCGCGGGCAGCAACATCCACTACGCCGTCCACAAATTCGGGGACCTCGGTGGCCAGCGCCGCGAATTCGTCCACAACGATGATCAGGTACGGCGGCGCCTCCGGGTCGGCCTCGCGCTGGAGCCCCAGCAGGTCCTTGGCCTTCTTGCGGTTCAGCAGGTGCTCGCGGTAGTGCAGCTCCGCACGGAGGGATGTCAGGGCGCGCCGGACCAGGTGCTGGGACAGGTCCGTGACCAGGCCCACGGTGTGGGGCAGGCTGAGACAATCGGCAAACGCCGCCCCGCCCTTGTAGTCCACAAACAGGAAGCTCACGCGGTCCGGGCTGTAAGCGGCAGCCATGCCCATGACCCAGGACTGCAGGAACTCTGATTTACCGGCGCCGGTGGTGCCACCGACCAGCGCGTGCGGGCCCTCGTTCTTCAGGTCCAGGTAGAGCGGCTCAAGGCCCTTGGAGCCCACCAGCGCGCGGAGGGTTCCGTTGTCCTTCCGGTTGGGGACCGCGGAGGCATGGACGGAATTGTTCTCGACCCAGCGCTCCGCCACGGCCTGCGGGTTATCCAGGAAGTCCTTGCCGATCAGGGTGGCGTAGGACACCGCACGCGGCAGGTCGGAGTCGTCGCTGACCGGCTTGCCAACGTCCACCACGGGCGCCAGCATCCGGGCCAGCTGTGCGGCCAGTTCGGCGTCGAGGCTTTCGCAGCTCACGGGGTACGTGTGCCGTCCCAGCCGCACCTGCCCGATGGTGGTGCCGTTTTCGCCGTCCACCACCATAAAGTCCCGGCAGGCAGCCGGAAGTGCCTGGATGTCGGTGGCCACCCACATCACGTGGACGCCGGAATCCGGCCCGCGCTCGGCGAGTCGGGTCAGCCTGCCCCGGTCCACGGGCGCATCGTCCTCGACGATGACCAGGACAGCCGGCAGCACCGGAGCCGGGATCTCGTCCTTGGCCGGGTCCACGGATCCCCGGTGTTCCGGTGCGGAGCGCTTGGCCATGGCTTCCCGCGCGTCGAGTAGGTCTTCGAGCCTGGCCACCAGGGAGGAACCGCTTGCTGAACCGGCGGCCAGGTGGTCGCCGTTGAGGGGGCTGTGGCCGGAGCCTACGTGGGGCAGCCACTGCAGCCAGTCCCAGCGCGGCCGGGACTGCGCCGACGTAATGGCTGTCACCACGGCCTCCGCCGGCGAATGCAGCCCCACAAACTGCAGGACCATGCCGCGGGCGACGTCGTCCACCAGGCCCCGGGCTCCGGCCACGCCGAAGGACCCGGCCGTGCGCAACTGGGAGACCACCGGGACACCCTCGATGTCCCTGAACTGCTTCAGGCAGTCCTGGATCTCGCGCATGAATTCAGCTTCGGTGTCGTTGCTGTTGGGTTCCTCGAACAGGATGCGTGATGTACCGGTGCCGAGCCCAAACCGCAGGCCCAGAAAACCGGTGTGCTCGGGGCGGTGGGTCCACAGCAGCGGACCGAGTTTGTAGATGGAATCCACGGTGTCGCTGACCGACGGCGCTTCCTGCAGGCGGACCGCACGTTCCACGTGCTGCAGTTCGGTGATGTCCTGCCGGAACGCAGCCATGGACTCCCGGAACTGCTTAAGCTGTTCCTTTTGCTGGCGCCTGGTCTGCATCTTGTGGTCCACGTAGTGACCCACAATGAACAGCGGCATCATCATCATGAACACCACCGACAGTATGTTCCGCGTGACCGCGAACATGATGCCGCCCATCAGCAGCGGCGCCATCAGCATGATGTACGGGAACGGCTGGTGGTCGGGACGTTTGGGTCCGGCCGGTGGCACGCGCTTGGGGGCCTCAAAGCGGGGAACCACCCGCGGGGAGCGGTTGAAATCGACAAGGGGCGACGTCGGCGCTGCCGCCTGGTTGCGTCCCAGCGGCACCACCGTGATGGTGGTCTCCCCCAGTGTCACCGTGTCCGAGGAGTTCAGGGTGGCCCGGGTGACCGGCAGGCCGTCCATCAGGAGGCCGTTGGCAGAGTTCGTATCCACTATCTCGACGCTCTCGCCCACGGTGATGCGGGCGTGGCGTTTGGAGCTCAGCGGGTCCAAGAGCCGGATGTCCACGTCCCGGTCCCGGCCGATGTAGCTGGTGCCGGAGGGCAGCGAAAATTCCTGGCCGACGTCGGGCCCGGAAAGGATCCGCAGGGTGGCTGCCGCGGGTCCGCGGTTGGCACCGGGTGCGTTGAAAAGTTCGCTGACCTCGGTCAGTGACACCACGGAGCCCGGGCGCAGGCCCGACTCCAGGAGGTTGTCCGTGCGGGTCAGGACGCTGCCGCGCATGCCGCCGCCCACAAAGGCCTCGTCGATGCGAAGCGAAAGGTTCTCCGGCGCCGGCGATCCTTTCCGGTCGGGGTCCGCGGCCCAAAGCTGGGTGGCGATATCCGCCACTGTGGCCAGGCCGTCAACGGTGACGGCCAGGTTCTTGGTTTCCGCCGGGTCCCGGCGGAGTGTCAGCCGGATCCTCATCCTTCGTCCACGCCCCTCATCTTTTCCAGTAAGTACAAATCATCGGGGGTGACCAGGTGGGACGTGACGGCGTGTTCGACGAGCCTCGCTCGCCGGTTGGTGGCCAGTTTCCCACCGCCGCCGCGCAAACCCACCACGCCCACGCGGTCGAGTTTGTCGCAGACGTTATCGAGTTTCCGGTTGAACCGGGTGAGTGCCCAGCCCAGGGTCTTGGCAGCTGCAGCGGAGGACGGGATGGCGCTGAACCCGGTCCCGTCCCGCCGCAGCATGGGTTCGGCCAGAGCCACGATGAGGGCCCTCTGGGAGTCGGTGAAGACCACGGGGCCGATGGTGGTGTCGCCGTTGCTGTCATCCTCGCGTGGTTCCTGGCGGAAGGACGGCGTCTTGAGGTGGACGGCGAACTCATACGTGGTGGGCCCGGCAGTGAAGATGACGTTCGTGTGGCTGAACACCAGCGGGATGCGCGCACCCGGCGACAGCCAGGCCTGCATCCCACCGGACCCGTCGGCGACCGTGGCGGACAGCATCCCACCCACGTTGCTCAGCCACCAGATCCCGTCGTAGCGGGCCACCTGCAGGAACTGGCGGTGAAGGTATGGGTTGTCGTCCACTTCAAGGTCGCCTTCGCGGCCGATGTTGAAGATTTCCTCATCGGAGGGTTCGTACCATTCACCACAGAAATCTATTGCTAGATCCCCCATTTTCCGTGCCTCCTCGTCGGGCAGTGCCCGTGTTCGCTAACGATTCCGGTCTGCTCTGCCCTCACTTGCGGATGCAGGCGATCGAGTCTTCTTCCAAAGGTGAGGACGCGCCGTCGCTCCTGACGATCATCACCTGGACACAGGTGGGTTCCGTCGGATTCAACGCAATCTGGGCGGTTGGCTCGGCAGTGGACTGGTACTCGCCGTTGCTGCCCAACGCGTAGACCCGCCACTTGTAGGCGTCACCCGACTTCGGCTGCGGATTGGTCCATGTGTAGGTTGCCTTACCGGTGGCGTCCACCGTCCCTGCCAGGTCCGCGACGTCGGGAACTGTCCCGTTGTCCAGGGCATCCGCCGGGGGTTTGCTGACTTGGCCGGTTTCTTCGACCTTCGGTGCCGGCGCCGAGGACGCCAGCACGATTCCGACAATGGTGGCGAGGACCAGCAGCGTTCCGCCTGCTGCGGCGAGCCACACGTTGCGCTTGCGGTGGTCGGGCGACGCCTCCGGGGTGTTTTCCGTGACCGGCGCCGGACGGCTGATCGTCGCGTCGATCTCCGGATCGGCCCCCGCCGCCCGGTGGCCGGGCGCGCCGGGCCGGCCGGCTTGGTAGCCTGCCTGCTGTCCTGTTCGTTGGCCGGACTGCTGGCCGGCCTGTGCAGGAAGGAGCCCTGGACGTTGGACAGTTGCGTCCGGCGCTGAGCCGTACTCGGCGGCGGGTGCACTGCCGCGGAGCATCGTGGCATGCGCCCACTCGCCTGCGGGGTTGCTGCTGGCCTGGTCGCCGCCGTCCCGCTGGCCGTCCTGCTGTCCGTCTTGCTGGCCGGCAAACAGGTTGCCCGGAACCTGCGGCCGGAGTCCTGCCGAGGCTGCAGCGGCCGGGGGGAATCCGCCAGCAGGAAAGCCCGACGGCGGCGCACCGGTTCCGGGGCGTTGCGGGCGGGTGCGTGCCGGGAAGGTAGGGGCGCTGCCGGTGCGCTCCGGATCGATGGCCGCGATACTGCGGACGCGGGTTTCCTCGAAGCCGTCATCCGGGTGGTTCTCTTCCAGTTGCTGCTCTTCGAGTACCTCGAAGGGCGTGACCGAAAGGTTCAATTCGGCCTGGATCCGCTGCAGGGCGAGGGCAAACGCGTGGGCTGAGGAGTACCTGGACGCCGCGGATTTCGCCATCGCCGTGGACAGTGCCCGTTCCAGTAACTCCGGAACGTCGGCCCGGCCCAGGCGCGGCAGTGCCGCGCTGGTGATCCGCGAGATCAGTTCGCGCTGGGAATTATCGGTACCGGGCATCACAAACGGCGACCTGCCGGCCAGCAGTGTGTACAGCGTGGCGCCCAGCGCCCAGACATCCACCATCACGCCGTCCACGGGCCCGTCCGCGAACTGTTCCGGCGGCGACCACGGAATGGACATCCCGGCGTCCTCGTCGGCGTCGCCGCCCAGGGTGCCCGAAATCCCGAAGTCCGTCAGGGCCGGCCGGTTGTAGTCCGTCACAAGGATGTTTGCGGGCTTGATGTCCCGGTGGGCGATGCCGGCCCGGTGGGCGGTCTCGACGGCGGAGGCCACCTGGATCCCGACGGCCAGTACCTCATCAACACTGAAGCGCTGACGGCGGTACCGGACGTCCAGGCTGGGCCTGGAGCAGTACTCCATGGCCAGGTAGGAGTGGCCCGCCTCGGTCACCTCGGCCTCGAAGATGGTGACAATGTACGGGTGGGAGGAGAGCTGGGCCATCAGGTTGGCCTCGGACTCGAACCTGCGCCGCGCGCCCTCGGTCTTCAGGTCCGACAGAAGGACCTTGACCGCCACTTTCCGGCGCGGCCGGTCCTGTTCGTAGAGATAGACGTCTGAGAATCCGCCGGAGCCGAGCAGGCTGATGTACGTAAACCCCGGAATGTGGGGCGGCGGCGCAACTGGCCGTTTGGAACTCAAAGAATCTCCTCAAAACGCAGTGAGATATCGTCACCCAATTCGGCGATGTCGCCGTCGAGCAGAATGGCCATCTCGTTCTGGGCCAGGCGGCGGGGCGGCTGGCCCTCACGGACCAGGACCGTGCCGTTTGTGGCCTTGAGATCGCAGAGCATCACATGCCAGCCCTCCAGCCTCACTTCGACGTGCGAGCGCGAGATGTCGCCGCTGGGGCTGGCCACCTGGACCAGCCGCGGCATAACCCCACCCTGGACGCGGGAAACCGACGGCTGACGCCCAATGACCAGCGACTGGTCAAGGTCAACCAGTGCACCCGTCGAGACCCGCATCCGGCCCAGCCGTGGACGGGCCACCTGGACGGCATCGGCGGGCAGCGGCGAGCCGCAGGCAGCGCACTGCGCATGGGTGGGCGGATTGGCGTGTCCCCGGTCGCAGACGCGGGCCAGCACCAGGGGGCCGGCGGCGGAATCCGGTTCCGGAACCGGGGCGGGATGCGCGGCCATTCCGGCGAGGTCGCTCTTCATGATCGTGTGGCCGTCGTGGTCACCGTCGTCGAAGGTGTCCGCGTCTGCTGCCGGCATTTCGGCGTGCACTTCTGCCGGCACGACCGCCGGGGGCAGATTCGACGGCGACAGATTGGGCGACGGCGCAGCCTGGGCAGTGGGCGCGCTCCCACCCGTCCGCCACGGGACCGAGTCGATAAGTCCGCCGATCATCCGGGCGGCCGCTGCGGCGGCTGCAGGCGGTGTGGGAGGTGGACCTGCCAGTTCGTGGGCAGGCGGAGCCGGGGCCAGGCTGGCCGCTGCGTCCGGCTGCCCTGCAGCGTCCGCCTCTGCCGCACCGACGGGTGCCTGGGCCGCGTCGACAGGTGCCGCAGCAGCGCTGTGATCTTCTTCGGGTTCGTCGCGGACGGCTGCGTCTTCGATGCGGCGGACAACAGTCCTTTCCCAGAGGTGGTCGTAGCTACCGGTCATTTCGTGGGCTGGGACCTCACGATGAGCGGTGGGCTCCGGGTCCGGCTCGGACTCCAGGTCCGCATGGGGCTTCGGCGCTTCAGCCGCAAAGTTGGAGTCATCGTCCATGAGTCCCATCACCGTTTCGGCCGAGACCTCCCGGTCATGTTCCGGCTTCGCCTCCGGTTCAGGTTCCGGTTCCACTTCAGTTTCCGGCGCTGGTTCGGATGCAGGCACCGTTTCGGTTTCAGGGACCGGTTCAGAGTCCACTACCAGGGCGACGGCGCCGATAGGGGTGGGTGCCTCGACCTTAGCGGGCGTGGCAGAACGGGACGCCATCTCGTCCACCGGAATACCGGTGAGCGACACTGTCAGCGACTCCAGCAGGACGATACCTTCGCTGAGCGGCAAAACAGGTCCGGGCTGGCTGTCCCCGGCCACAGTGAGGCGGTACCCCTCAGGTGTGTCCAGGCGGCGTTCCGTCCAGGTGGTGACGTCCCGCCCGTTCAGGTCCACGGGGCCGCCGGGCAGCTGCACGGTCAGGTCCAGGTCGCCGCGGAGGAAGATCCGGAGCGCGTCACCGGAATCCACTATCCCGAACGACGGTATCTGCGCCAGGGAAACGCCGAAGCTGCTGGTGACGGCGTGGAGCACCTCGTGGACTTCCGGAGCGTCCGCCAGCAGTTCCCACAGGGACTGGACCAGCGCGGGCGGGGTCCCTGGTCCCAGGAGGACCACAGTGTTGGCCCGGACAACGCCGAGCCAGGTGCCCGCGGCGTACGTTGCGGTGGCCATGTCAGTGTTCCCCTCTTTCGTTGTCCTGGCCGGCCGGCCGGCTGGCGTCAACAATCCGTGCCCGGGGCAGCGTGACCTCCTCTGCCGCATCAGCGGCGGGGCGGGGCGCAGTGGTGGCGATGCCGCCGTCGTTCATCACGTTCCTGGCGTCCACCACAATGACGGTGACGTTGTCCCTTCCGCCGTTGCGGAGCGCGGCCTGGATCAGGGCATCCACCGCGTCCTGCGGGTGGCCCACGGTGCTCAGGATCCGGAACATGTGCTCATCCGTCAGCTCGGCATTGAGCCCGTCCGAGCAGACCATGATCCGGTCGCCTTCTTCAACGGGCAGGAGCCAGTAATCGGCTTCGGTCTCGTCCCCGGTGCCCAGCGCCCTCGTGACCACGTGGCGGCGGGGATGAACGGTGGCCTGCTCAGGCGTGATTTCACCGGCATCCACGAGTTCCTGAACCTCCGAATGATCCACGCTGACCTGCTCGAAGTGCCCTTGGCTCAGCCGGTACGTGCGCGAATCCCCGATGTTCATGACCAGCCAGTACGGCATGCCCATCTGTTCCACCACCACCGCGCCGGTGAGGGTGGTCCCCGCACGGGCACCGGTCACCTCCCGGATGGAACTGTCGGCGCGGAGCAGATATTGCTGGAGCACCGCCGCCGTGACGCTGCGCTCCCCGGTAGCCAGCTGCGGCATGGCAGCCAGGGCGCGGACACACATCCCGCTGGCAATCTCGCCGGCTTCATGTCCGCCCATGCCGTCGGCCACGGCGAAGACGGGGTCGGAGGCGATGAAGGAATCCTCGTTCAATTCCCGGCGCAGCCCGCGGTCCGTTCCGTAACCGTAACTCAGGCTGAGGCCGGTTCCGTGGTCTGCGTCGGCTGAGTCACTGGCGGGCTGAGAGTTCATGCCTGTCCTAGGTGGAAGGAACGGTCACCAAAGTGGACAGTGGATCCCGGGCTGACAAAAGCGGGCACACCCGGCTGCAGTGGCGTGCGCCGGCCGTCCGGCGTGGTGACGCCGCTGCCGTTGGTGGAATTTCGGTCCGTCACCCAAATGCCGGCACCGTCGGTCAGCAGGTGGAGGTGCGTCTTGGAGATCGAGCGGCCGGGATCATTGACCCCCAGCAACTGGGCCTGCTGTTCCCCTGCTTGGCCCAGTGGGTTCCTGCCCAACAAAACGTTGCGGTCGAGCTGGAAGTCCCGGCCGTCGTCGAGCTTTATCCGCAGCACGGCGACGGGCGCCGCATACGTTGCGCCGCCGCGCACCTGGGTGCGGTCGAGGTCGTCGTCGGGATGGGACTGGGCGGCTGGCGCGGGAACCGCCGGGGCTGCGGCCTGCGCGTGCGGCGCCTGAAAAGGAGCGGGCGACGGCGGCGCGTACGGCTGCGGTGCGAACGACGGAGGTGCGGATGACGGTTGAGCCGCGTACGGCTGCAGTGCGTAGGGCTGCCCCGGCGCGGGCTGCTGGACCGGCGGCTGTTGGGCGGACGGCTGTTGGGCAGGCGGCTGCCACGGCTGCACCGGTGGCTGCGTCACGGGCGCTTGGGAGTCCACAACCTGCGGCGCCTTCGCGGCCCCCGCAACGGGTGAGGCGACCTGCTGGACAGGCGGCAGGTCCAGGGGGGCGAAACTGTACGGGCCCTGGATGCCGCCGGAGGTAATGGGGTTGCGGCCGTCCTTAACGTCGAATACCAGTGTTTTGGCCGCGGAGTCATGCCAGCCGCGGAGCCTGCCATTGCGGTCCCAGGTGTTGGAAACCACCACCAGCACGGCCCACACGGCGCCGATCAATAGCAGCGGGCCGAGGATGAAGACGGCCACATCGAACCATTTGAAGATGACGATGGCCACGGCGGCCAGGAGCGTCAGGATGATGCCCGCGCCCGTGATGAGGCCGCGCAGGAACACTCCTCCGGCGCCGGGGGCATAACCATCCTTGTCGGCGCTGCGGATGCCCATAACATGGTTGCCGAGGGTCTTCCCGGAGCGGCCTTCCATGCCCAGCAGGACCACCAGATAGACCAGTGTCAGCCCCAGGCCGATGCCGCCGAACAGCACCAGCGAACCGGTGTCATAGATGATGAAGCCGCCGCTTTGCGTGCGGGTGATTCCCGCGAACCCGATGGCGAACGTCACCACCAGGACCGCGACCGGGGCCAGCCAGTCGAGCACTGCGGCGCCGAGCCGTTTCCCCGCCGTGGCTGGAACAAGCTCAAGATTGGCTGCCATTCCCGTTCCTCCCCCTGGAGCCGTTTGTACTACCGGGATAGTACCGGGATTCCGGCTGGCGTGCGCCGCCGCGCGCTCCATCATGGCCCGCTGCGCATGGTCCACGTTGCGTCCGCTGCGTGCTGCCCTGTTGGGCAGGGGAGCCCCGCATGCAGTACAGAACGTGGCGCCGCCCCGGATCAGTTGCTGGCACCGCTGGCAGCGCTCGGCCTCGTTCATCATGATTCAGTGGGGTTCTTCCTGCCAGGGTTCCGCAGAACGGTGGAGTCATCAGGTTCGGAAGCCGCCGCCGTCGTCCCGGGTCCGCTTTCCTGAACTGCAGGATTCGGGGTTACGGCAGCGTCCGGGCCGGTCTCCACCCTACCGGCGGCGGAGCGCCATCCGGTGGAACTTTGGCCGGACGGACGCACCAGCGGACCCAACCCGAGCTTGGCGCCACGCAACTTAAGGGCGTTGCGGCCATCAGCCAGCAGCGATCGGGGCGAGAAGCGGGCCTGCTGGCGACGCCAGAACCCTACGGTCCCGGTCATCTCCTTCAGCGAGCCGTCCACGATGGTCCAGTATTCCCGGACCTCCTCCTCGCTCGGTTGGCCGGCGCCGAAGATGGAGGCATCCGCACGGTGCGCCAGCATGGTGGTGGTCCGCCCCGTGGCCGGGAACGAGTCAGCGAGCACCACTGCGCTTTCGCGCCGGGTTGCACGGGTGTCGATGCCGGCGCCCATGTCCGTGGCGAGGCTCACCACCTCGTTCCAACCGCCTCCCACGCGCTGGGCCGGGTGCCCCTCCGTGAGGCGGGCCTTCCGGCGTCGTGATTTAAGGAGCGCGATCAGCAGCAGCGGCAGGGCGAGGATGGCCAGCGGGATGAGCGCAATGCCCAGGGCTCCGAGCAGCGCACCCCAGAAGAGCCACGGATTGTTTTTCTTCTCATCGGCGTCCAGGGCGTCCGGTGAGGAATCCGGCGGCAGGTCGGCCGGTTCCTGCGGCGGGGGCGGCGGCTGCAGAACCTGCGGCTTGGGTTTGGACTTGTTTTCGGGGTCCGGCGGGATGGGGACATTGTCCTTGGGCGGCGTGGGGTCGAAGCTGATCCAACCCACCCGGTCGAACGCCACTTCAACCCAGGCGTGGACGTCCTTGCCCGTGATCTTTACCTCGCCGGCGCCGTTCTCCGGGCTGGTCGGATCGGGGTAGAAGCCCATGACCACGCGTGACGGGATGCCAAGGTGGCGGAGCATCAGCGACATGGACACGGCATACTGCTCGTCGTCGCCGAGCATCTGCTTGGCGGTCAGCAGGGTCCTGATCCGCGACGAGCTGTGGCCGGAGACGCTGGGCAACTGGCCGTCGGCCACCAGCCCGTTGCTGAAGGCGCCCGTCTTTTGGAAATGCGCCTCAATCTGGCGGACCCGGTCAATGGGGGTCGGCGCATCGGCTGAGAGGTCGTTGGCCTGCGACCCCACCACCGGCGGGACTTCGACGGCGTCCGGCAGCGTAATCTTCGCGAAGTCGTACTGGGTCAGTTGGCCGTGTTCGAGCTTGGCGGGATCGGACGCCTGGACGCTGTAGGAATCGCCCTTGGATAGGCCCTGTGTGGTCACGGCGGTGTCGGTGCCCGCGTTGAAGTACAGACCCGACGCCGCCGCGGATGCGCTCTGGTCAAAGCTCAGGCCGGTGGTCTTCCGGCCTCCCGGGACAAAGTAGCCCTGGTAGTCCTCGATGGTGATGTCCATGGAGTAGTCATTCGAGGGGACGATGCCCGAGGTATCGGCCAGGGTGTTGATGGATTCGGTGTCCCCCACCTTGCTGAAGCTGCCGGAGCCGTTGGGGTCCATGTTGTAGTTGGTGCCGTTGAAGGCATCCAAAGCCCCCAGCCGGACACGGCCGTCCCGGGGCAGTCCTCTGACCACAAACAGGGAGTCGTCCTTCTTGTCCTTGACGAACGTCCGGAAGCTTGCCAGGGGCGTGATGTAGTCCTTGGGATCGAACGGCGGGACCACCACGTTGCGCAGGACCTTGCGGTCACCGCCGGCGGTGACCAGGGGCGCCGCCACCGCGGTAACGGCCACGCTAGCGGCGATCACGGCAGCTGCGGTGCCCAGCCGGCGGAGCTTGGCCCGCTGGGCTGTGGCGGCATCGGTCTGCGGACGGTTGACTGAGACTTTGCGGGTGTCGCTGAGCCGCAGCGCGTCGCGGCGGACGGTGGCCCAGGCGATCGCTATGACGGTAAGCCCGATGCCGCGCTCCACCGTGAGGAAAGCAGCGTTGGTGCTGAAGGCGATGCCCGTGACGAACAGCACCAGCACGGGAAGCAGCGGCCAGTACGGGCTTTTCAGCCGCCAGGTGAGGATGCCGGCAACCAGTGCTGTGAGCAGCGAACTCAGGAACGGGACGATCAGGACGCCGCCGGCAGACCCCACCGGAACGCCCACCGTGAGCATGTCCTTCCAGGCGAACACAACCCCCAGGAGCAGAGTCCGCAAGGAGTCGAGGCTGGGCACAAAACCGGCAATCGCTGCATCCGGGACCGCGAGGAGCGTGCCGAACACCAGGTAGGCCCCCAGCGCGAGGGCTGTGGTAATCAGCAACCCCAGGCGCAGGTGCGCGTTGGCGGCGGCGATGCCGAGGCCCAGGAAGATGCCCCCGAAGCCCGAGACCAGGTAATAGGGGTCGCCGCCGAAGCTGAGGCTGAAGCCCAGCAGGCCCAACCCCAGCAGGACGGTGAGGGCGCCGGCGTCGAGCACAAAATGCCAGACCGGCTGGCCGTCGGCGAACGATGATTCGTGCTGCCGCTGCTGCGGGCGGGTCCGGAGGCCCGGTGCGGAGCTCATGCGGCCGCCTTTCTGAGGACGATGGCGAGATCAGCGAGGTCGCCGAGGGTCAGCACTGTCAGGTCCGCGATGTTGGCGCGGCCCGGGGCGGCACCGATTTGGAGGCGTACGGCCAGGCTCCTGACGCCGAGCGGCACGGAGGCAGCGGCCGAACGGAGCTGGGAGGGTGTCACGTTGCTACCCACCACAAAAAAGACCACCGACGCGTTGGGGACGGTGTCGGCCAGTGAGCGGGCGAGGTCGACGGCGGTCCGGCGCATGGGTGCCCCGGCGATCCGTGTCATGTCGTCCAGCAGGTTCCGCCCGGTTTCGCAGCGTAAGGGCCCCTTTTGTGTCAGGACGTCCAGCTCGCGCTGCTCGCGGATGGCCTGCCGGCCGATCGAGGCAGCAGCGGAGATGGCCATTTCGAATTCCTGCTCTGATGCGTACTCGTCCGTGTTAATGGACAGCGAGATGGCCAGGTGGGCGCGCCGGGTCTCCTCGAACTGGCGCACCATCAGCTTGTTGGTCCGCGCGGTGGTCTTCCAGTGGATGTGCCGCCGGTCATCGCCCGGTACGTAGTCACGCAGAGCGTGGAACGACACGTCCGCGCTGGAGAGGTCTGTGGTGGGCATGCCCTCGAGGTCGCGGATGAAGCCTGCGGCCGAACCGGCCAGGGCCACTGTCTTCGGGTGCACGAACAGGTCCTCCGGTTCCGTCCAAAGCACCTGGCGGCGGAGGAGGTGCAGGGGGTCGGCCCGGACGGAGCGGACAGGTCCCACCACGATGACGGCACGGCGGGCGGTTGGAATGGTGAAAAGGTCCTCGTGCACCTGCGCAGGCTTCATCCTGGGCAGGTGGAAGACGGCGGTGGCGCTACCCACCGGCAGTTCCAGGGCGGCCGGCAGCAGGGGCCGGGCCGAGGTGTTGGAGACGGCGATGCTTCCTACCGCACTGTCCCCCACCGCCACCCGGGTCCGGGCAAGGTCCAGGATCACGCCGTAGGAGGACCGGCCGAGGATGAACCCGATGGCGATCAGGAAAAGGACAAATGCGGCGATGGCCGCGGCTTTGGCCTCTTGCCAGCCGAAGGCCTGGCCGGCGGTCCACAGCAGGATGGCGGCGGCCAGAACCGACCAGCCCAGGACACTGACCACCGAAAGGACAGGCCATACGTAGCGCAGCCACAGGCCGCGGACCTTCTCCCACGCCGGGGTGAGGGCGAGGGCGGCGGTGCTGGTGGCCTCGGCCCAGACGGACGAGGGATGCAGCCTGGTGGGTCTGCCGTCCCGGTGAAAGGGTTGCCGGAGGCGTTCAGCAAGCCGGGTCAACGGAGTGCTGCTGGACATAATGGTGCCTTTGTTCGCGCTGGTCGGTGGTGGTCTGGAACTCCGTCGGAGCCTCAGACGGCAGCGCGCTGCTGCGGTGCCGCGATGTCGGACAGCACCCGGGCCAGGACGGCCTCGGGGGTGGCGCCGGAGAACTCGGCCTCCGGGTCCATCACAAACCGGTGCGTCCACACAACGGCGGCCAGTTCCTTGATGTCGTCCGGCAGGACGAAGTTCCGTCCCTGCCCCGCGGCCCAGACCTTGGCGGCGCGGACCATGGCGATGGCGCCACGCACGGAAACGCCCAGCCGGGTCTCAGGCGCGTTGCGGGTCTCCTCGCAGAGCCGGGAAATGTATTCGAGGACCGCCGTGTCCACGTGGACGGTGGCAGCGAGGTCAGCCATGTCCGCCACGGCCTGGGTGGTGATAACTGCGGAGATCTCCTTGGAGCGGTCCTTCAGGTTCGAGCCACCGAGCAGCTGGACCGTTGAGGCGTGGTCCGGATAGCCGATGGAGGTCTTGATCAGGAAGCGGTCCAGCTGCGCCTCGGGCAGGCGGTAGGTTCCGGCCTGCTCGATCGGGTTCTGGGTGGCCATCACCATAAACGGCCGGCCGGCCTCGTGGGTGACGCCGTCCACGGTGACCCGGGATTCCTCCATGACCTCCAGCAGTGCCGACTGCGTCTTCGGCGAAGCACGGTTGATCTCATCGGCCAGGACGATGTTGTTGAAGATGGGTCCCTTGTGGAATTCGAACTTCTGCGTTTTCTGGTCGTAGATGGTCACGCCCGTGACGTCCGAGGGCAGGAGGTCGGGGGTGAACTGGATGCGGTTGTTGGAGCCCTGGACGGTGGCGGCCATGGCCCGGGCCAGCATGGTCTTGCCGGTGCCGGGAGCATCCTCGAACAACACATGGCCCTCCGCCAGCATCGCAGTGAAGGTGAGCCGGATGACATGGTCCTTGCCCAGGACAGCCTGTCCCACGTTGGCAACGAGCTTGTCGAAAGTGCCTGCAAACCATTCGGCCTGCTCGGTGGTCATGGTCATGGAGTAAGTCCTCTTCTTCGGTTCTGAGTGGTCATCGTTTTGGCATTCCCCCGGGCGGGTTGCAGCCAAGTGAAACTGTGTCGCACCTGGCATAGTTCCCTGAAGCGCCGCCGCTGGTCAGGTGGTACCAGATTCCGCTCGGGTTGTTCGAGCTCTGGTACCAGACAACGTAGGAGTCGGTCTGCGCCGTGTAGCCGGTATCAAACCACTTGCCAGGGCTGATGCACTGATCGGGGTTGGTGTCCCGGTAGCTGTCCGTCCCGTACCGGGGTTCGGTACAGGTACGGACCGGTGTCGCCGAGACGCCCCAGGACGTCGGCGCCGGCGGCGGCGGTTCGGCCCCGCTGCGGGAGGTGTCCTGGCCGATGCCGCCTGGCTGGTTGGCGCTGACGGCACGGACCCGGAGCTGGACCGTCTCGCTGTAGCCCACGGTCTTGGAGAACGACCGCTGATCGGTGTTCTGCCAGCCGCCGCCGTCCACGCTGTACTGGTAGCCCGTGACGGGACGTCCGTTGCCGCTGGGCTGGTTCCAGGTCCAGGAAACCGTCCTGTCCCCCACACCGCTGCTGTTGCTGCCCGTCACCGTCGGTGCAAAGGCCAGCCCATAGGGGTTCACTGTGTTGGAGGCGGGACTGGCGTCACCGGCGGTGGAACTGCGGGAAGAGACAGCCCAGACCACAACGGCGGTATCGGTACCGTTGGCTGCGGCCACCACACCCCCACCGGCAGGAATGCTTCCGCTGCCGGCGCCCGAGGTCAGCCGGTACATGTACGAGATCTCGCCGGGGGCCGATCCGTTGCGCTGGGCATCGGTCAATCCGGCGAACCTCACATCGATCTTCCCGCCGTTGTTGTCGGTGTCAACCAGTGTGGCCGTCGGCTGGCTGACCATGCCCGGCTTGCCCACCGCCCGGATGGCCGCGGATTGCGCGCTGGTGCCGGACGTGCCTGCCTTGTTAGTTGCGGACACTGTGAAGGTATAGCCCGCTTCGGAGTTGTCCACGGTGACGTTCTGGGTGGTTCCGGCGACCTGCTGGGTGGCCACCGCGGCACCGCCCCGCAACGTGGTCAGGGTGTAGGCCGAGATGGCGTCACCGTTGTTGTTCGGAGCAGTCCAGGTGACCTTCAGCTGGGTTTGTGTTCCCACGGATCCGGCCTGCGAGGCCGAGGGAGCAGCCGGAGTGACGGGAATACCTGCCGGCACAACAGCTGCCGAGTATGCACTCCACTCGGAAGGTTCCTTGGCATCATTCCTGGCCAGGACACGTACCTTGTAGGACACCCCGTTCTGGAGTCCCTTCCAGACGTAGCTGACCGCAGTCAGGTTCTGGATCTGGGCGTTCTGGCCTGCGGGTGGCGGCGAAATTTCCAGGTCGTAGGACTTGACCGGGGACCCCTTGCTGGCCGGTGCCACCCAGTTCACGGACAGCTCCTTGTCGCCGAATTTCAGCGAGGGCGCCAGCGGGGTGTCCGGCTTGACGTCGGGCCTGATTTCCGCCGAGGCGGGCGAACGGTCAGATTCGCCGAACTCGTTGGTGGCCGTCACCTCGAAGTGGTACTTCGTGTTGTTGACCAGCCCGTTGAGTGTGCAGGTGTTGGCGGGGCAATCCTGCCTGAAACCGGATTCGCCGTACACCGTGTACTTGGTGATGGGTGAGCCGCGGTCTGCCGGTGCCGACCAGTTGAGCAGGGTCGTTTGGTCCCCCACGCTCTGCGCCTGGGGTGTGGTGGGAGCCAGTGGCTTGTCCTTGACGGTGAGGCGGATGCGGGCTGTTGCCTGCCGTGATGCTTCCGCGGTTTTGTCCGCAACCGTGTAGGAGACCACCAATGACCCGGAGAAGCCCGGAGCCGGCGTCACCACTACGGAGTCGCCCGATACCTCCACATTGCCGCTGCCGGTTTCGGTCGCTGCCGAAATGATCTTCAGCGCCGTCTCGGGGAACGGGTTGGAGTCGTTGGCCAGGGCCTTCACGGTGACCGGCTTCCCGGCCGCCGCGCTGGGCTCCAAGTCATCGTTGGCCACGGGTTTGGGCCGGTTGGAAGCTGTCACTGCCAGCTGGTAGGTGGCAGTGGCTTCGAGGCCGCGGGAGTCCTTCGCCTTGATCTGGACGGCACCCGATGTGCCGGTGGACGTTGAACCGTCAACGGACGTTTTGAGGGTCTTTCCGTCGATCCGGGCGTTGAAGCCGGCAGGGCTGCCACCCACAAGTTCGTACTTCATGTTCTCGAGGTCGTCCCTGTCGGGGTCCGACGTCAGCCGGCTCAGGTCCAGGTCGGCCGACTCGCCCTTGGGCACCTCAACGTTGGCGCCCAGGAGGGTGGGGGCGTTGTTCCGGTTTGGATCCGGCAGGACCTTGGTGCGGATGCTGAGGGTGGACTTCAGTCCGCCGGGATCATCCGGACCGGAGCCATCAGTGACTTCGAAACTCAGCGAGCCGGGTCCCACGTAGTCCGCACCCGCGGTGTACTTCAGCGAGGTCGCGCTGCCTCCGGTGGGGTCACCGCCGTCGGCCCCGATGAGCTTGATCCGGTCAGTCTGGGTGATCCGCGGGGAGCGTCCTTCCCGGACCTTGACCCACTCGTTCAGGTCAACCGTGACGGACTGGCCGGAGATCACCTCGATGACTTCTTCCTTGGCCAGGGTAGGAACCTGCTGCCCGATGCCCGGCACCCAGATGATTGCGGTGGACTTCTGCCCGTCCACGTCCTCCACGGTGTACGGGATGAGCTGCGGCTGCTCGGCGAGGTCCACGATCATGGTCCCGTCAGCGCCGGGCCGGGCCGTCGTGGCCTCGGTGTTGATCTTCAGGTTTTCGCCCACGCCGTCGGGGTCTTCGTCGTTCTTCAGGACCGGAACGTCCACAGCGGTCTTGCCCATCGTCTGGGCAGAGGTCACGCGGTCATCCCGGGCAATCGGCGCCTTGAGCGGCACGTCATTATCCACCACCACGCGGATGGCGGCCTGGGCGGCGGCGCCGCGGTCATCCGCAATCGTGTAGCGGACGTTGACTGTCCCGGCGGCGCCGGGAGCCTGGAGGATGATGCGTCCGCTGGTCTGGCTGACGGTCGCCTGCAGGGCAGCATCGGCCTCGATACCGTCGGTGAGGATGCGGATCTGGTCGCCGTCGGGGTCGGTGTCGTTGCCGGTGGCGTCCACCGCGATCTGTCGGCCCGGACGGACCCTGACCTCGTCGTCCACGGGCGTGGGGTTCTGGTTCGTTTCGCCGCGCGGGGCGATGCCGACCGTAACGGTGCCGGTATTGACGGCGCCTTGGCGGTCCACCACCTTGTACCGGAACGTATCGGTTCCGGCGCCGTCACCGGCAGCGGTGAAATCGATGAAGTTGCTGCCCACCGTGGCCGTTCCCATGGCCGGAGTGCTGTCGATGCCGGTCAACTGCACCGAGTCGCCGTCGGGATCAATGCCGTCCACCGGAACGGGAATGCGCACCGTCCCGGCGGCCACCACGCGGGCGGTCAGGTTCTGAGGCTGGGGCCGTGAGTTCTGGGACCCTTCCAGCGGAAGGATGTGGATGGTCACGGCGGCGGCGCTCTTCTGCCCCTGCGGGTCCACGGCGTTGTAGATGGCGCGCACGGTTTTGGGCTGCGGCCCGGCGATAAAGCGCACGGTGTTTTCGGAGACGAAGCTTTTGCCGTCCAGTTCATCCACTGTCTGCGGCAGGACGGGGTCCACGCTCAGCTCCAGGCCCTGCGGGTGGGTGTCGTTGTCCAGCACAGGGATGGTGACGACGTCGTTGACCCGGACGTTCACTTCGTCCGGTTTGGGCTGGGGCGCTTCGACGACGGCGGGAGCCGGGACGGGGACCACCGAGACGCTGCCGGTGGCTGACTTCTTGCCGTTGGACATGGTGTACTCAAAAAGGAACGGGTCCTTGGTGCCCAGGACATCGGTGATGCGCAGGACGCTGTGGTCAATCACGCTGACCGAAGCCGTGGGGTTGTCCGGGAGTTTCACGGACTGCAGCACCAGCACGCCGCCCGACGGATCCGAGTCATTCGCCAGCGGGTCCAGCAGCACGCTGCCTCCGGTGGGCATAAGCGCAACGTCGTGGACGGCCACGGGGTCACCGGCGTCCTTGCCGGACTCCACGTCAACACGGATCAGGCCTTGGCTGCTCTGCGGGCCGTTGCTGGCGATGTAAGTCAGGTAGACGGGACCGGGAGTGGTGCTGCGGAACGTGAAGGTACCGCCGTCGGTAACGGGGCCCAGCTCGGCAGGACCATTGGCCTCCACCTGCGCCAGGCGGAGGGCACCGCCGTTGGGATCAACGTCGTTCTTCAGGGGCGCGATCACCAGGTCCTGGCCCACCACGGCAGTGACGTGATCGGCGTTGACCACCGGCGCCAGGGCACCCGGCGGCTGGACGTTCACCACAACTTTTCCGGTGACCGTTGCCCGGCCGTCCCAGATGGTGACTTCCACGTTTTTCTTGCCGGCGGTGGCTCCGGAGTCCTGGAACGTCAGCAGTCCGTCACGGCGGACTTGGACCTGGTCCTGGTCGTTGTCTGCCTTGGCGTCCAGCAGGACGAGGTCGTCGCCGTCGGGATCCACCCAGTCGGTGAGGATGTTCTGGCTGACCGTTTTGCCCTGTTCCACCAGCATGGTGGTGGAGTCTCCGCCGCGCTTGAAGACAGGCGCCTTATTTTCATCCGGTCCCACCACGTTGAGGCTGACCTGTCCGCCGGCTGAAAGTCCCCGGCCGTCGGCAGCGTTGTAACTGAACGTCTCTATCCCGGGCCTGGCGTCCGCGGGAACAGAGATCTGGAAAGCGGTGCCGCCGTAGATGTTTTCCAGCGTTCCGGCTTTGGGCCCTGAATCGCCGACGGCGGCGGTCAGAACGTCGCCGTCGGGATCCGAATCGTTGTCCAGGATGCTGAGAATGGTGGTCCGCCCCGGACGAACGCCCAGGGTTTCCGGTTTAGTTTCCGGCGGCCGGTTCGGTTTGGTGCGGTCCGGCAGGACGTTGATGGTGTTGTTGTCCGCCGATTCCTGGTCCTGCTCATCGGATTCATTCTTGGGGGGAACAACGTCGTCCCAGTTGTTCACCAGCTGCATGTTCTGGTTCACCAGCCACACATTCCCCGAGTTCACATCGTTCAGGACCACCAGGTCCCGGTTCACCCGGAAAACATACGACGGCGACGCACTCGCCTTGGGCACCTCAACGTTCTTATCATCAGCATCATTGGTGCAGTCACGGACATACTTGTTCGCCCCGGACCACGCCGCATGCACACACCCGGCCAACTGCACCGGAGCCGCCGGCACACCCTCGCCATCAAACGTGACCGTCTTCGCCGTGGACCCGTCCAGCGGCTGCTTCAACAACGCCTTCTGCGTCGAAATCGCCACAAAATCACTCGCCGGTCCACCCTGCTGCAGCTTCGCATCCCGCGCATTATCCAACTGCAACCGCTTACCACCGTGCAGGAACAGCTTCCCCGCAGCAGCATCCAACACCACAGGCTTATCCCCCACCACCGTGATCTGCAGATCACCGGCACCCTTAAGCTCACCCCACGTAGTCGAATCGCTGGACACCACTTCGCCGTTCGTGTTGACCGTCGTGACAGTCACAGCGCCAGACTTGGGGTCGGCGCTGTAGATCCGGTCATCGGTACCCACCGCGGAGACCAAGCCCTCGGAACCCACCATCACAGGCTCGGATGCTTCCTGGTCAAAACCATTAATGGTGGACGGCGACACGGCCCAGACCTTGCCCGACGCCGCGTCCGTGACGGAAATGACTGCCGAACCGAAACTCACTTCCGCCGAACCCGGCAGCTTCTTATCCCCGCCCAGGCGCATGTTCGCCGGAGAAACCTGGTTCAACGTCGAACCCGTCTCATCATCCACAAACACATCCCCGGCATTCTGGAGAATATCGAAGGTGGTGCTCGCAGGTGTGACCGCACCATCTAGCACACGCGACGGATAGTTCAGCCGACCTACCGCATTCTTGGATTTGCTGACTACCCACACGCCGCCGTCGTTCAACTCCACCTCAGTGGTCTTGAACCCCGGATAGATGATCGCACCGGTCACCAGGACAATCACGGCAGCGGCAAGGGCCGTGCCCGCACTGCCGCGGGAACGCAGGATTCCGTGACGGGTGGTCCAGCCCGCGCCGCTTCCTGCGCGCGCATTTGTGGCACGCGGATTTGTGGCGCGCGCCGTTCGGCGAAGTTTCATGACCGGCATCTCCCCAGATAAGACTCCGGCCGGGCCGATGTACGGTCCGCTGCAGCCGGGCACAACCGACTATAGCGGTATTCACCATCAAGTGGATAAATATATGGGACGGTAACGCCCTAGTCGAGGACCAGGCCTTTTCCTTGTCCGCGCGTCAGGAGCACCGGATGGATTTCGCCGAACCCGCGGACATTTTCCGCGGGCTTCGAAACCAGAATGAAGCGTTTGTCCTGGTCCAGCGCGGAAGCTGTCATGGAGTCGATCAGGACCGTTCCCGGATCCGCCAAGGTGGTCAGCCGGGCGGCGAGGTTGACCGTTGGGCCGTAGATGTCCCCCAGCCGGGACAGGATCCTGCCCCAGACCATCGCCACCCGCGCTTCCGGCAGGATCTCGTCTTCGGTGAACGCCTGTGCTAGGGCCAGCGAAATCTCGGCTCCGGCAGCCGGCGTTTCGGCGATATACAGGACCTCGTCGCCTACTGTCTTGACCAGCCGCCCGCCGCCAACGGAAATGATCTCGGCGCATTTGTTCTCAAAGCGCTGGACCAGCCGGGCGAGGGTCTTTTCATTCATCCGGCGGGAGAGACTCGTATAGGAAACCAGGTCAGCAAAGCCGACGGCGCGGGCCAGCGGCAGAGGGGCATCGTCTTCATCGCCGTCGCGGCCTTCTTCGCTGGCCTGCAGGCCGGCTTCGGCGCGCACGGCCAGGCGTTGAACGCCGGCATTGAGTTGCCGCCGCCACGAATAGACCAGCATCTCCTCCAGCGCGTCCAGCAAGGAAGGCAGTTCCTTCACCAGGCGTTTGCGGGCCACAGCGTCCGTGACGCCCTGCTCGTGGACCATGTCCTCCACCAGGGCCTCGATCTGCCAGACCACCATGCGGTCTGTCATCTGCCCGATGGACCGGGTCACCGAGATGGCGGCCTCTTCGGTCAGCACCCCAGTGCGGACCAGGTCAACCACGGTGGACAGCGCAGCCTGATCCCGTTCGGTGAAGGCGACGTCTTCGTCGCCGAAGTTCGGGAAGCCGAGGGCACGCCACAACTTCCGGGCCGAAAGGAGCGACAGCCCTGCCCCGGCGGCCACCTCACGGCGGCGCAACTTCCGCTCGCCGCCCAACAGCCGGGCCTCAAGAGCTTTGGCAGCCACTCGTTCGGGAGACAGTGTGCCTGTTGCCGGGTGGGCAGTTTCGGGCACGGCGGGAGCCGGCAGGTCCGCTTCTTCCCGCTGGTCCTCATCGTTCATCGTCTCCACCTTCTCTCAAATCCCACGGCAACGCTTCGTCTGTGTAAGCCGATATCTCATCAGTCCCCGGGCCTCCGCCCGCAGGCAATTCGTCAATCGCATCCAGCACGAAGTCCCGGAACCGTGCTGCTTCCGGGACGTCCTGGATAGTCGCCACACCTTGGTGCCCGGTTTCCAAGGATATATTCCCCGAGCGCAATATGCGCTGCAGCACCGACTGGTGGACCGTCACGTTGCGGATCGACGCGAGGTTGACCTGCTCATCCCGGCGCCGCACCATGCCGTAGCGGGCAACAAGCCGCCGGCTCGTGAGGATGTACCGGGTTGCCTGCCACCGCAGCAGCCGAGGCAGGCAATAGGCCAACCATATCCATGCAGCGGCCAAGACGCATGCAAGGACGATCCACGGTGTCCAGTCGGCGGAAGCCAAAGGCACCAGCCGGGTAGCCTCGCCCCGCACGGTCCAGGCACTGGCAAAAGCTGCAGCGGCCGGCGCCGCAATGAAGGCTGCGGCCGGGCCGGCCAGTTTCCTCGGCTGCGGGCGGGTGATCGTAATGACCTGCTCGCCCGGCACGAGGCCTTTACGCATAGCCGCTTTCGGCGCCCTGACCCGGCGGGCTCCACGGGCGCAGGTGGACCACATCGCCAGCGGTGACCACATGCTCGCGGCGGTCCTTGTCCACCACCAGGAGCGAGCCGTACTCGTCCAGCCTCGAAGCGTGCCCGATGATCTCGTGGTCACCGGGCAGCTGCGCGCGCACTTGCTTGCCCAGCGTCACCATCACGGACTCCACCCGCTTGTGCAGCGAAGGACCGCCGGCAATCCCGGCGGTGGGGTCGCCGTCGGCATTGCAGAAGCTGCGATAGAGCACTGCGAAATGGGCGAGGTAGCTCTTGAGCAGCACGGTCCGATCAACAGTCAGCGGTTCCTCCAGGGCAACCGACGTCGCTGTGGGCACCGGCAGTTCCGACGCGGTCAAAGTCACGTTCAGGCCGGTCCCCAGAATGACCGGAGGGACGGAACCGTCCCCCACGGGCCCCAGCTGGGCCAGGATCCCGGCGATCTTGCGGCCCCGGACCAGTACGTCATTAGGCCACTTGAGCTCGGCCGGAATGCCCGCGGTCTTAAGCAGCGTCTCCCGCAGCGCCAGCGCGCCCAGCAGTGACAGCCACGAATACGTCTGGGTGGGCAGGGGCCTTCCCTCGGCGTTGGCGGGCCGCAGGACCAAGGACACCGACACCGAGCTCATCGGCGGCGCTTCCCACCGCCGGTCCAGGCGTCCCCGGGCAGCGGTCTGGTACTCGGCCGTCAATACTGACAGGTCCGGCCACTCTTTGGGCTCAACCGTCACCGAGCGCAGCAGGTCCGCGTTGGTGGAGCCGGTGGAGTCCACCACCACCACCTTGGCGATGCCCGTGGCCGCAAGGAAATCCTGGTCCGCCAAGGCTCCGCGATTCAACGGATTTCCTGGGGTGCGTGAGTCATCCATGGTTGAATCCTATCGATTCAGGCGCCGCCGCTGGCCGTTTTGGCGGCCACATGACTGGAACCGCGGTTCAGAGGAATATGTCCGGAACCAGCCGATCCTCCGCTGCCCCGAGGCTGTACGGACGGAAGTCGGTGACACCCGCCGCGCGGAGCACCTGTTCGTCCGTATAGAAGTTGCCGCTGGGCGCACGCCCGCTGCCCCCGTGCGCGCCGGCCAGGTGAGTACCGGCCAGGTTGCTGCCGGTCAGAACGGCGTGGGCTGCGTCGGCCATAATCTGCGGTCCGCGGGCGGCCTGGACGATTTCCTGGCCGCCGGGCATATTCCGGATGGCCGCGGTATCGATGAGGGTGCACGGCCAGAGAGAGTTGACGTTGACGCCGTCGGCCTTGAGTTCTTCGGCAAGGCCCAGCGTCGTGAGGCTCATCCCGTATTTGGCCATCGTGTACGCCAGGTGTTTGCCTGCCCAGTAGGGGTCAAGGTTTAGGGGCGGCGACAGCGTCAGGATGTGTGCGTGGGCCGATTTGCGCAGGGCGGGCAGCGACAGCTTGGACAGCAGGAATGTCCCGCGGACGTTGATGTCCTGCATCAGGTCGTAGCGCTTCATGTCCACGTCGTCGGTGGTGGAAAGATCGATCGCGGACGCATTGTTGAGCACGATGTCGATCCCGCCGAAGCGTTCGACGGCGGCCGCCACGGCTCCTGCGACGTCGTCGTCACTGCGCACATCACCCACGATGGCCAGGGCCTGGCCCCCGGCGGCCTCCACCTGCTCGGCGGCGCTGAAGACAGTGCCTGCCAGCTTGGCATGGGGCTGGCCGGTCTTGGCCATAAGGACAATATTGGCACCGTCCTGCGCCGCCCGGGTGGCAATGGCCAGCCCGATGCCGCGGCTGCCGCCGGACATCAGAATGGTGCGGCCCTGAAGGGACCCGGTGGCCTGGTACGGCGCTGCGGCAGTGGACCTTGCATCGTTGCTGGAAGTCATGGCTCCACTGTAGCCGAGGTATGTTACTAGCGAGTAACATGCGGCTGGCCGCTGGAAAGTGCGGAAAATTGTAGGTTTTCTACAGTCGTCCCACGCAGATGCGTCATTAGACTAGCCAGCAGGGTTCGTCTTTTGTGTGGAAGCTACTTAAATCCCGCGACTGACCTGCCACCCAACACCGCACGCAGCACCACATTGTTACAGCACCAATCTGCTACAGAGCCGGAGACACTTGATGAGCCACGATCTGACAACGACAGCGGGAAAGATCGCCGATTTCCGCGACCGCCAGGCCCGTGCAGAACAACCCTCCGGCCCCGAAGCCATCGAAAAGCAGCATGCCCGCGGCAAGAACACCGCCCGGGAGCGCGTGGACCTCCTGCTGGACGAGGGCTCGTTCGTGGAGCTTGACGCGCTGGCCGTGCACCGCTCCACCGCCTTCGGCATGGAAAAGAAGAAGCCGCTCGGCGACGGGCTCGTCTCTGGCTACGGCACCGTGGACGGCCGTCCCGTGGCGGTCTACAGCCAGGACTTTTCGGTGTACGGCGGATCGCTGAGCCAGGTCAACGGCGAGAAGATCGTCAAAGTCCAGGAATTCGCCCTGCGCAACGGCTGCCCGGTAGTGGGCATCCTCGACGGCGGCGGTGCCCGCATCCAGGAAGGTGTGGCCTCACTGGCCATGTTTGCCGACATCTTCCGCAATAACGTCCACGCGTCCGGCGTGGTGCCGCAGATTTCGCTCATCATGGGACCGTCCGCCGGCGGCGCGGCCTACTCCCCCGCCCTCACGGACTACGTGGTGATGGTGGACAAGACCTCGCACATGTTCATCACGGGACCGGACGTCATCAAGACCGTCACGGGCGAAGACGTGGACATGGAATCCCTCGGCGGTGCCCGCCAGCACAATGCCAACACTGGCACGTCCACCTATCTGGCCTCCGACGAGGCCGATGCCATAGAGTTCGTCCGCGAACTGCTGGACTTCCTGCCGTCCAACAACCTCTCCGAGGCCCCGGTGCTGGAGCACCAGCAGGAGCTGGAGATCAACGACGACGACCTCGCCCTGGACACGCTCGTCCCGGACTCTGCCAACCAGCCGTATGACATGCGCACCGTCATCGAGCAGATCGTGGACGACGCCCATTTCCTGGAGATGCAGTCCCTCTATGCCCCCAACGTCATCATCGGCTACGGCCGCGTTGAGGGACACACCGTGGGGATCGTGGCCAACCAGCCGCTGCAGTTCGCCGGCACGCTGGACATTGCAGCCTCGGAGAAGGCCGCCCGCTTCGTCCGGAACTGCGACGCTTTCAACGTCCCCATCATCACCCTGGTGGATGTCCCCGGCTTCCTGCCCGGCAAGGACCAGGAGTTCCAGGGCATCATCCGCCGCGGCGCCAAGTTGCTGTACGCCTACGCCGAAGCCACTGTCCCCAAGCTGACGGTCATCACCCGCAAGGCCTACGGCGGAGCGTACATCGTGATGGGCTCCAAGAAGCTCGGAGCGGACCTGAACCTGGCGTGGCCCACGGCGCAGATCGGCGTGATGGGCGCCCAGGGTGCCGTTAACATCCTGTACCGCCGGGACCTGGCCGCAGTTGCCGATGCCGGCGGGGACGTTGAGGCCCGGCGCGCCGACGTTATCCGGCAGTACGAAGAGGAGTTGCTGAACCCCTACCAGGCCGCCCAGCTGGGCTACGTGGACGCGGTCATCGCACCGTCCGACACCCGGGGCCAGATCATCAAGGGCCTTCGCGCTCTCCGCGACAAGCGGGCGAGCCTGCCCACCAAGAAGCACGGGAACATCCCCCTGTGAGTGCGGACAATCCGGCGGCTGAGGCCCCGCAACCCGCACTCTCCGTGGTCAAAGGGCAACCGTCGGCCGAGGAGCTCGCGGCGCTGACCGCCGTCGTGCTTTCCCTGGGCAGCTCGGACGCCGTGGCCGCAGGGAAGCCCACCGCCCGCGACTGGGTGCGCCGCCAGCAGTTGCGGCTCGCCCCGACGCCGGGACCCGGCGCGTGGAGGCGGAGCCGGGGTTAGGCTCGTGTGGTGACTACCGAAGCCGCCCCTGCCGCCCGTCCGCACACCGCCATCGATGCCGTGGCGGATGACTACACCGACACACTCATCCACCTGAACCCGTCGCTTGCCACCACACTGGGGCTCCCGGGGCACGAAACCGAGTACCCGGATTACTCTCCCGCCGGCATCGCCGGTTTCGCAGCGGAAGCCCGCAAGGCGCTTGCCGCCCTGGAGGGCCTGGCGCCCCAGGACGACGTTGACTCGGTCACCCTGGACGCCATGCGGGAACGTCTGGGCCTCCAGCTGGAAATCCACGAGTCCGGCTGGGATGTGGCGGAGCTGAACAACATCGCCTCCCCCGCACAGGACATCCGGGCCGTTTTCGACCTGATGCCCACCGAAACCGCTGAGCACTGGGAGCATATCGCCGGCCGGGCACTGAACGTCCCCGGCGCTCTCCGCGGCTACATCGAATCCCTACGCCAGGCCCGGGATGCGGGCAAGGTCGCGGCCGAACGCCAGGTCTCCATCGTCATCGAGCAGACCGCAAAATACGCCGCCGAAGACGGCTTCTTCGCCAAGCTCGCCGCCGGGGCCCGGACTGTCGACGGTCCCCTGCCGAGCGAAACGCAGGAAAGGCTCGACGCCGGCGCTGCAACTGCGCGCGGTGCCTACCGGGAGCTCGCGGAGTTCCTCCGCACGGAACTGCTGCCTGCCGCCCCGCTGCAGGACGCCGTCGGCCGCGAACGCTACGCACTGGCCTCGCGCTCCTTCCTGGGCGCCGCCGTCGACCTCGAAGAGACCTACGCGTGGGGAGTCCGGGAACTCGACCGGCTCATCGCGGAGCAGGAAAAAGTCGCGTCCAGCATCAAACCAGGGGCCAGCATCGCGGAGGCCAAGGACGTCCTCAACAATGACCCGGCACGCCAGCTCAAGGGCACGGAGGCCCTCAAGGCTTGGATGCAGGAGCTCTCGGACAAGGCAGTTGCCGAGCTGGCCGGGGTGCACTTCGAGATCCCGGACGTAATGAAGAAGCTTGAATGCCTTATCGCCCCGACGGACGAGGGTGGCATTTACTACACCGGCCCGACGGATGACTTCAGCCGTCCCGGCCGGATGTGGTGGTCAGTTCCGGCCGGCGAGGACACGTTCACCACCTGGGCCGAAACCACCACGGTTTTCCATGAAGGCGTTCCCGGCCACCATCTGCAGGTGGCCACCGCCACGTACCGGCGGGAATTGCTGAACAAGTGGCGGCGCAACATCTGCTGGACGTCCGGCCACGGCGAGGGCTGGGCCCTGTACGCCGAAAAGCTCATGCAGGAACTCGGCTACCTGGCCGACCCCGGCGACCACATGGGCATGCTGGACATGCAGCGGATGCGGGCGGCCCGTGTGGTGTTCGACATCGGCGTCCACCTGGAACTTGAGATCCCCGAACGCTGGGGCACCGGAACATGGACCGCGGCGGCGGGCTACGACTTCCTCAAGCAGAACCTGCCCATCAGCGAAGGCCAGCTCAAATTCGAATTCACCCGCTACCTCGGCTGGCCCGGCCAGGCCCCGTCCTACAAAGTGGGACAGCGCCTCTGGGAACAGATCCGGGCCGACCTCGAAACCCGGCCCGGCTTCGACCTCAAGGCCTTCCACACCAAGGCACTGAACGTCGGCTCCGTAGGCCTCGATACCCTCCGCCGGGCGATGCTCGGCTAGTCAATTCCGGGGCCGGGAGGGCCCCCTTCCTCGAGCGAGAGTGCAGTTCATCCCGCGTCATCACGGCCGCTCCGAACGTGAGACCCTTACCACATCCGGGGCGGGAATATCTTCACAATTGCCTTGAGTGGCGCCGGATTTGCGGGGATTCTTGGCTTGTTGTGGCGATGGAGTGGCGTAACATTTCTCAACATGTGTTCGCCGTGCTACGAAGCTCGGGCCTAGCGTGTTCTGGTGAGCACTCAAACCCGCACCCCCGAATCCGCAGGAAAGACCGGCTTCCAGCTGCCCAAGTGGGCTGGCTCGTTCGGTTTCCAGATCATCGCCGCCCTCATCGTGGGCCTGGGACTCGGCCTGCTTGCCAAGTACACGGGCAGCACCAAGGAGGCCCCCAACGGCCTCGGCGCCACGCTGCAGACCATCGGCTCCAGCTACGTTTCGCTGCTGCAGACCGCGGTGGTTCCGCTGATCTTCACCGCCGTGGTGAGTTCGATCTCGAACCTGCGCCAGGTCTCCAACGCCGCCAAGCTGGCCTGGAACACCCTGCTCTGGTTCGCCATCACTTCCCTGATCGCCGTCGTGATCGGCATTGGCCTCGGCGTGCTCCTGCAGCCCGGCGCCAACACCGGCATCACCCAGGAGGCCAAGTACGCCGGTAAGTCCGGTGACTGGTGGTCTTTCCTGATCGGGCTGTTCCCCAAGAACTTCCTTGGCCTGGGTGCCAGCTCCACCGTGACCGAAAGCGCCAACGCGGCCACCACGGTCAGCACCTCCGTCAGCTTCAACGTGCTCCAGATCCTGGTGATTGCCATCGCCATCGGCGTCGCCGCCCTCAAGGTGGGCAAGGCTGCCGAGCCGTTCCTGAACCTCAACGCTTCGGCGCTGGCCGTCATCCAGAAGGTCCTCTGGTGGATCATCCGCATCGCCCCGCTCGGCACAGTTGGCCTGATCGGCAACGCCGCGGCCGTCTACGGCTGGGACACCATCGGCGCGCTCGGCAAGTTCACCTTCGCCATCTACGTGGGCCTGGCCTTGGTGCTGTTTGTGGTTTACCCGGCACTGATCCGTTCGCACGGCCTGTCCGTGAAGCAGTACTTCTCCGGGGTCTGGCCTGCCGTGCAGCTGGCGTTTGTGTCCCGCTCCTCGATCGGAACCCTGCCGCTGACCCAGCGCGTCACAGAGCGCAGCCTGGGTGTTCCCCGCGCCTACGCCTCCTTCGCCGTGCCCCTGGGCGCCACCACCAAGATGGACGGCTGCGCCGCGATCTACCCCGCGATCTCCGCCATCTTTGTGGCCCAGTTCTTCGGCGTCCAGCTGGACGTCAGCCACTACCTCCTCATTGCCCTCGTCTCGGTCCTCGGTTCCGCCGCAACGGCCGGCACCACCGGCGCCGTGGTGATGCTCACCCTGACGCTCTCCACGCTGGGACTGCCCCTGGCCGGCGTCGGACTCCTGCTCGCTGTGGACCCCATCCTGGACATGGGGCGCACCGCGGTCAACGTCGCGGGCCAGGCCCTCGTGCCCACCATCGTGGCCAAGCGCCAGGGCATGCTCGACGAGGCGCTCTACAACGCTCCCCGAAACGGCACTCCGTTTGTGGACGACGACGCCGACTCCTCCGCTGCGGATCCCTACGCCGTCGCCGGAGGTGCTGACGCGCCGGAAGCCGGACGCGAACTGGCCGACGCGAAGGCCTGACGCCCCGCTGGAACAGCACCAGGAGAAGTCCCCGGGAGGTGGTCCCGGGGACTTCTCCCGTTCCGTGCCGGGTTCGCTCAGCCCAGCGTTGCGCTAGCGGCCGCCACCTCCGATGACCCCGTTCTGGACAGCGCGGTTTCTAACCAACGTCGCAACAGCTGTGCTTTGAACTTAACAGCGAGGTCATGGCAAGAGGGGCCGGGGCCCGCGTGGTCACACTTTGGGGCCGGTCATTCGAAGACAAATGCGACCTTGGGGACGTGGCCGGAGACTCATGTCCTCAGACTTGGATTAGCTTCCTGACTTTGGCGGAGATTCTTCGTCAGGGCTCCAGACAGGCGCTGCTGTCTTCGCCTGCCGGTGTCCAGGAGGATGAAGCCGAGCAGTGGCAGGGCGCGTCCGAGGAGACCATGACTGTGATCGTGGCGAGAACGTCGGACCAATGTCCGCGGAGGAACGTTCCGCGCGGGCTGGCCGGCTGCTCGGCATCACGGGGTGAGGTCGCGTCGCCGGAGCAGGTAGGCAGCGATCCCAGTCCCGGCGAGGGCAATAGCGGACATGGTCAGGGCAGCTGCGGGGTCGAACGGCTCGACGGGCATCGCCGCGGAGTGCCGGAACGGGCTCAGATCCTGCAGCCAGGCAGGCAGGCGCAGCAGTTCACCGAACTGACCCAGGAGCAGGCCGCCAGCCAACATGCCCCACGCCAACGGAATACTCACCCTGGGCACGGCTGCGAAGAGGACCGCCGTTGCCGCGACGAACACGGCGGCGGCCGGGGCGTGCGCCAAGGCAGCAGCCACCAGAAGGCCCGGCGGGCCGTTCGCCACGCCGGAGAGAGTTAGGCCGATGGTCGCTGCGGTCCCGGCGACGACGGCCATCACCGCCACCGAGGCTGCGGCAAGTAACAGGTTCGCGCCAAGCCACCGTGCCCGGGAGCGGGGTGTGGCCAAGAGAAGTTCGGCCCGGCCCTCGGCTTCCTCTGCGCGGAGCCGCAGCACCGCCTGGATACCGGCGGCCGCGGCCAGGACACCGGCGATGCCCAGCAGGGCAGCGGTGAACACATCGATGATCTCCGCCCGGCTGCCAGGGACGAGCCGGAGGATCAGGTCCCGGAGCGATTCATTGCCGCCAATCACGTCACTGACCACGGGCCCGAGCCCCCCGGCGATTCCTCCCAGCAGGGCTGCGAAAAGGCACCAGCCGATCAGGGTGGGCCGCTGTTGGCGCCAAGCCAGGCCCAGGAACGAGCCACCCCCGGTGCCGGCACGCTCCCTGGCGGCACGTTCAGACAGCAGGCTGGCGCCCAGATCTCGGCCGCTTCTGACCACGAGTACGGTAACGGCCAGGGCGGCGGCCGCCGCCGTCAAGACCAGCAGCGGTGCGGGATCGGCGGTCGAGAAGGGCCGGGAGCGTTGGCCCCACCCGATGGGCGAGAGCAGCGAAACCCATCCGCTGGTGACTTGGGTCATATCTGCGCTCGGTGTGCCGAACGCATCGCCGATACCGCGAAGGAAATATGCTGCTCCGACCAGACCCGCGGCCGCGCCGTTGGCGGCCCGCCCTGAGGGCATGACCTGTGCGATGGCCGCGGAGACGGCCACGAAAAAGGCCCCGACAGCGCCGACGGCGGCCCCGGCCGTGACTGCCCCAGGTCCGGGCAGTCCGGCGGCGGCGAAACCGGCGGCCACGCATAGAGCCAGCACCAGATTCGCGGCTGCCCCCAGCATCAGGGTTGCTGTCAGTGACGCGGCCCGCGGGATCGGCACGGAGCCGATGAGCTCCGCGCGTCCGAGCTCTTCATCGGTACGGGTATGTCGTATGACCAGAAACGTGCTCATCAGTCCTGCGAGCACGGCGGTGAAGGCATAGCCCTGGAAGAACACCACCGAGCCGATGCCGGTTCCGTCGGGCAGTCCGCGGACGAACAGGAACGCCGGGCTCACCGCCGCGACATTGATGATCGCCGCCCTGTCGGCCTCGTCCGCGAATTCCGTGGCCACGGCGCCCGCGACGGCGAATCCCAGAAAGGCGATGCCCAGGATCCAGACGGGCAGGATGATCTGGTCCCTGCGTGCCTGGACCAGCGCCAATGCCATGATGCCGGACATCAGAGCACCTGGCCGGTGGAGTCGCTGTAATGGCTCAGGAACAGGGATTCCAATGATGGCGGGGAAACGTTCAGACCGCTGATCCCGGCCGCCGCCACCGCGTCCAACACAGGTGCGAGGTCGGCTGCGTCCACGTCAAACTCGACAACATCCCCGTCAGTCTGGACGCCCTGCACCCAGGGCAGGGCTGCCAGCAGGCCTGCATCAGCCCCCTCGATGCGGAAATGGGTGAGTTTCAGATGCCTCAGCTCAGCCAGGGTCCCCGATTCCACGGCCCTGCCGGAACGGATGATTGTCACCCGGCCGCACAGCTGCTCGACTTCGCTGAGGATATGGCTGGAGAGCAGAACTGTCGCACCGTCAGCGCTGACGCGCTGGACCTGCCGGCGGAAGACCGAATCCATCACCGGGTCTAGGCCGGCACTGGGCTCATCCAGCAGATAGAGCCGGGCCGGGCGGGCGAACGCCGCGATGAGTGCCACCTTCTGCCGGTTGCCTTTCGAATACGTCCGGGCCTTGCGCCGCGGATCAAATTCAAACTCATCGATCAGTTCCCGGCGCAGCCGCTCCTCGGACCCGCCGCGCAGCCCGGTGAGTAGGTCAATGACTTCTCCGCCGGACAGGTTCGGCCATAAGCTCACATCCCCGGGAACATAGGCGATGTCCCGGTGGGCGCGGATCGGGTCCAGCCAGGGATCCAGCCCGAACACGCGCGCCGTTCCCGAGCTCGGGCGGATGAGCCCCAGGAGTACCCGCAGGGTTGTTGATTTGCCGGCCCCGTTGGGCCCAAGGAATCCGTGGACCTCGCCCGGCCCGACGCGCAGATCAAGGCCGTCCAAGGCGCGGGTCCTGCCGAAAGTCTTCACGAGCCGTGTGGCGTCAATGACCGGATCTGCTGCTGATGTCATGGCGGGTTCCATTCCCTCGGTCCAGCGACAACGACCGAGGCGGCTGCCACGGCGTTCCGCAGGCACGACGCCCCGCGGGCCGACCAGGCTTCCCGGCTCTCCGATCCACAGCTTACGTCCGGTCCAACCCGCCAGGGAAGAGCCACCGGGCAACCGCCGGTCAGGGCTGTGTGTTGAGCCTCTGGATGAACTCGTCCGCCTGGGCCAGGTTGCGGGCCATCTTGGCCCGTTGATGGACCGCTTTCGCCAGGAAGTCGGAGAGTCTCGCGTTTGCTTCTTCCGTGGTGCCCGTGGCCTCGCTTGAGGCCAGGATGCCGAGGATTTCGGCCATTTCCTCTAGCGAAAACCCGAGTGGTTTCATCTGTTTGATGACCATGAGGCGGTCGAAGTCATCCTCCGAATACACCCGGAAGCCGCCGTCGGTCCGCGCCGTGGCGGGCAACAGACCGACGTCGTCGTAGTGGCGGATGGTCCGCAGGGACAGACCCGTCCGTTCTGCCAGTTCACCAATGTGCATCGTGCTGGTGCTTGTCTTTGTTGTCATCAGGGGCCTCCGTTCTGTTCCGATCCAAACTCTACCATCACGTTAGGGTAGAGTTTCTGATGAGTGGTGAGACGTTCAAGGGTAGTTCCCGCTCTTTCCGGCGCAGAGCAGCGCCCCTCTTCATCTTCGAAAAAGCGAAGCCGCGTGCTGCGTCTTCCTGACCATGAACGGAGCCAGCAATGGCCGTCACAACCGCCGGGGATTCCCCGGCTTATACCCCTGAACAGTTGCAGTCTGTCCGGGAAACCCTCAAGTCCCCGCGCCGGCTCAAGATCGAAGTTCTCGCCGGACTGGTCGTCGCACTCGCGCTGATCCCGGAAGCCATCGCTTTCTCGATCATCGCCGGCGTCGATCCTCGGATCGGGCTCTTTGCCTCCTTCACCATGGCCGTGACGATTGCCTTCGTCGGCGGCCGCCCAGCCATGATCTCGGCGGCGACCGGCGCGATTGCTCTGGTCATCGCACCGCTGGTGAAGTCCCACGGCGTGGACTACTTCGTCGCAGCCGTCATCCTCGCCGGTGTATTCCAGATCATTCTCGGTGTTTCGGGGGTCGCGAAGCTTATGCGCTTCATTCCCCGCTCTGTGATGGTGGGCTTCGTCAACGCCCTGGCCATCCTGATCTTCATGTCCCAGGTTCCCGAACTGATCAATGTTCCGTGGCTGGTCTACCCCCTCGTTGTGTTGGGACTTGCGATCGTGTTCGGCCTGCCGAAGCTGACCAAGGCAGTGCCGGCCCCGCTGGTCGCCATCATCGTGCTGACACTCATCACGGTCGTTGCCTCCGTGACTGTCCCGACCGTTGGCGATAAGGGCGACCTGCCTGAATCCTTACCGACCCTGTTCATCCCGAACGTCCCGTTCAGCCTTGAGACCCTGCAGATCATCTTCCCCTTCGCACTCGCCATGGCGTTCGTGGGCCTGCTCGAATCCCTGATGACCGCCAAGCTCGTGGACGACGTCACCGACACCCGGTCCCACAAGACCCGTGAAGCCTGGGGCCAGGGCGTGGCCAACATCGTCACGGGCTTCACCGGCGGCATGGGCGGATGCGCGATGATCGGCCAGACCATGATCAACGTCAAGGCCTCCGGGGCCCGCACCCGGGTCTCCACCTTCCTCGCCGGCGTTTTCCTCCTCATCCTCGTCGTCGCGCTCGGGGATCTCGTCTCCGTCATCCCCATGGCCGCCCTGGTCGCGGTAATGATCTTCGTTTCCTGGGCCACCTTCGACTGGCACAGCATCCACCCCCGCACCCTGAAGATGATGCCCAAAAGCGAAACCCTGGTTATGGTCGCCACTGTCATCTTGGTCGTCGCCACCCACAACCTGGCCATCGGCGTCGGCGGCGGTGTCCTTGTCGCCATGGTCCTGTTCGCCCGCCGGGTCGCGCACTTCGTCACCGTCGAACGCACCGTCAGGACAGCTGATGGGCACGAGACCGCAACCTATGTTGTGGACGGGGAGCTGTTCTTTGCCTCCTCCAACGACCTCTACACCCAGTTCGAATACGCCCTGGACCCCGAGCACGTGATCATCGACATGCACGCCTCCCACCTCTGGGACGCCTCCACCATCGCCGCCCTGGACGCGATCACCGAGAAATACCGCAACCACGGCATAGACGTGAAAATCATCGGTCTCAACGATGCCAGCGTCCTGATGCGCGAACGCCTTGGCGGGAAACTCGGCGCCGGCCACTGATCCCGCGGCCGCTTTAACTTGGGGGGTCCCCTGCCGCATAGCCGGCATGGGACCCCCAGGTGTGTGGACCGGATCAGGTCACGGGCGGCGGTTTTCTTCGTAGACGTCCGGGATGCCGTCCTGGTCAGTGTCGATGGCCTCTTCCGTCTCCACGGCACGGTACTGACGGTTCCGGGTGACCAGCACTGCGGAGGCCAAGAGGGCCGCCAGCAGCGACGCTGCGAGGATCCCCACCTTGGCGTGGTCATCGTGGGCGCTGCCTTGTCCGAAGCTCAGCTCGGCCACGAGGAGCGAAACTGTGAAGCCGATCCCGGCCAAAAGGGACACCCCGAATACATCAATCCACTTCAAGGACCGGTCCAGGGACGCTCTCGTTGCCTTGGTGAGGAGCCAGGTGGTGCCCATGATCCCGACCGGCTTGCCCAGCACCAACGCCACGATGATGCCGATGGCTACAGGGTCAGTCAGAGGAGATCAGACCGTCCCAGCCACCCACGGCGACACCGGCGGAGAAGAAAGCAAAGACGGGGACCGCGATCCCGGCGGAAATCGGCCGGAACCGGTGTTCGAAGATCTCGGAGAGGCCAGGACCCGCAGAGGGTCCGCTGGCCTGCGACCGGATCACAGGGATGGCGAAACCCAGCAGCACACCGGCGACGGTGGCATGGATACCGGAGGCATGCACCAACGCCCAGGTGAGCACGCCCAGGGGAAGGAGGATCACCCACGCCGCAGCGGGTCTGGTGCCGAAGAACCGGCGGCACTTCTGAGCCAGGAACGCGTAAACCGCCAGCGGAATGAGGGCCAGCAGCAGCGGTCCGGCCTGGATGCCGCTGGAATAGAACACCGCGATAATGCTGATGGCCAGAAGGTCATCGACCACGGCCAAAGTCAGCAGGAAGATCCGCAGCGCGCTGGGCAGGTGCGAACCGAGCCAGCGCCATGGCCGGGAGGCCAAGGGCGATTCTCTTTGTGCGTACCATTCTTGTCTCCTGGATCTGCCGTCCGGTGACGGCGGTCAAGATGTCCCAGACGGGACTCTTCCAGTGTCCGGCGGCAGCTTCAGGCTCAGCTGTCGGGAACCTTTCATCTTCCTGTGAATTAACTTGCGCGGCGTGCAAACTTGCACGTAGTGTAATTTCATGCCCGCACTTCTCTCGCGCCGTGAGCTGAACAAAGCCGCCACCCGCCAGGCCATCACCGATGCCGCCCTGACCCTGCTGCGCGCCCAGGGACCCGGGAACTTCACGGTGGAAGACATCGCCGAATCAGCCGGAATCTCTCGCCGCACCTTCTTCAACTACTTCAGCAGCACCGAGGCCGCCCTGGCCTCCATGACGCACGGGTTCCTGGACAACGCCCTTCAGCAATTCCGGCAGCGGCCCGCCGACGAGCCCATCCTCGAGTCCGCGCGCGCGGCCCTGATGCAGCTGGCCGATCCCATGACGGTGGCGCCCCTGGCTGAACTCTTCACCCTCACCCAGGACAACGCGATCCTGTCCCGGTCCGAACTTGAGGCGTGGGACCACTGCACCGAAGAGATCATTAGCGCGGCCCGCGAGCGCTTCGCCGGAACCCCGGGCGCCGTGGTCGATGAACTGTACCTGCGCGCCCTCGCAGGCTCCGTCATCTCCTGCGGGAAGGCGGCCATGGACGTGTGGTTCGCCGTCTGCGGCGCAGACCTCTCACCCGCATCCCTCGCTGTCCTGCGCCAACTGCTCATTGATGCCATGGGCCACCTCGGCTCCGGCTTCGGCAGCCCAGTTCCAGCAGCCAACACCTCTGCAACTGCCACTCCCCTCCTCAAAGAACGGCTCTGACATGGCCCTGCTGCTCTACCGCCTCGGCAAGTTCTCCTACCGCCACCGCTGGCTGGTCATTTCGCTCTGGCTCGCGGGGCTGGTGGCCGTCGGCGGCTCCGCAGCCGCCTTCCACGGCACGCTGTCCAACAACTTCCAGATTCCGGGCACTGAGACCCAGCGGATCGCGGACAAGCTGAAGCAGGAACTGCCGGCAGCGTCGGGGGGCTCTGCGACCATCGTCTTTGAAGCACCGGAAGGCGGCTTCACTGACGGGAGCCGCGCCGCGGTCACGGCCGCCCTGACCAAGCTTGGTGACCTGCCTGACGTCAAGGCCACCGTGGATCCGTTCGCCACGCAGGCCCAGCTGGACCAGGCCGGGCAGGCCATCGCCGACGGCGAGCAGCAGCTTGCCGCGGGCCAGGCCCGCCTGGATGCCTCACGCGCGGAGCTCGAAGCCGGCACCGCGCAGCTGAACGCCGCGGAGCAGCAGCTCGACGCCGGCGGCGCAACCGCAGCCATGATCGAGGCCCAGCTCGGAGCACAAAAGGCCGCCCTGGCACAGGGCCAGGCGCAGCTCGACGCCGGCACCCAGGAACTTCAGGCCGCCCAGACCAAGCTGGATCTGGGCAAGCGGCAGGCGGAAGCTTCCGGCGGGATCCGCTTCGTCTCCGCGGACGGCCAGGCCGCCGTGGCCCAGGTGCAGTTCAACACCTCCATCAACGCCCTCACCCCCGCGGTGCGCCAGCAGGTGCAGGACATCGCGCATGAGACCTCGTCCGCGGGTGTGACGGCACTGGCCAGCAAGGAAATCACCGAAGACATTTCAGAACTCTTCGGCACCGCCGAAATCATCGGCATCGGGGTGGCGGCCCTGGTCCTGATCCTGATGCTCGGCACGCTCATCGCCGCGGGCCTGCCGCTGCTGATGGCCGTCATCGGTGTTGGCGTCGGGGTGGGCATCACGTTCGCCCTGTCCGGCGCCTTCGAGATGAGCTCCATCTCCCCCATGCTCGCGCTGATGCTGGGCCTCGCCGTGGGCATCGACTACTCGCTGTTCATCGTCAACCGGCACCGGACCCAGCTGCTGGCGGGCATGGACCCCGAGGAATCCGTGGCGCGCGCCACCGGAACCTCGGGCAACGCGGTGCTTTTTGCCGGCCTGACGGTCATCATTGCCCTCGCCGCCCTGGTGGTGCCCGGGCTGCCGTTCCTAAGCGTGATGGGCCTGGCCGCGGCCGGCACCGTCGCGGTGGCCGTCCTGGTGGCGCTCACCCTGACCCCCGCCATGCTGTCCCTGATCGGCCGGCGCATCATTTCCCGGCGGGCCTGGGCCAAGGCCGAGGTTCACAACGCCGAGGCCGGCCACGAGGTTGCCGACCAGGCCAGGGATGAGGAAAAGAGCAGCCGGGGCTGGGGCGGCCTGGTCACCAGGCACCCCGTCGTGGCGCTCGTCGCCGGCGTTCTCCTGCTTGGGACGCTGGCCCTGCCTGCCGCGCAGCTCCAGCTCGCGCTGCCTGACGGCGGCTCCGAACCGGTGGACTCCGAGGCCTACCAGGCCTATGACGTCACAGCGCGCAGCTTCGGCGAAGGCGTCACCGGCCCCATTGTGGTGGTGGGCGAATTCCCGGCCGGCCTGGACGAAACCCAGGCCCAGGAACTGCAGTATGACGTCGCGGACCTGATCCGGGGTGTGGACAACGTGGTGGCAACAGTGCCGGTGGCGCTCAGCGAAGACCGCCGCACCGCGGTATTCCAGGTCATCCCGGAAGAGGGGCCGGCCAAGGCCGGCACGGTGCAGGTGGTGAGCGAACTCCGCGAACGCGGCACGCAGATCCAGGCCGAAACGGGGGTCACCATCGGCCTGACAGGGCAAACCGCCGGCAACATCGACGTCTCCACCAAACTCGGGGACGCTCTGCCGCCGTACCTGGCGATCGTCGTCGGGCTTTCCCTCATCCTGCTGCTGCTGGTGTTCCGCTCCGTTGTGGTTCCCCTCCTGGCAACCGGCGGTTTCCTGCTGTCCCTGGCCGCCGCGTTCGGCCTGGTGGTGGCCGTCTACCAGTGGGGCTGGCTGGGCGGCGTGTTCGACGTCGCCAATCCCGGCGCGGTGCTGAGCTTCCTGCCGATCATCCTGATCGGTGTGCTGTTCGGCCTGGCAATGGACTACCAGGTGTTCATCGCATCTGGCATGCGCGAGTCCTACATGCATGGCGCCCCGGCCAAAAAGGCCGTACGCATCGGCTTCAGCCATGCCGGCGCCGTGGTGACCGCCGCCGCGATCATCATGGTCAGTGTGTTCGCCGGCTTCATCTTCAGCCACCTGACCATGGTCCGGCCGCTGGGCTTCGCCATGGCGTTCGGTGTGCTGCTGGATGCGTTTGTGGTCCGGATGACCATCGTCCCGGCCGTGATGTACCTGCTCGGCGAAACGACCTGGTGGCTGCCGAAGTGGCTGGACCGGATCCTCCCGGATGTGGACGTGGAGGGCGCCCGGCTGGAACGCCGCGAACACGAGCCGCAGAAGCTGACCGAGCCCGTCCACTAGGCTGAAACGGTGACCCGCCTCATCCTCGCCTCCCAGTCCCCCGCCCGCACCAAGCTCCTGGCCGACGCCGGCATCCGGCACTCCGTGCTGGTCTCCGACGTGGACGAGGACGCGGTCCAGGCCCGCTACGGCGTCACGGATCCGCACGATACCGCGCTGCTGCTGGCACGCGCCAAGGCCGAAGCGGTGGCCGCGTTGCCGGAAGCAGAGGGCGCGCTGGTCATCGGCTGCGACTCCGTCTTCGAGTTCGACGGCGAGGCGCACGGCAAACCGTACACGGCCGCCGTCGCCCGCGAACGGATGCTGCGGATGAGCGGCAGCTGCGGGGTCCTGCACACCGGGCACTGGCTGGTGGACTGCCGCGCCACGGCGGCCGATGACGAGCCCGCCGAGGTAGGCACCGGCGCAGCGCCCGACGACGACATCACGGCGCAAGGATCCGGCGCCACGCTCGGGGCGGTCGCCTCCGCCGAGGTCCACTTCACGGACATGGATCCGGAAGAGATCGACGCGTACATCGCCACCGGCGAACCGCTGCACTGTGCCGGCTCTTTCACCATCGACGGCCTGGGCGGCGCGTTCATCCGGAAGGTGAACGGGGACCCGCACGCCGTCGTGGGGCTGTCAGTCTCCACGCTGCGCAGTCTCCTCGGGCACGCAAACGTACGCATCACGGACCTGTGGTCCGCCGAGTAATTGCGGCGATTTTCCGGCCAGTTGTAGGTTCCCTACAAAGGTGCGCCCGTTTACACGCGGAAACCGCAAGTAATATCGGCGGACCCCACAAAATCGCGCTAGGCTCCCTGAAGGAAAGAAGGAGACGCCTTGTCAGCAAATTTGGAGCAGTCCGCTAGTCCCGTGCAGTCGAACCTCACCAAGGTGCTGATCGCAAACCGAGGCGAAATCGCAGTGCGCATCATCCGCGCGGCACGCGACGAAGGCCTTGCCTCCGTGGCTGTCTACGCCGATCCGGACCGCGACGCGCTCCATGTCAGGCTTGCCGACGAGGCCTACTCCCTGGGTGGCAACACCGCCGCTGAGTCCTACCTGGTGATGGACAAGATCATCGACGTTGCCCGCCAGTCCGGTGCCGACGGCATCCATCCCGGTTACGGCTTCCTGGCCGAAAACGCCGAGTTCGCTGCCAAGGTCATCGCGGCCGGCATCACTTGGATCGGTCCTTCCCCTGCCGCTATTTCCGCGTTGGGCGACAAAGTGCAGGCTCGGCACATCGCCGAGAAGGTCGGCGCGCCCCAGGTTCCCGGCACCGCGGACCCGGTGGAATCCGCGGAGGAAATCCTCGAGTTCGTGGACAAGTTCGGCCTGCCCGTGGCCATCAAGGCAGCCTTCGGCGGCGGCGGCCGCGGCATCAAGGTGGCCCGCACCCGCGAAGAAATCCCGGAGCTCTTCGAGTCTGCCGTGCGTGAGGCCGTCGCGGCCTTCGGCCGCGGCGAGTGCTTCATTGAACGCTTCCTGGACGCCCCTCGCCACGTCGAAACGCAGTGCCTCGCAGACGCCCACGGCAACGTCGTGGTCGTCTCCACGCGTGACTGCTCCCTGCAGCGCCGCAACCAGAAGCTCGTTGAAGAAGCACCGGCCCCGTTCCTCACCGAAGAGCAGAACCGCCGCCTGTACGAATCCTCCAAGGCGATCCTGAAGGAAGCCGGCTACCTCGGCGCCGGAACCTGCGAGTTCCTGGTGGGCCAGGACGGCACCATCTCCTTCCTCGAGGTCAATACCCGCCTGCAGGTGGAGCACTGCGTCTCGGAGGAAGTCACGGGCATCGACCTGGTCCGCGAACAGTTCCGGCTGGCGCGCGGCGAGGAACTTGGCTACGGCGACCCGGAGGTCCGCGGCCACTCGTTCGAATTCCGCATCACCGGCGAGGATCCGGGCCGCAACTTCATGCCTGCCCCCGGCACCATCACCACGTTGAAGAACCCCACCGGCCCCGGCATCCGGATCGATTCCGGCGTGGAGCAGGGCGATGTCATCAGCGGCAACTTCGACTCGATGCTCTCCAAGCTGATCGTCACCGGCGCCACCCGTGCCCAGGCCCTGCAGCGTTCGCGGCGGGCCCTGGAGGAAATGGTGGTGGAAGGCATCCCCACCGTTATCCCCTTCGACCTCGCCGTTGTGTCGGATCCCGCTTTTGCGCCCGCGGCTGGGCCTTTCAGCATCCACACCCGTTGGATTGAAACCGAATTCGTCAACAACCTTCCCGCCTGGACGCCGGACGGAACGGCTGAAGCCAGCGGCGACGCCGGTGAACGCCAGCGTGTGGTGGTTGAAGTAGGGGGCAAGCGCCTCGAGGTTGTCCTGCCCGCCTCCCTGGGTTCGATCGGGGCGGGTTCCGCCGCCGGCTCCGGAGCCAAGTCCGGCAAGTCCAAGAAGCGCCTCCGTTCGGGCGGTGCGGCTGCGGCCGCCGCGGGCGACGCGCTGACCTCCCCGATGCAGGGCACCATCGTCAAGGTTGCCGTGGCCAACGGCGACGTTGTGGCCGAGGGTGACCTGGTGGTGGTTCTCGAAGCGATGAAGATGGAACAGCCCCTGACCGCGCACCGTTCCGGAACCATCACCGGACTCAGCGCAGCGGCCGGTGAGACGGTTTCGGCCGGCGCCGTGATCGCCACAATCGAAGACTAGACCCTGCCGGAGGCACCCCATGCTTGCACCCAGTTTTGAAGAAGAAGTAGACCGGTACCACCTGGCGGTTCCGGAAATCACGCGCGGGAATCCCGGTGCCGTCAAGGACCTGTATTCCAGGCTCGACGACGTCACGCTGGCCAACCCGTTCGGCGGTATCGCACGTGGCTGGGCCCAGGTGGAGGCGCGGCTGGATCAGGCGTCCCGGCAGTTCCAGGACGGCGAGATGCTCGGGTTCGACACCATCACGTCCTACACCGCACGCGACACGGCCTACCTGGTGGAAACGGAACACTTCCGGGCCCGTCTGGAGAGCGCCGCAGCGCCGGAGGAATTTGCGCTCCGCGTGACCAGCATCTTCCGGCGCGAAGAAGGCTACTGGAAGCTGGTCCACCGCCACGCAGACCCGGCCGCGCAGCCGCAGTCCCGGCGATCCTTCGCGCAGCCTGCCAGCCATTGACATCGCTCTGGTGCCGGGGTGCGGCCTGACCTTGCGCCGCACCCCCGCGCTGGGGCTGCTCTGGCGTTGAGCTGCGGCCGAAGGCACACTTAGCGTGTGAAGCCCTTCCTGCTCCTGGCCTCCCGCGCCGAAGACGCCGCCGCCGAAGACGAGTACGCCGCGTACCTGAGGTATGGCGGCCTGGCACCTGAACAGCTCCGACGTGTCCGGCTTGAAGCGGCTCCCCTGCCGGACCTGGACCTGGCCGAATACTCAGGTGTGATTGTGGGCGGCAGTCCTTTTACATCCAGCGACCCGGCCGACCATAAGAGCCAGACCCAGCACCGCGTGGAGCGGGAATTGGCCGGACTGCTGGACCGCATCGTGGCTGAGGACTTCCCGTTTCTGGGCGCCTGCTACGGCGTGGGGACGCTGGGCACGCACCAGGGCGCCATGATTGACAGGACGTTTGGCGAACAGCTGGGCGGGGTGGAAATCGAGCTAACGGAGGCCGGGCTCTCGGATCCGCTGCTGCACGGGATGCCACGGCGTTTCACCGCCTTCACCGGGCACAAGGAGGCTTGCACCAGATTACCCTCCCACGCGGTGTTGCTGGCGTCCTCCCAGGCCTGCCCCGTCCACATGTTCCGCATCAAACAGAACCTGTACGCCACACAGTTTCACCCGGAACTTGACGCGGAGGGGCTGGTCACAAGGATCGACATCTACCGGCATGCCGGATACTTCCCGCCGGAGTCCGCCGACGAGCTCATGGCTGACGCCCGGAGATACACCGCCACGGAACCTATGAAGATCCTCCGGAACTTCGTGGCCTACTACGGTAACTGACAGCGGCGGCTGGAGCCCCGCCGTCGTTCGTTCCTGCCCGCTTAGTCCCGCCCGGGCACAGCAATGCCCGGCGCGCTCCCCGGAATATCAGGGAACACGCCGGGCAGTTCTGTCAACAACCGGGCTGGAACGTCCGACGGCGGGGCGTCAGGCCACGTTGTTCTCGTAGTCCAGGTCGCGGGTTTCCTTGCTCACGAACAGCGCGATCAGCGTCAGCACTGACATCGCGGTCAGGTAGACACCCACCAGGACCGGGCTGCCGTCAGCCAGCTCCCAGAGCGCGACGGCGATGAACGGAGCCACCGCAGCGCCCAGGATGCTGGACACGTTGTAGCTGACGGCGGATCCTGTGTAGCGCACGTTGGTGGGGAACAGTTCCGGCAGCAGCGCACCCATAGGACCGAACGTGAGGCCCATCAGCGAGAAGCCGATGACCAGCAGCGCCATGGTGCCCACGAAGCCGCCGCTGAACAGCGGGACGAACAGGAGGCCGAAGACGAAGATGCCACCGGTGACAGCCAGCAGCATCTTGCGGCGGCCGTACTTCTCCGCCAGCGGTCCGGAAACGAGGGTGAAGATGCCAAAGAAGACGACGCCGGCAATCAGCATCCAGAGGAAGTCGTTGCGGGTGAAGCCCAAGCCGGGAACAAACGCCGCCGCGGCGGCCTCGGACATCGGCTTGCCGGCCTTCTCGGCGACAGCCTTGGCGGCATCCAGGCTGGAGGCTCGGGTGCCGTAGGTCAGCGTGAACGTGGTCATCAGGTAGAAGAGCACGTACGTGGCGAGCATGATGAACGTGCCCAGGATGAGCGGACGCCGGCTGGACTTGAAGACCCGGGCCAGCGGCAGCTTGGCCACCTCATTGGATTCGAGGACCTTGGTGAAGGCCGGAGTTTCGATCAGCTTGAGACGGACGTACAGGCCGATAATCACCATGACGGCGCTGAGCAGGAACGGCACGCGCCAGCCCCAGGCCAGGAAGTCGGCCGGTGTCAGTGCATAGCTGGCCACCAGGAAGATCACGTTGGCGATGATGAAGCCGATGGGTGCACCGAGCTGCGGGAACGTGCCGTAGATGGCGCGCTTATTGGCGGGGGCGTTTTCGGTAGCCAGCAGGGCAGCGCCGCTCCATTCGCCGCCGAGGGCGAGGCCCTGGGCGAAGCGCATAACAACGAGCAGTGCCGGAGCCCAGAATTCCCAGCCCGGGACGAGCGCGGTGGGCAGGCAGCCGATCAGGAAGGTGGCAATGCCCATGGTCAGCAGCGAGGCCACCAGGGTGCCTTTGCGGCCGAACTTGTCGCCGAAGTGGCCAAAGACGATGGATCCCAGCGGGCGGGCAACGAAGGCCACACCGAAGACAGCGAAGGAGCTGAGCAGCTGGGTGGTCTCGTTCTGGTTGGGGAAGAACAATGCCGGGAAGACCAGCACGGCGGCGGTCGCGTAGACGTAGAAATCGTAGAACTCAACGGTGGTGCCGATCAGGCTGGCCACAATCACGCGGCCGCGCGAGTTCACCGCCTTGGGGGATCCTGGCTCCGCGGTGGTTTTGGTAGATGACATATGAACACTTTCCTGAGAACCGGCCGGGCCCGGTAAGGTCCGGCATGCAGTAGTTAGAGCTCAATATTAGTTCCGACTATCCAGTCAATGGACAAAAGGTCCACCATGTGGACTTGTGGCTCATGTCTCATTCTTCGGTCCGTTAACTCTCCTCACGCCGCTGGCCGGCTGCCGATAGGCAAATGTCACAGCGCGTTAACAAACCGCGACCGTCCGTGAAACGCACCTTCTCTACCGTGGAAGAACAACATCCCCCATGAGGAGGTCCACCGTGACTGTTGACCGCAGCGCAAATGCCGGCACCGGCAATTCCGTAGATATAGACACCGACCCGCTGCACGGAGGCGTGTCCTCATCCGCCAGCGCGCAGCCCTCCGCACGTACAACCGACGCCCCCGCCCTGGAATTCCGTCCTGGCCGCTGGATCGCCAACTGGAACGCCGAAAACAAGGAGCAGTGGGAGTCCGCCGGCCGAGCCATCGCCCGCCGCAACCTGAACTGGTCCATCTTCGCCGAGTTCCTCGGCTTTGTGGTCTGGCAGCTCTGGTCCATTGTGGTGGTCCAGCTTCCGGCAGCCGGCTTCACGTTCACCACCTCGGAAATCTTCTGGCTGATCTCGATGCCCAGCCTGGTAGGCGCCACGCTCCGGATCCCCTACACCTTTATGGTTCCCCGCTTCGGCGGCCGGAACTGGACCATCGTGTCCGCGCTCCTCCTTCTGATTCCCGCCGTCGGCCTGGGACTCTGCGTCTCCAATCCGGAAACCCCGTTCGGTGTGATGCTGCTGGTGGCAGCACTTGCAGGCTTCGGCGGCGGCAACTTCGCCAGCTCCATGGCCAACATCACGTTCTTCTACCCCGCACGGGAGAAGGGTTGGGCCCTCGGCCTGAACGCCGCCGGCGGCAACATGGGTGCCGCCGTCGCACAGCTCGCGGTCCCGATTGCGATCACCCTGCTCGCCGTCGGCAGCGTCAACCTGCCGATGGCCGGCTGGATGTGGATCCCCTTCATCCTGATCGCCGCCTTCGGTGCCTGGAAGTACATGGACAACCTCACCAGCGCCAAGGGTGACGTGGCCGGCTCGGTCGCAGCACTGAAGGAACCGCACCTGTGGATCATGGCGCTGCTGTACATCGGCACCTTCGGTTCGTTCATCGGCTTCGCCGGCGTGTTCCCCAAGCTCATCAAGGACTACTTCCCGGCCTTCTCCTCCATCGGTGTCGGCACCGTGGCACTCTCGCTCGCCTTCCTCGGCCCGCTGGTCGGTTCACTCGCCCGCCCCTACGGCGGACGCATGGCTGACCGCATGGGCGGGGCCCGGATGACTGTCGCAGCGTTTGCCGCCATGGCCGTCATCACCCTGACCATGATTTGGACCCTGCCGCTGAAGAACTTCTGGCTCTTCCTGGTCCTGTTCCTGATGCTCTTCACCGCCAGCGGCTTCGGCAACGGCGCAACCTACCGGATGATCCCCATCATCTTCGCCACATCCAGCCGGGCGGCGAAGTCCGGTGCCAGCACGGTGCAAACCCAGCGGCTCGCGTCTTCGGCCCTCGGCCTCATCTCGGCCATCGGCGCCTATGGCGGCTTCGTTATCCCGCAGGTGCTGAACGCCTCCAACACCGCCAGCGGCTCCTACACCCCGGCCTTCTACGGTTTCGTCGGAGCCTACGTAGTGATGCTGGCCGTCTGCTGGTTCTGCTACATCCGCAACGCCAACCGAAACGCGATGGGACACGTCTAACATGACCAAAAGCGCCGACACGCACTGCCCTTACTGCGCCCTGCAGTGCGCCATGACGCTCACGTCACCAGCGGAACTGGCCCCGGCTTCCGAGCCGGGGTCAGTCCCCGTGCCGGCTGAATCCGCGGCGCTGGCCGCTGCGGAAGCCACCCTGAAAGCCCCCCTCCTCGAAGTCAGCGGCCGGGACTTCCCCACCAACCGCGGCGGCCTCTGCCGCAAAGGCTGGACCTCAGCCACGCTCCTGAACCACCCCGGACGGGTCACCGAACCGCTCCTCAAGGGGGCCGACGGCGTCCATCGCCCCATCGGCTGGGACCAGGCCCTGGCGCTGGTCACCACCGCTGTGAAGGACACGCAGGCCCGCTACGGTGCAGACGCCGTCGGGGTTTTCGGTGGCGGCGGCCTGACCAACGAGAAGGCCTACATGCTGGGCAAGTTCGCCCGCCTGGCCCTCGGCACTTCACGCATCGATTACAACGGCCGCTTCTGCATGTCCTCCGCCGCGGCCGCCGGGATGCGCGCCTTCGGCCTGGACCGCGGCCTCCCGTTCCCGCTGACAGACCTGGACTCGGCCAGCACCATCATGATGCTCGGCTCCAACGTGGCCGAAACCATGCCGCCGTTTGTGCAGCACCTCCAGGGCGCCCGCGACGCCGGCGGGCTGATCGTGGTGGATCCCCGCCGTTCAGCCACAGCAAACTTCACCGCCGACGGCGGCGGCCTTCACCTCCAGCCCCTGCCGGGCTCGGATCTCACCCTCCTGCTGGGTCTCTCGCACGTGATCATCCACGAGGGCCTGGCAGACAAAGACTTCATCGCGGCGCGCACCACCGGCTATGAGGCCGTGGTCCGCAGCGTCAACTCGTTCTGGCCCGAACGCGTCCAGTCCCTCACCGGCGTCCCGGCGGCGCTCATCCGGGAAACCGCCCGCAGGCTCGCCGACGGCGCGGGCAAGGGCGGCAGTTACATCCTCACCGGCCGCGGTGTGGAACAGCACGTGGACGGCACGGACACCGCCACCGCCGCGATCAACCTCAGCCTCCTGCTGGGCCTGCCCGGCTCACGCCGCAGCGGCTACGGCACCCTCACCGGCCAGGGCAACGGCCAGGGCGGCCGCGAGCACGGCCAGAAGGCCGACCAGCTCCCCGGCTACCGGAAGATCACCGACCCCGCCGCGCGCGCCCACATGGCCGGCGTCTGGGGCGTCCCGGAGGAAACCATTCCCGGGCCGGGACTGCCCGCCGTCCAGTTGCTGAAGTTGCTGGGACAGCCCGACGGCGTCCGGTGCCTTTTTGTGCACGCCTCCAACATCGCGGTGGCCTCCCCCGACGCGAACGCCGTCATCGCCGGGCTCCGCAGCCTGGACTTCCTGGTGGTCTGCGACTTCTTTATGTCTGAGACCGCCGCCGAAGCCGATCTCATCCTCCCGGTCCTGCAGTGGGCCGAGGAGGAAGGCACGCTCACCAACCTGGAGGGACGTGTGCTCCGCCGCCGCCGGGCCCTGCAGCCGCCCGCCGGCTCACGCAGTGAACTGTGGATCATGGCCCGGCTCGCTGAAGCGCTTGAGGCCCCGTCCACGTACAGCGAAGATCCGGAAACGGTCTTTGAGGAGCTGCGGCTGGCCTCGGCCGGCGGGCACGCCGACTACTCCGGCATTGATTACGCCATGCTGGACCGCGGCGAAGCCGCCTACTGGCCCTACCCTGTGGGGAGCACCGGCACGCCCCGGCTGTTCCTGGACACGTTTGCCCACGCCGGCGGCAAGGCGGTCATGACCCCGGTGACTCCCCGCCGCCGTCGTACGCCGGCCACCAACCCGGACCCGGCCGCGAAAACCATGACCCTGATCACCGGCCGCCTCCTGGAGCACTACCAGTCCGGGGCGCAGACCCGGCGGGTGGCCGAGCTGCTGGCCACCCAGCCCGGGGCGAAAGTGCAGATCCACCCCGCTGCCGCGGCCGCCTTGGGCATCACCGAGGGTGCTTTAGTCTCGGTGGCCAATGAACGCGGCGAGGTGGTCTGCCGGGCGGAACTCAGCACCGCGATCCGTCCCGAGACAGTCTTCCTGCCGTTCCATTTTCCGGAACTTGAAAGCGCCAATCGCCTCACCGAGGCGGCAACGGATCCCATTTCCGGGATGCCCGAATTCAAGTTCAACAAGGTGTGGGTCCGGGCGGTCGCAAACGCGCTTCAGAACAGTGTTCTTCAGACATCGGAGGCATCATGAGTGAGCAGATAGTCGTTGTTGGTTTCGGCCCGGCGGCTGCCCGCCTGATCGATGAACTGCTGCCCGCGGTCCGCGACGGGCACGTCAGCCTTACAGTGGTGGGCGAAGAAGCCGAAGCCGCGTACAACCGTGTGCTGGTAGCCGATCTGGGCGTCGGACGCACCACTGCCGACGCCCTGGCCCTCTCCGACGCGGCCGCCCTGGCATCGGACGGCGTGGACGTCCGGCTTGGCGTGCGGGTCCGCCGTGTGGACCGCGCCCGCCAGCAGGTGATCCTCACCGACGGCACCACCGCCCACTATGATCGTCTGGTCTTCGCCACCGGTTCCCGGCCCGTCATCCCCAACCTCACCGGCATCAACCCGGACCCGGCCTCCCCCGTCCTTCCGGCCGGCGTCACCGCCCTCCGTGACCTCCGTGACGCCGCCGTTCTCAAGCAGGCAGTGGACGGCGGCAAGCGCGTCGTGGTGCTGGGCGGCGGCGTCCTTGGCCTCGAAACAGCCCTTGCCGCTGCCGAGGAAGGTGCCACCGTCACGGTGGTGCACAACGGGCCGCACCCGCTGGGACGCAACATCGACCGCGGCGGCGGGGCGGTCCTCGCGGCCAGCCTGCGCCGTTGCGGCGTCCGGATGGCCGGCAACGCCCGGTCCACGGGGGTGGAGCACAACGCGCCCGACGGCGGGTTCTCGGCGCTGCTGCTCAACGACGGTTCGGCGATCGACGGCGATCTCCTGGTCCTCTCCTGCGGCGTCCGTCCCCGGACCGAGCTCGCCGAGGGCTGCGGCCTGTCCACCGGCATCGGCATCCTGGTGGACCACCAGCTGCGTGCCCACCACGAGCCGCACATCTTCGCGATCGGCGACTGTGCCGAGGTGCGCTGCCCGGATCCGGCGTGCCCGGAATGCCGTAACGCCAAGGGCCCGTTGGGCCTGGTGGGTCCAGGGTGGCGGCAGGCCGGATGGCTGGCCGAATACCTGACGCTGCTGGCCACCGGCACACAGGAGGAAGCCGACGCGCTGCAGGAGCTGCCCCAGGAACAAGCCGGCGTGATTGTCCTGAAGGCACGCGGCATGAACATGGCCGTCGCCGGCGACAACGGTGCCGAACCGTGGGATGAAGAGGCGCTCACCGCGGGCGCCGTAAACGGCCGGCAGCGTCTGCAGATCGCCCAGTGGGCCGATCCCGAGCATGGCCGCTACGTCAAGATGACCACCCGTGGCGGAGTGCTGGAAGGTCTTGTAGCCGTGGGCATGCCGCGGACCGCCGCGGAGCTCGTGGGGCTGTTCGAGCGCGGCGCGGAACTGCCGGCCGACAGGTCCCTGCTGCTTCGCCTGGACGGCCCGGACCAGCTGGCCGCGTCCGGTCCCGCCGATCCGGAGGGAACCGTGTGCCGCTGCGCCGGAGTCAGCGGCACCAAGATCCAGGGTGCCGTGGCGGATGGCTGCTCCACGGTGGCCGAGGTGTCCAAGGCAACCCGGGCCGGCACCGGCTGCGGCGGCTGCCACGACGACATCAAGGGGCTCATCGAAAAACACTTCCAGGCGGCTCCCGCCGCCTGAGCTGTCCTGACGGCAGGAAAGGCCTAAATTTATTCAAACGTGGTATACGCGGTCCGGGGACGTCCGCGTTTGGCAACGTTGCCGTGGTAGGTGCCGACCGGGCCCAGAACAAGTTGGCGCATGGCCGCCCGCCTCGCGTCCTGCCGGGTGGCGAAGCTGTGGTGGTGATAGAGCTCGTTCTTCGGGGACGAGAACCGTTTCGCTACTGACGTCAGATCGTACTCATCGTCTAAGGAACGCAGATTGACTCCGCAAAATGGTCCAGTTCGGCCTGCTCGGGGACAGTGGGGACGTTCTGCTCAGCCTCGCCGGGCCGGACAACTTCCTTCGCTGACTCGCCCACTTCGCCAGCACATCGAGCCAGCGGGTCTCCGGCACGGGCAGGCGCCCCAGCACGCCGCCGCCGAAATCTCAATGTGGCGCTGAGCTGCTACACCAGGCCGCATCACCACTGGGCTTACCGATTGCAGGTGTACAAAGCAGTGCCGGGACCGCATCCTCCCGGATGAGGTCCCAGCACTTTGCGTCTGATGCCAGCCGCGACCTACTTCACCGTGAGCACCAGCTTGGGTGCGACCGTGCTGCCGGCCTCCTTGGAGTTGAGGTCCAGGCCGTCGCTGCTGCTGGAGTCCAAGCCCAGTGAGAGCTGTTGGCCGAGCTCACCGGTCAGGCCACTGACCGTCAGCGGAACGCTGTAGTTGGTATTGGTCGTTGTCGGGCCGAGCGTGCCGATGCTGGTGCCGAGCGCCGGACGGTTCGTGTACGTGATCCCACCCTCGGTCCAGTCGTCAATAGCGACCAGTTTGACGTTCTGCGTACCCGTCGACCCACTCCCGGCGCTACGCAGCTGCAACGTCGCACTCTCCAGCGTCCTACCCGCGTACGCCGACAGGTCGAACTTCAAGTACGTGACCTCCACCGGGCTGTTGTCCACACCCAATATGGTGCTCGTGCCATAGTTCGTCAGCGCCAGCCCCGTCCCGTTGGACACGTAGCTGTCAGCGGTGGCCGTGAGAGTGACGGTCTCCGATGTGCCGCCGCCCGCGGGAGCCGTGGTGAAGGTCCATGTCTTGTCCGCCGCCAACGCGTTACCGGCAGCATCCTTCACCCCAGCGGTGCCGCCCTTGATCGTCGCCGTGTACGTCGTACCCGCCG